>JAFGST010000191.1 GCA_016934475.1 Candidatus Aminicenantota bacterium | reverse complement strand
TCCGAGATGGAGCGCCTGGGGATCGCCGATCTCTCCGCCATCCGGGGCAAGCTGCAGGCATGAGCGCCGGGCCGGCGGGCGCGCGCTTCAGCAGAATCGTCGTTCCCGCACTGATCCTGGCGGCCATTGTCTTGGCATTCTTCCGGGACGTGTCGCTCGCCGACATCGGGGCCAACTTCGTCCGCATCCCGCCCGTCTACCTGCTGGCCTTCGTTCTCCTGTGGCTGCTGGGCAGCGTGCTGCGGGCCTGGCAGTACCACGTCCTGCTGTCGGGAAAACTGTCCGCCAGGCACATCTTCCTGATCACCTTGGTGCGGAACTTTTCGGTCGACCTGCTGCCGGCGCGGGCGGCGGCCCTGGGATTCTACGCCTGGCTGACGAAGAAGCGGGGGATCGCCGTGGAGGAAAGCGCGGCCAGCTTCGTCATCGGCGCCCTGTACGATGCCGTCGCCCTGGTCCTGATGCTCGGGGGGCTGCTTTTTTTCCTTGAGACCGGGATGAGCCGCTGGCATCTCACCGCGGCTATGGCCATCCTGCTCGTGCTGTCGATCCTGGGGATCCTCTTCGCAGACCGCTTTTTCGCCTTCCTGCGGGGGGGAGGGAGGCTGCAGCGCCTGCGGCTGGGGCGACTGCAGGGGGCAATCGATCGCATCCACGACTACCTGCGGGAGCACGACCGCAATCGGCAGCGGCTGAAGGTGCTCGCCATCAGCCTGGGCATCCGCCTCTGCAAGTACGTCTACAATTTCATCCTCTTCGAGGGGGTGCTTCATCTGGGGGCCAGCCTGAAGAATTTTTCTCTTTTCAGCTTCGGCCTGGCCGCCACCGAGCTGTCGACCCTGCTCCCCGTCCAGGGTCCGGCCGGCTTCGGCACCTGGGAGCTGGCTTTCGTCCTGGTTTTCACCACCTTGAAGATCCCCGCGGCGAACATCAAGGAGGCGGGGATCGTGATCCATGTCGCCAGCCAGGCCTGGGAATACGCCGTCGGCCTGGCGGCCCTGGCCTACCTTTCCTTCGCCCGCGGCGGCAGGCGGACCGGCGCTAGCGGGCCCGGGGCGACGGGCTGACCCACAGATCGGGGTCCCAGCCGCTCCCTAGGAACAGGCTCTCGCCCGTGGCGATCCGGCGCGCATGCATGCGGGCGTCGGTGCGCGTATCGTCCATGTGCACGGCGAAGTCGGGCAGGTTGGACCAGTTCAGGCGGTAGATCTTTTCACCCGGCGGCGCCATGAGGTCGCCGAGGAAGCGGCCGTCGGCCGCGTCGAAGATGCAGTAGCGGTCGTGGGGGGAGGGCAGCCAGGCCGCCCGGTCGTCGGCGGCGGCGCAGGGCCGGCAGCTCTGGCCCCGGGAGATGCGCCGTCCCCGCTCCGTGGCGCCGAAGAGCGCGACGAAGATGCCCACGCCGTCGTCGTACACGACGAAGCGGCCGCTGCCGGTAATCTCGCAGTGCTTGGCGACGCGGCCGCCGGCGAATGCGGTGCGCACGACCGCCGGGTCGGAGACCTTCACCAGGATGACCTGCCCCTCGACCGAGGGGCCCGCCAGCCAGTCGCTGCCGTCACGGCGGTGCCAGCTCCAGCGCGTCTCGTCGGAGCAGTCCATGCGGGGATGGATGATAGCCCGCCGGCGTCCGTCCTCGTCGCAGACATAGACCCGGCCCGCGAAGCGGTAGGCGAACCTCCCGCCGTCGGGGGCCCAGGAAGGACGCGGCGAGCCGCCGCGTAGCCTGCGCCCCGGCGCGCCGGCGACTTCCACCCCGGGCACCTCCCTCTCCGCGCCGCTGGCCAGGTCGAGGCAGAACAGCCTCGGAGCCCGCGCATAGACCACCTTCGCCGGGCGGTTCCCCGAGAAGGCGGCCCAGCGCTCCGCCAGGACGCCGCCCGGAGGAGCAGCGGCTTCGCCCGCGGCCGCAGGGGGGGCGGGGTCGCACCCCGCCGCGACCAGACAGATCCCTGCCAGGCAAAGGACAGTCACCGCACACCGGAAGTCCTTGCATATCCTGGCGACTCGCTTGAAGGTCATTTTCCCGATCCAGCTCCTTTCCCAACGCATTGTAGGGAAAAGCCCCGTTCCATGCAACCGTTGCCGATGCCGGCCGCCGAAACACTTCCTGCGCTCGTTCGTATCATAGTATAATCCCGAACCGTCACGCGGAGGTGCCCATGAAGAAAAAATCGCCCGTCCGGTCGTTCTGGCTGGCCGTGATCCTCATTGCCGTCGGCTCCTTGCCCGCCGCCCGGGTGCCGGGCGACGAAGCGCAGCTGGCCAAGGAGATCGACGCCGTCATGAGCCAGATATACAAGCCCGGCGAGCCGGGGGCGACGGTCATCGTGCGCCGCGGCGGCAAGACCCTGTTCCGCAAGGGCTACGGCCTGGCCAACCTCGAGCTCGGGGTTCCCATCGAGCCCGACATGGCCTTCCGCCTGGGCTCGATCACCAAGCAGTTCACCGCCGTGGCCGTCCTGATGCTGGCCGAACGGGGCCAGCTCTCCCTCGGGGACGAGATCGGCAAGTACATCCCCGATTTTCCGACCGGGAGCAACAAAGTGACCATCGAGCACCTGCTGGCCCACACCTCGGGGATCCGGAGCTACACCAACATGGAGGAGTGGCTGCCGCTGTGGCGCAAAGACATGACGCCGCAGGAGATCATCGCCATGTCCAAAGACAAGCCCTTTGAATTCACGCCCGGCGAGCACTGGAACTACAATAACAGCGGCTACGTCATGCTGGGAGCCATCATCGAGAAGGTCTCCGGCATGAGCTACGAGGCCTTCGTGCGCGAGAACATCTTCGCCCCTCTGGGCATGAAGCGCTCCGGCTACGACCGCACCGAGAAAATCATTCCCCGCCGCGTCCCCGGCTACCAGAGTGACAGCGAGGGCTTCGTCAACGCCCCCTACCTGAGCATGACCCAGCCCTACGCCGCCGGCTCCCTATACAGCTCGGTCGACGACCTGGCGATCTGGAACGACGCCGTCCTCTCGGGGAAACTGCTGAAGAAAGAGTGCCTGGACCGGGCGTTCACCCCCTTCCTCATGGCGAACGGGGAGTCGACCGGCTACGGCTGCGGCTGGTTCGTCTCCGACCTGCGCGGGCATCGCACCATCGAGCACGGCGGCGGCATCAACGGCTTCCTCTCCTACGCCCTGGCCCTACCCGACGACGGCGTGTACGTCGCCCTCCTGAGCAATAGCGCCGTCCAGGGCCGCGAGCCCGAGCCGCGGGCCGTGCGCATCGCCGAGCTGGTGCTGGGCCTGCCGAGGCTGGAGCGCAAGCCGGTCACGCTCCCGGCCGCGGCGCTGGACGAGCTGGTCGGCGTCTACGTCAATCCGGCCGGCGAGGACCGCTATATCACCCGCAAGGGGGAGAAACTCTTCTCCCAGCGCGCCGGCGGCGCCAAGAACCCCATCCTGGCCGCCTCGGCGACCGAGTTCTTCTTCACCGACACGCCGACGACGATCCTTTTCTCGAGGGACGACGGAGGGAAGATCGACGGGCTGCGCGTCCAGGCCCGAACCGGCCCGGCCGAGATCTATTCCCGGACCGACAAGCCGTTGCCGACCGCCCGCCGGAAATAGAACTTTTTCGCCGCCGCTGCCGTTATAACCATTGAGACGATCCCCGAGGAGAGGCAAAATGAAGAAAATCGTCCTGTTCTCTTTCCTGGGCCTGCTGGCCGCCGGCGCGCTGTACATGCTCCTGGCCGGCAACGGCAACAACGCCCCGGCCTTCAAGCTGGTGGCCGTCCAGCGCGGCGACATCGCCGAGAAGGCGCTGGCGGTGGGCACGATCGAGCCCGAGCAGGAGATCAAGGTCAAGTCGACCATCTCCGGGATCGTGGCCGAGGTGATGTTCAAGGTCGGCGACCAGCTGAAGGAGGGACAGCCGCTCTTCAAGGTCTCGCCCAACCCCACGCCCCTGGAGTACGTCGAGGCCCGGCGCAGCATGGAGATGGCCGAGGTCGGCCGCGGCAAGGCGGCCAACGACCGCTCGCGCCTGCTGCAGCTCTTCAAGGACGACCTGATCTCGAAGTCCGACATGGAGGCCTGCGAGGCCCAGTGGCGCGAGGCCGCCCTCAAGTTCGACGTCGCCCGCGATCGCTTCGAGCTGCTGGAGAAGGGGCGCATCCAGATGGCCACGCGCTCCATCGACTCGATCGTCAAGGCGCCCATCGCCGGCATCGTCCTCTCGCAGGCCGTGTTCCAGGGCGACCCGGTCGTGCCCCTGACCAACTTCCAGCCCGGCACCGAGCTCTGCTCCATGGCCGACATGGGCCGGCTGCTCTTCAAAGGCACGGTCGACGAGATCGACGTGGGCAAGCTCGAGCCGCCCATGAAGGCCGCCATCCAGGTGGGCGCCCTGGGCGACACCCGGGTGGAGGGGGTCCTGGAGCGCATCTACCCCAAGGCCAAGAAGGAGGGTAACGCCACCCTCTTCGACATCGAGATCGCCATCACGCGCGTCCCCGGCCTGACCCTGCGCGCCGGCTACTCGGCCACGGCCGAGGTCAAGATCCAGGAGCGCCGCGACACGCTGATCCTGCCCGAGCGCCTGCTGCTGTTCGAAAACGGCAAGAAGTACGTTGAGGTCCCGAAGGGCAAGGAAGCCGTGCGCCGCGAGGTCCGCACCGGCCTTTCCGACGGCCTCAACGTGGAGATCCTTTCGGGGCTGAAGGAGAAGGAGCAGGTGGTGGAGCGCCCGCCGCGCGAGATCGAATGATCGCCGCCTTCCTGCGCAACTTCCTGCGCGACTTGCGCCGCCAGCCGCTGCGCACCGTCCTGACCCTGTCGGGGGTCGTCTGGGGCACCTTCTCGGTGGTGCTGCTCATCGCCTTCGGCGTCTCGGTGCACAAGATGCAGCTCAAGCGCGCCCACGGCATGGGCCAGAACCTGGTGATCGTCTGGCCGGCGCGCACCACCATGGCCCACGAGGGCTTCTTCAAGGGACGGCAGGTGCGCATGACCGCCGAGGAGGTGGAAGCCCTACCGGCCCAGGTGACGGGCATCGGCCGCATCACGCCCGAGTTCATCATGACGCGGCGCATCCGCTTCGGCCGCCAGGAGCTGGCCAACAGCGTGCGCGGCGTCAATCCCGACTTCGCCCTCATGCGCAACACCATCCCCGAAACGGGGCGTTTCATCAACCCCGCCGACCTCGAAGGCAAGCGCCGCGTCTGTTTCATCGGCAACACCCTGGCCCAGGACCTCTTCCACGGCGACACGGCCGTCGGCCGCGACATCGCCATCGAGGGAGTGCCCTTCACCGTGGTCGGGGTGATGAAGGAGAAGCAGCAGAACAGCAACTACAGCGGCCAGCGCGACGAGCACTGCGCTTTCATCCCCTGGACCACCTTCTCCGCGCTCTACGGCTGGAAGTACGTGGGCAATTTCCTGCTCCAGCCCGAGGACCCCGCCCAGAGCAAGGCCCTGATCCGCACGCTGCGCCGGCACCTGGGCCGGCGCCTCGGCTTCGACCCCCGGGACGAGGACGCCCTCTTCATCTGGGACGTGACCGAGCTCGAAAAATCCTTCAACACGTTCTTTTCCGCCTTCACCGTCTTTCTCGGCCTGATCGGCTCTTTCACCCTGCTGGTGGGCGGCGTGGGCGTGGCCTCGATCATGCTGGTGGTGGTGGAGGAGCG
>JAFGST010000190.1 GCA_016934475.1 Candidatus Aminicenantota bacterium | reverse complement strand
CCCCCTTCCCCCGCGCCAGGACCTGGCAGGCCAGCGGTCCCTGGTAGGGCCCGACCACCAGGTCGCCGTCGACCAGGCGGTAGAAGCCGCACCAGAAAAAATGGCCGAACTTGTGGTAGAGCAGGGCCACGACGGTGGCCATGCGCGCCTGGGCGTCGTTCGTCTTGACGAGCAGCTCCGTCAGCTGATCGCGGATGCGCTGGTAACGGGCGAGCTTCTGCCCTTGGTTCATGCTTTCCTCCCGGAGATGGGTTCCCTGCCGGGCGCGGTCCAGCGGTAGTGACGGCCCGTGCCTCGGCCCCGCAGGATGCGGCGCACCTTGGCGGCCACCTCGGCGGCAGCGACCGGGCCGATGGTCGGGTGGCGCACCGCAGCGCCGGCCAGGGTCGGCGGCGAGAAGACGTTGAAGCGGACGCCGGGATGGACGGCGGCCAGAGAGCGGCTGAGCAGCAGCAGGGAATTCTTGGCCATGGCGAAGGCCAGGACCTTGGCGTAGGGGCGCACCCGGCCCGTGTCCTCGAAGGCGATGAACAGCGCCGAACGCAGGCCGCCCCCGGCCAGAAGGAAGCGCGTGATGTCCAGGGCCGGCTGCAGCTGCTGGCCGAAGGCGTTCACGAGGTCGGAGCCGGTCACGTCTACGGTGGCCTTCTCGAGGATCGGCCCATAGCTGTGCACCACGTGCCTGCAGTCGCGCAGGGCGGCCCGGTGCTCCTCGAGGAAGGCGGCCGTGCCCTCCACGCTGGAAAAATCGCCCTTGAGCCAGAGGACTCCCTCCCGGCCCGCTCCCGGGCGGCGGCGATAGTGGGCCAGCACCCGGTAGCCGGCGCCGGAAAGTTCCTCGACCAGGGCGCGGCCCAGGAGACCGGAAGCGCCGGTGATCAAGACGGTCTCGGCATGTGGCGGACGGCGGACGGCGGACGGCAAAGACAATGGATGAGCTTCATTCCTGGCCCCGATCTTGTCGCTGGCGTGAACCGGCTTCTTTGACGGTCTTTTCTTGCCATATGCCCTACGCCGCAGACCGTACGCCAAGTTCTTTTTGCCAACACCCTTTATCAGGCGTGCAGCCGGGACCGCATCCCGCGAGGGCTTTTTCCCGCCGTATGCCGTACGCCGTACGCCGTACGCCGAGTTCATCCAGCCTGTCCCTTCCCAGCCAGAGATCTCTTGCACAGCTCCACGGTGTTGTGCATCAGCATGGCCACCGTCAGCGGGCCGACGCCGCCCGGGACCGGCGTGTAGTGGGCGGCTTTGGCGAAGGCCTGGTAATGGATATCGCCGATGATGACGGTGCCCTTCCGCTTGAACTCGTCGTATTGGGAACGGGGACAGAATTTGGCGAAATCCTCCTCCTTCTCGATGTGGTTGATGCCGACGTCGACCAGCACGGACCCGGGCTTGACCATGTCGACGGTGACGAAGCCGGGCTTGCCGATGGCGGCCACGACCAGGTCGGCCTCGCGCAGGATCGCCTCCAAGCCGACGGTGCGCGAGTGGCAGAGGGTGACCGTGGCATTGCGGTTGGTCAGCATGGCGGCCATGGGCTTGCCCACGAGAAAGCTCCGTCCCAGAACCACGGCGTTCAGCCCAAGCGGGTCGATTTCGTAATGGTCGAGGATCCTCATGATCCCCAGCGGCGTGCAGGGAAATATGCGTCCGCGGTTCTGCAGGATCCGCCCCTGGTTCAAGGGATGGAAGGCGTCGACGTCCTTCTCGGGCGCGATGCGATCGATGACGGCCCAAGGATCGAGGTGCCCGGGCAGGGGCATCTGCACCAGGAGGGCGTGGACCGCGGGGTCGGCGTTCCGGGCCTCGATGACGGCGATGAGCTCGTCGGCGCCGACGTCTTCGGCCAGCGCGACCAGCTCGGAGCGGATGCCGAGCTTCTCGGCCAGCCGGCTCTTGGAATTCACGTAGGAGCGCGAGGCGGGATCGTTCCCGGCCATGATCACGCTCAGGCCCGGGACCATCCCCATCCCGCTCTTCAGCCCCTCGACCTCCAGAGCGACTTCCTGCCGGACCTTCTCGGCCACCAATTTTCCGTCCAGAACCGCCATGCGTTCCTCCTTCGTTTGATACAGGGAAACGAAAATTCGGGCCGGGCTACTCCAGCAGGTGAGAAACCAGGCCGTCCTTCAGCTTGGGCTCGAACCAGGTCGACTTGGGGGGCATGATCCGGCCGGCGTCGGCCACGGCGAACAACTGCCCGATGGTGGTCGGGCGCAGGGAGAAGGCGACCGCGAAGCGGCCGCCGTCGACCTGCCTCTCGAGCTCGGCCGTCCCGCGGATGCCGCCGACGAAATCGATGCGCTTGTCGGTGCGCGGGTTGCGAATGCCCAGCACCGGGTCCAGGAGGTTGTCCTGCAAGATGGAGACGTCGAGGGAGGCGATGGCGTCGCCGGCGTTGAATGTTGCCGGGCGGGCGCGCAGCAGATACCACTTGCCAGCGATGTACAGGCCGATTTCCCCGGGCTTCTCCGGGACTTTCGTCTCCGCCTCCTCGTAGGTGAAGCGTTCCGACAGGCGGGCGAAGAATTCGGCTTTGCACATGCCGTTGAGGTCCCGGACCAGCCGGTTGTAGGGCAGGATCTTCATCTGGCGGTCGGGGAAGATGACGGCCAGGAAGAAGTTGTACTCCTCGTCACCGCTGTGGCCCGGGTTCGCCTCCTGGCGCTTGACCTTGATGCGGGTGGCCGCCGCCGAACGATGGTGGCCGTCGGCGACATAGAGCGCGTCCAGGCTCCGGAACTCCTCGCGGATGGCCGCGACCCATGCGGCGTCGTTAACCACGTAGAGGATGTGGCGTACGCCGTCGTAGGTGGCGAAGTCGTTCGCCGGCTCCTTCTTCATCCCCTGCGCGATCAGCCGGTCGACGGCATCTTGCTGCCGGTAGGTCAGAAAAACGGGACCGGTCTGGGCGTTCAGGGTTTCTATGTGGCGCTGGCGGTCGAGCTCCTTGTCCTCGCGGGTGAGCTCGTGTTTCTTAATGGCGTCGTCCTGGTAGTCCTGGCAGGAGGCGCCGGCCACCAGGCCGACCTGGACGTGCTCCCCCCAGACCTGCTTGTAGATGTAGAAACAGCGCTGCTCGTCCCGCCTCAGGACGCCCTCGCGTATGAAACGGGTGAAGTTCTCCCTGCCCTTGGCGTAGACCTCGTCGGCGTAGAGGTCGGTGCCGGCGGGGAGGTCGATCTCGGGCTTGCCGACATGCAGGAAGGAATACGGGTTGTCCCGGACCAGTTCGCGCGCCTCCTCGGAGCTGAGCACGTCGTAGGGCGGGGCGGCGACCTTGTCGGCCAGGTCGGGACGCGGCCGCAGTCCTTGGAACGGTTCGATGCGAGCCATGATGGATAGCCTCCTGTTGAGGTGAATCCCTATTCTATAAGATATGGCCTGGAGCGTCAACAGTATATCAGTGTCAGTGTCAGTGTCAGTGTCAGCAAAGCCCTATTCAGTCCAGGAGCAGAATTT
>JAFGST010000189.1 GCA_016934475.1 Candidatus Aminicenantota bacterium | reverse complement strand
GTCGTCGATCTTCAGGCTGCGGCGCAGCTGGCGGTAGAGGTACTCGCGCAAGGAGTTCTCGAAGGGGGGAAGATTCACGCCGAGGACCTTCCCGGCCTCGGCATACCAGGCGCGGTTCCTTTCCAGCTCGGCGAGGCAGGGAAGACTGTCCTGGTTCCTTTCGAACCATTGCAGGGCCAGGGAAAGGACCTCGTGCTTCTCTCCGGGCTGCGCCCAGTCGGGCTCGGCGTCCTGGGCCCGGATCCGGCGCGACCCGAAGACAATCTCCTCGCGCACCCGGAGCCGATCCTCCTCCAGGGCGACGCTGCGGCGCTTCTCGTAGCTGAACGGCCGCAGGTCCTCCAGCTGCGGGAGGGATACCTCCGAGCAGAAGGTGAGCAGCGCGATGGTCCTCTCCTCGCGGCTGCCGCTGCGCGGGTCCTCGCGCTGGATGACCAGGTCGAAAGGCAGGCCGGCGACCATTTCCGGCCGGGCCTGGTACAGGACCGATGAGCGCTCCAGCTGCCGCTCCTCGCCCTCCCGCCAGTAGATCCCCTCGCCCCTGAAGTACACGCCGTCGCAGAAGCCGGAAAGCACGGCCCGGAACAGGTGCTTTTGCTCGGCCGCCGACAGCGCTCCCCGCGAGGGCGGAACGGCCAAGCGCTTCTTGAGCTCGCCGTAGATCTCGCCGGCCAGGGCCGACTTCTTGCGCGAGACCAGGCGGGCGTTGCTGCGGCGGTCCTCCCAGAGGTCGAGCTGGTTGAGCAGGTCGGACCTGAAGGGGGAGCGCGAGTAGCTTTCGCCGGCGAACTCCTTGCTGACGATGCCCCTGCTCTCGAAGATGGCGATGGCCTTCAGCGCCCGGTCGACCACGCGCGCGCCGCCCTTCTCGGCCTCGAGCAAAAGACGGGCGCTGCGCAGCGACAGCGGCAGGTCGGCCATGCGCCGGCCGTCGGCTGTCACCCGGTTCTCGGGTGTGAGCGCGCCGAAGGTCCTGAGGTTGGCGATGGCCTTGAGGATCAGGCTGCGGTTGGGCTTGTGGAAGAAGCTGAACTCCAGCGGCGATAGTCCCCACTTGAACATGCGCAGGACCACGCTCTCCAGGTTGAGGCGCCGGATCTCGGGCTCGGGATAGTCCAGGCGCTCCTCCATGCCCCGCTCGGAGCAGAGGATGTAGAATCCCCTCTTCACGCGCCCGGCGCGCCCGGCGCGCTGCCGGCACTCCGAGGCCGAAATCTCGGTGGGGTAGAGCCCCTCGATGCCGCTGACCACGCGCACCTCTTTCTTGATCCCGCTGTCGATGACGGCGTCGATGTCGTCGATCGTCAGGCTGGTCTGGGCGATGTCGGTGGCCACCACCGCCTTGGGCAGGGAATAGTTCCTGAACACCCGGGATTGTTCGGAAATCGACAACTCCGAGTGCAGAGGCAGGATGACCGCCTTGCTGCCGTCGTGCTCCAGCAGCCCCTTCAGGCTCTCGATGGTGTCCTCGATCTCCTGCTTGCCGGGCTGGAAAACGAGGACGTTGTGCCCCTCCTCCAGCAGGGTGGCGGCGTCAGGGAGCAGGAAGCAGGGGTGGCGGCGCTGGCACTCCACGGGGAAGCCGCGGCCGGGAACGGTGATCACCGGGGCGTGGGCCAGGAAGGCCGAGATCTGCCGGGCCTTGAGCGTGGCGCTCATAATCAGGACACGCTTGCCCGAGCGCCCCAGGACGCCGTCGTCGAGGTTCTTCTTTACCTGGCCGACCAGCACTTCCTGGTTCAGGTTCCACTCGTGGATCTCGTCCAGAACGAGCACGTCGTAGTCGCGGCGTCCCTGGATCTCGCGCACCATCTGCACGCCGTCGGTCAGGTACAGCAGGGTGGTCGCGGTCGAGCGGTTGCCGTCCAGGCCCGTCTGGTAAGCGATCTCGCGCCCCCAGGGCACGCCGCAGGACCGGGCCAGGTAGTTGGAAAGGGCGCGGGCGGCGATGCGCCGCGGCTGGGTGACGTGAACCCTGCTGCCGGACTGCCACAGCCACCAGGGCACGCGGGTCGACTTGCCGGCACCGGTCTCGGCGGTGAGGATCACTACCGGGTTGGCGGCGACGGCGCGCTCAATCTCGCGCCGGAAGTCGTCGACGGGCAAGGGGTCGTGGAATGGCATGACTTATTATAGCAGATGTCTTTCGTGACGCGTAACGCGTGACGTGTGACGAGAAGCAGCAATGCAACGAGCTATCGAAGGCGTGTCACTTTAGAAATTAAATTCCAAGTACCAAGCACCAAATTCCAAATAAATCCCAATTCCCCAAATTCCAATGTCCGAAACAAAAGCCCTAAAAATACTTCTTCTTCGTTTTGGTCATTGGGAAATTGGGATTGGATGCTTATTTGCGATTCGGATCTTGGAATTGGTAATTGTTCTTTCTATGGCTGCTGCTTGTCACGCGTAACGCGTCACGCGTTACGAAAATTCGTTTCGGCTCCTTGTTTTTGGGCGAAAAACGCGCTACAATCGTATACTGCGGTCGAGGAGAACCCATGAAGGCCAAGATCATCCTGGTATTGCTGCTGCCCTTGCTGATCCTGGGGGCCCGTCCTTCCGAGCGCCAGGACGCGGAGCGCGACAAGGTCCTGAGCAAGATGATCGCCGGCTGGCTGGCGAGCTGGCATTACAGCGGCAGAAAGATCGACGACGAGTTCTCGGAGCAAAGCCTGGCGCAATACACGAGATACCTCGACAACGGCAAGAATTTCCTGATCCAGTCCGACCTGGATGCGTTCAAGAATTTTTCCGACAAGGTCGACGACCAGCTGCTGGCCGGGGATTTCACCGTTCCGCGCCTGGGGCAGCAGCTCCTGCGCCAGCGCGTGCTGCAGGCCCAGGGCTTCTCCCGCGAGATCCTCTCCAAGCCCTTCGACTTTTCCCGCGACGAATCCATCGAGCTGGACGCCGACAAGCGCGAGGCCTGCCGGGACCTCGAGGAGCTGCGGGCTTGGTGGCGCCAGTGGCTGAAATACCTAACCCTGACCCAGTACATCAACCTGCAGAGGGCGGCCGCCGGCCAGAAGAACGGGGCGGCGGGTCCCGCCGGCGATTTTTCCCCTGCGCTGGAGGCCAAGGCCCGCCAGGCGGTAGGCAAGAGCGTGGAGCGGCTCTTCACCCGGTTGCTCCGTGAGCGGTCGGAGGAGATGCACGCGCTGTTCTTCAACTCCTTGACCTCCATCTTCGATCCCCACAGCCAGTATTTCCCCCCGCGGGCCAAGGAGGACTTCGATATCGACATGTCGGGCAAGCTGGAGGGGATCGGCGCGCTGCTCGGCGAGGACGACGGCTTCATCAAGATCTTCGACGTCAT
>JAFGST010000188.1 GCA_016934475.1 Candidatus Aminicenantota bacterium | reverse complement strand
CCGCCACCCTCGATCCCCGCAAGAATATCGATGTCAACCTGCGCGCCCTGGCCGAGCTTGGAGCGGCCAGTGACTGGCGATACGAGGTCATCGGTGATGGCCCCGAGGAAACAAGACTGAAGTCGCTGAGCAGGGAACTGGGGCTGCAGGACAGAGTCGTTTTTGCTGGGCGACTTCCATGGCCGCGGGTGCTGCAGCGCCTGCGAGAGAGCGATGTGTTTCTCATGGTCAGCCGCGACACCTTCGGCATCGCGTACCTCGAGGCCATGGCCAGCGGCTGCCTGGTGGTCGGAGCACTCGATTTCGGCGCCAGCGGCATCATCGCGGCGGGGCGCAATGGCTTTCTGTGCCCCCTGGGTTCCCAACGCGCCATCACGAAGGTCCTCGCGGAGATCGCCGGCCGGCTCAGCACGGCGGAGGCCAGCCGCCTGGTGGCCAACTCGCTGGCGACGGTCGCCGACTACACCATCGAGAAAGCGGCGATGAACTACCTGCGCCACATCCTCGCCGTCGCCGCAGGAGGCAACCCGGGAACTTGCAATTGAGCAGGGGATTCACTATGATCCCCTGGTATGAGCGCGATGAGCCCGGAACACAAGGCGGCGATGACGCCCGGGACAGGAACCGCGAGTTCGCCGAATATCCTGCTGGTGACCACCCTCTACCCAACTCACACCGGTCAATCCGCGGAAGAGAGGACCTACGCCCTGCACCGCATGGTCAAGCGCTGGCAGGGAGCGGCGCAGGTCCTGGTCGTCGTGCCGCGCTTCATCTACGCGCGCGGACTGCTGCGCTCCGGCATGCGGAGCGTCCCCTGGCGCGTCCGC
Source organism: Candidatus Aminicenantota bacterium (assembly GCA_016934475.1). GTDB lineage: Bacteria > Acidobacteriota > Aminicenantia > UBA2199 > UBA2199 > UBA2199. The sequence goes on along the minus strand of JAFGST010000188.1, from coordinate 10,020 downwards.
GGCGAATCAATCGACGGCATCCGAGTGGTGAGCTGCCCCGTCTTCAAGATCCCCCGCATCGGTTATTGGTACGGCCGGCTGTACACCTTTGCCCGCGCCGGCGGATTTCGCCCCGACCTGGTGCTGGCCCATTACGGCAAGAGCATCCAAGCCGGTTACCATATCGCTCGCAGCCTGGGCCTGCCCTTCGTCGCCGGGCTGCACATCATTCCCGAGCTGGATCGCCCTGATCCCGCCGCGTTCCGACACAGCCATTACTGCTATCTGGCCTACGCGTCGGCGGTGGCCTGCCGTTCCCCCCTTATCCTGCGCCGAGCCAGTGAGTTCCTGCCTGAACTCGCGGAAAAAATGTTTCCCCTTTACTCCGGGGTTGAAGCCGGCACCGTGGTCGGGTTTGAGCAGGCGCGCGCCCGCCTGTCGGCCTGGCGCAGCGGCGGGTGCCTGAGAGTGGTGACCGCTGCCAAGCTCCTGCCGCAGAAGAACGTGGACACGGTTATCCGGGCACTGGGCTCATTGCATGGAATCGACTGGAAGCTGACGGTCCTGGGCAACGGCCCGCAGATGAAGCCCTTGCGCGAGCTGGCTATGAAACTGGCCGGGAAGCGCGTCGAGTTCCGCGGCTGGGTACCGGCAGTCGAGGTGCGGGCTGAGCTCGAGGGCAGCCACCTGTTCATCATGGTCAGCGCCCCCGAAACGATGGGGATTGCATACCTGGAGGCCATGGCGGCCGGAGCCCTGGTCATCGGCAGCCGCGGCCAGGGGATCGACGGCATCGTCCGCGACGGCGAGAACGGCTTCCTGGTCCCGGCCGGAGACCTGGACTCCCTGAGCGAGTTGCTGGCCCGACTGACACGCAGGTCCGGTGCGATCAACTTGGAGGGGATTATCCGCCGCTCCCTGCACACGATCCGCTCCCTGGATGAAGAACGGATCGCCGCGGCATACCTGGAACGGCTGCGGGGGATTACCGCCCGGGGGGTGTAGTATGTGCGGCATCTGCGGCATCTTTCATCCCCGGCGGGGAATGGCCGGCAGCCCGATCCTGGCCATGAACGAGGCACTGCGTCATCGCGGTCCCGATGACGAGGGATACCTGGCCATGAGCCTTCCCGCCGGGGAACGAACGCCGCTCGGCGGCAGGGATTGCCGTTTGCCTCTTCCCGATATCTCCCAAACCGACCGCCAGGTCCAGCTCTGGCTCGGCCACCGGCGCCTCTCCATCCTGGATACTTCCGCGTGCGGGCACCAGCCCATGTCCGGAGTCGACGGGAGGCTCTGGCTGACCCTGAACGGGGAGATCTACAATTACCTGGAGCTGCGGACCGAGTTGGCCGACCTCGGCCGCCGCTTTGCCAGCCGCAGCGACAGCGAAGTGCTGCTGGCGGCCTGGGAGGCCTGGGGCGAGACGGCGCTGCGCCGCTGCAACGGCATGTGGGCCTTCGCTCTTCTCGACACCGAGAAGCGGGAACTGGTCATCTGCCGCGACCGCTTCGGCGTCAAGCCGCTCTATTACGCGGCCGCCGACGGCATCCTGGCCTGGGCCTCGGAGATCAAGGCCCTGCTGGCTCTGCCCTGGCAGGCGCGGGAAGCGAACGAGGAAATCCTTCACGACTACCTGCTAATGGGGAAGGCGGAACACGTTCCCCAGACCATATTCCAGGGGATCAGCGAACTGCCGCCGGCGCATCTGCTGCGCGTGGACCTGGAAAGCGGTGACTGGAAGATCTCCCCCTATTACCGGCTGTGCGTAAACGACCGCCGAGAAAAGTTCACCCGGGCGAAATTCCTGGAGCATGGCCGCCGCGTTAGCGAGCTCTTGCGCCAGGCGGTGCATGTCCGCACCCGCTCCGATGTGCCGGTCGGCACCAGCCTGTCGGGAGGAGTCGATTCGAGCACTGTGGCCTGCCTGATCGCGGATTTCCTGCGCCATGAGCGCATCCGCAGCATCGGCGAACACCAACAGGTATTCACCGCCTGCTATTCCGATCCGCGCCACGATGAAAGCCGCTGGGCGGAGATGGTCGTGGCCCGGACGGACTCCGACTGGCACCGCGTCTATCCCAGCGCCAAATCGCTTCAGGACGACCTCGAGGACCTGATTTTCCACCAGGACATCCCCTTCAACTCCACCAGCATCTACGCCCACTACTGCCTGATGCGTCTGGCCCGGCAGCAAGGCATGACCGTGATGCTGGATGGCCAAGGAGCCGACGAGCTGTTCGGCGGCTATAGCTTGTACTACCCCGTTTTCTTGGCCGAAACACTGCGGCACGGCCTGCTCGGCCGCAGCGTAGATCTTCTGGCCCACACCGACCGCATCCCCATGTCGGCTGGCTCCCTGCTGGGAGCAACGGTACGCATCCTTGTCAAGCTCATGCTTCCGGGGAAAGTAAAAGAGAAGCTGCGCCGGCGGTACACCAGCGAATCGGCCTACATCAAGCCGGGATTCCTCCAGCAATACCGCCGCCGCTATCTGGAGGCCGCGGCCCATGAACCGGTGGCGCTTAACTCCATGTTGGCAGACCACATGGCCGCTTCCCATCTGCAACCGCTCTTGCGCTATGAGGACCGCAACTCCATGCGCTTTCATGTCGAGGTACGAACGCCGTTCGCCGACGACCTCCCGCTGATCGAGTACGTCACTTCCCTGCCTGCCGTTTACAAAATCCACAATGGCTGGAGCAAGTCGCTCCTGCGGCTTGCCGTCCGCGACATCGTGCCTGAAGCCATTGTCAGACGCGTGGACAAGGTCGGATTCTCCACTCCCGAGGCCGAATGGCTGCGCGAGCTTGCAGGCTCTCTGGCAGCCTACCTTAATCCCAACTCACCGCTGGCGCCCTACATCGATATCCCCAAGCTGGCGTCCGACTGGAACATTCTCCTGAAAGAGAAGCCCACCACCGGCTATACCGCGAACTGGCGCCTGCTGAACGCCCTGATCTGGGCGAAGGTTTTCCGCCTGTGAGGGAGTGATGCGGCTGCTGCTGATCTCCTACTACCACGAAAAGCTGCCGGGGAGCCCCGTCCAGCGCTGCGACCGCATGGCCAGGTTCCTGCGGGCGAAGGGGCATGAGGTCTCGCTCCTGGGCGGAACGCACGCCGGCGACCGCCTGGACGATCCCGCCCTTCTCGAAATCCACGACCCCAGCTTCAACCTCCGCAGGAGCGGCATCCGCAAGCTGTCGTGGCTCGCGCGGAGGCTGGGTCTCGAGGCGCTCAACCGCCTGGGCGTCTATGCCAGCATGTACGGGAGCTGGAAAAGGCGGGTCCTGGGCCTGGCGGACAAGATCGTCGCCGCCGGCCGCCCCCAGGCCGTCATCGCCAGCTACCCGCCCGTCGAAGATCTTGAGATCGGCCTACGCCTGGCGCGCCATCTTCGGATTCCCCTGGTCGCCGACTTCCGCGACGGCTTGCTGTTCGAAGCCATCGAAAGCGTGCGCTTGCGCCGCTTCGCCTGCGTCCGCCGCGCCTATGCGGCCCTCGAACAAGAAATCGCCGCGGTTTCAGACGCACTGACGACGGTTTCGCAGCCGCTCAGCGAATACTTCCGCCGCACCTACGGTCATGCCCGCGTCCGAACCGTCCCCAACGGTTTCGATCCCGGCGACGCCGCGGCACCGCTTCCGGCCATTACCTTGGAATCCGGATGCTTCCATGTCGTGCACAGCGGTCGCTTCGCCCTGTCCGATGCCGGCTGCGACATCGCTCCCCTGGTCGGGGCCCTGGAGGCCTTGCTGGCCGAGCGTCCGCCGCTGGCCGCCCGCCTCAGGATCCACCTGCTCGGCCGGCTGAGCCGCCGCGAGAGACGGATGCTCTCGCCCCTGGTGCGGCGCGGGGTCGTCCGGCTCCATGGCCAGGTCGACCGCCCCCAGGCCCGCGCCTTCCAGCGCCGGGCCGACCTGCTGCTCCTGGTCACCTCCCCGTCCCGCAGCAGCGTGGCCACGACAAAGCTCTTCGAGTACCTGCAGGCACGCCGGCCGGTGCTGGCGCTGACCGAAAAGTCCTTCGCCTCCGAGATCGTCGAGAAGACCCGCTGCGGCTGGGTCGTCCCTCCGCAATCGGCTCGCCAGATCCGGGAAGCCTTCGAGCGCCTTCTTGACGACCCCGCTTGGTCGCAGCGACTGGACCTGACCCCGCAGGTTGTCAGTAGCTACTCGTTCACCGTCAGCATGGTTCCGCTGGGCAAATTGCTCCGCGCCATCGAGAAAGAAGGGGCAGAACCGGGCCCACCCAGGGGGAGCCCGTAGTCGGCGAGGTCGTGCAGCGGCGGTGGGGTTTGAACATCCGTACCAAATTCACTATAATTCGGCTCAAGGAGCTTTTTGATGCCCTCCCAGGACAAGGAAGGCGTTTCGTTCGTGATCCCGACCCTCAACGAGGGCGGATCGGCCCGGGCCGTCAGCGAGGAGCTGGCCTCCATGCTGCGGTCGCAGACGTTTCCCTGGGAGATCATCCTGGTGAACGACGGCTCGCGGCCGGCAGACCGTCACCTCCTGGAGCAGGCCGCGGCCGCCGGCGGCGTCCGCATCGTTCACCACGAGCGCCCCTGCGGCTACGGGGCCGCCGTCAAGAGCGGCATCGAGGCGGCGCAGCATCCCTGGATCGCCATCACCGACGCCGACGGCACCTACCCGGTGGCGGAGTTTCCTGCCCTGCTGGACCGGCGCCGCGGCGTCGACATGGTGGTGGGCTCGCGGCAGGGAAGGATCCGCAGGATCCCCTGGCTGCGCCGGCCGGCCAAGTGGCTGATCAACCGCTTTGCCTCCTACGTCTGCCGGCGCAGGATACCGGACGTGAATTCCGGAATGCGTCTCTTCCGCCGCGATTGGGCCAAGAAATTCGAGCGCCTGCTGCCGGACGGGTTTTCCCTGACCACCACCCTCACCATCGCCATGATCCGCGGCCGGGCCCGGGTGGAGTTCGCCCCGATCAACTATTTGAAGCGGCGCGGCCGCTCCAAGATCCGTCCGCTGCGCGATTTCAGCAACTTCGTCATGACCATCCTTCGCCTCTCGATGGCCTTTGATCCCCTGCGCGTGGTCCTGCCGCTCTTCTTCGCCAGCGGCGCCCTGACCCTGGCCTCGCTGGTTAGGGATCTGTACCACCGCAACCTGGCCGACACGACGGTGTTCCTGTTCCTCTTCACCATGCTGATCCTGATGATCGGGCTGCTGGCCGACCTGATCAACCGCAAGCTCCCGTGGTGAAGCCACCGGAGGAAGCGCCCCCTTCTCACCTCGACGGGCTGCTCTCGGGACACCTGAAGCGCCGGCGCCTGGGCATGCTCCTGCCGTTCATCCCGGCCGGATCGCGGATCCTCGATGTCGGCTGCGGCGACGGGGCCTTGCTCGCCCTGCTTCCGGCCGTCAGCCGCTACCTGGGCGTCGACAGCCGGGCAGACCTGGTGCGCCACAACCAGCGGCGCCTGGGCCGGGAAAACGTCTCTTTCATCCGGGCCGACTTTCCCGCCCTGGAATGGTCTGGCCCCCCGTTCGACCGGGTCGTACTCGCGGCCGTCCTCGAGCACCTGGACGGGCTGGAGCCCGTCCTGGACAGGCTGCGGCCCCTGGTCGGCGAAGGGGGCCTGCTGCTGATCACCACTCCCGCCCCCTTCTCCCGCTTCGTCCTCCAGGCGGGGGCCCTTTTCCGCCTGTTCGCCCGCGATTCCCTGGCCGAGCACCAGCGCTACTACCGCAGGAACGATTTCCATCATCGGCCGGAATGGCGGCTCGAGCGCTACCGGCGCTTCGAGTTCGGCCTGAACCAGCTGCTGGTCCTGCGGCGCCTCCGGACCGAACCATGAGCGTCCTCTGGGGCGGGGCGCAGGTCGTTCTCCTCGGCGCCGCGGCGCTGGGCTACGGAACGCCGGCGGCCTTCTGCCTGAAGGCAGGGGAAACGCCCCTCGAGCGCTTCGCGAATCGCATGGTCATGGGCCTGGGCGTGGTGATCATGGCCACCGTCTGCGGCGGATGGCTGCGGATCTGGGGCCCGTGGTTCCACCATGGCCTCATCGCGGCCGGGCTCCTGATGCTGGCCCTATGGAAACCGGGCCCCATCTGGCCTCGGCCGCTTCCCCTCGGCGGGCGCAACCTGGTTTGGGCGGTGCCGGCCCTGGCCGTGCTCCTTTTCTACGCCGCTTTCCCACCCACGTTTTACGACTCCCTGCTCTACCACCTGGGAGTGCCGGCGTACTACCTGCAAAGGGGAGGATTTTCCCCCTGGGCCGAGAACTTCTTTTCCGCCCTGCCGCAGAACGGCGAAATGCTGAACCTGTTGCTTCTGTCGGGCGGATCGGCCCAGGGCGCGAAGTTCCTCTCCCTGGCGACGGCAGCGTTATTATTTCTTTTCCTGGTCGACTGGGCCGGGGAGAGCGGCCTGCGCCATGCCTGGCTGCCGACGCTGGTTTTTTTTTCCATACCCGAGGCCCTCTTTCTCTCGGCCACCGAGAAGAACGATTTGCTCCTGATGTTCTTCCTGCTGCCGGCCGTCCGCCACCTGGCCCGGAGCGGAAAGGAGCGCTGCGGCTGGCGGAGCTGCGCCGCCGCGGGCATCCTGCTGGGCCTGGCCGGCGGCGTGAAGTGGCAGGGACTGATCATCGGCGCGGGCTTCGTGGCCGCCCGCGTCGCGACATCGCCGTTGCCCCTGAAAAAACGCCTGCTGCAGGCCGCTCTGGTCGCGGCGCTGGTTTTCGTCCTTGTCTGCCCCTGGCTGGTCAAGAACCAGGTCCTGTTCGCCAATCCGGTCCATCCCTACCTGAGCGGGCTTTTCCCGTCCGCCTCCTCCCCGTCCGCACAAGCCCGGGAGATCGGCGCCGGGGTACGCCGCGGGCAGGATTTTTCACCGGGCTCCATCCTCTCCTTCCTCCGGGCCATGTTCCTTTCTCCCTATTCGCTGGGGCTGACCCACGTCACCGGCGTTATCATCCTGCTGCTGCTGCCGCTGCTGGCCCTCCGGAGCGGGCTGCCAGGCAAACGGTTTCTCCTTGCCGGATGCCTCCTGGCATTCCTGCTGACGCTCGGCGCATCGCGCGTCCCGCGCTATTTCCTTCCGGTTTTCCTGGCGCTATCGATTCCCCTGGCCTCCGGCTGGGAGGCCCTTTTGGCCCGGTTCCCCCGCTACCGGCGCCTGGCCTTCTCCCTGTTGCTCACCCTGGTGGCCGTCCAGGCCATCCAGGCCGTCGCGCTTCTGGAAAGAATGACCCTCGGCGCCCGCTACGTGCTGGGGAAATGGCAGGGGACGCTACCGGCCTCCGCCCGCTACCTGGACATCATTCCCTATCACCGCGCCGGCGAATTCATCAATCGCCGCCTCGGCGGGGAGACCCTCACGGCCTTCATCGGCGAAGAGCGCACGTTCTACATCCGGCGCCCGTTCCTGGCCAGCTCTTCCTTCGACCGGAACCCGGCGCTGGCCGATCTGGTCGACTCCCCCGATGCCGCGGCCTGGGCGAAGCGGCTGCGCCGCCGCGGTGTCACCCACGTGCTGTACTGTCCACAGGGGCTGGAGCGCATGGCGAACAACTCCGCGGCTTCCCGTCTCCAGCCGAGCCAGCGCCGCCGGCTGGAGGCTTTCCTCGCCTGCTGGCCCCGGGTCTACGACGACGGCCGCTACTCCATCCACCTTCTGCCCTTGCCCTGATTGCCGCGCCGGACGGGACTAGACCGGGAAGCGCCCGCTGGCCACGATGTTGAAGGCCAAGCGGCGCATAAGCGCCGGCATGCGCCTTTGCAGCCAGCGATCCAGCGCCGCGGCGAAGCGGCCGAGCGGAACGAAGAGGGCCTGGGGCGCCAAGGGCACCTCGGCCAGCGGCGTCGAGAAAAGCCCCTGCCAGCGGAAACGCACATCCGAGATCCCGACCTTGGAGAAAAGGTCTCGAAGGCCGGCCTGGGAAAACGGAACTTGATCCCGCGAGTAGGAGCGATCCAGCACCCCCCGCAGCCAGCGCGTTCCGGCGATAAGCACGTTCGAGCCTTGGGGCTCGATGGCCACAAGGAATGCCCCGGGCTTGACAACCGCGGCCAGGGCGTTCATGACCCGATCCAGCTCGGTCATATGGTGCAGTGCGCCGTCGCACAGGACCAGGTCGGCAATCCGCGCGGGCAGGACGCCCGCCTTGATGTTGCCCGCGATGAATTCCGCCTGGAGGTTGCCGCGGTGAATTCGCTTGGCCTCCTTGATGAGCTCCCGCGAATAGTCGATCCCGATGTAGCGCTGATAGCGGCCCCGCAGGTAGGCGGCCGGCCCTCCAGCACCGCAGCCCACATCGACGATGGTGCCGAGATCCATGCGGCCCTCCAGCACGGGGGCCAGCGCGAACAGAAGCTTTTCGCGGCGCACGGCCGCCGAGGAAGCCAGGGAATCCTTGCGGGCGTAGCGGGACGCGATGCGGTCGAACAGGGCCTGGTCCCGCTGCTCGCGGTTCATCGGCGCCGCTCCGGTCGCCGGGGAGGCGCAGGGAACGAAACCTCATCGCCCGCAGCAATCATGGCCCCCAGTATAGCATGGCCGGCGATGGGATTCCATTGACTTTGCTGCCCGCTTAACGTATAGTTCCGGCAAGAGGAGAACGGATGACGGCAAGGGCCCGGCGGCGGCGGACGCGTTGAAGAGATGCTTTCCTATCTCAAGGTCGAGAACCTGGCGGTGGTGGAGAAGGCCGAGCTCGATTTCTCCCCGAAACTGAACATCCTCACCGGCGAGACCGGCGCCGGCAAATCGATCCTCATCGACGCCATCCTGCTCCTGCTGAACAAGAAAACGCCGCCGCACATCATCCGCGGCGGCAGCGAGAAGCTGACCGTCGAGGCCATGTTCTGCCGCGACGACGAGGAGGTCGTCCTGCGGCGGGAGATCACCCGCGGCAAATCCCTGGCCTTTCTGGACGGCGAGCTCGTCCCCTTCGCCCGGGTCAGGGAAAAAGCCGATTCGCTGCTGAACATCTACGGCCAGAAAGACCACGTCTTCCTGCTGCACGCCCCCAACCACCAGGCCTATCTGGACCGCTTCGCCCAGAACGGCGGCCTGCTGGAAGAGATGGCCGGGAAATGCCGCCAGGTCCGCGCCCTGCAGGCGCGCCGCAGGGAGCTGCTGGAGAAGTCCGGGCAGGCCCGCGAACGGCTCGATTACCTCGATTTCCAGCTGCGGGAGATCGAGAGCCTGGACCCTCAACCCGGGGACGACGCCCGGTGGCAGGAGCGCTTGCAGATCCTGGCCTCGGCCGAGACCATCCTGGAAAAGGCCGAAGCCCTGGCCCGGGACCTCTACCAGTCCGACGGCTCGGCTTATAACCTGCTGGCCCGCCACCAGGCCGGCGTCGAATATTTGCACTCGCTGTTTCCCGATTTCGCCCAGTTCAAGGAGGAGATCGACCGCTTCTACGGCCAGCTTCCGGAAATATCTGCCTACCTCTCCTCCCTGGCCGGCCGCGTGGAGTTCAACGAGGGCGAGTTCAACGAGATCTCCGAGAAGCTCTCGCGCCTGGAGCGGCTCCGGGCCAAGCACAAGCTGGACCTGGAGGGGCTGCTGGCCAAGGCCGTGGAATTGCGCCGGGAGCGGGACGAGCTGCTCCACCTGGACTTCTCGCTGAGCGACACCGAGAAGGAGAGCGCCCGGGCGCTGGACGAATACCGGGCCCTGCAGGAGCGGCTGCGGCAGGCGCGACGCGCCGGGGCGGCCAGGCTGAGCTCCCTGGTCGTCGGGGAGCTGGCGCTGCTGGAGATGGCCAAGGCGCGCTTCGACGTGCGCTGCGAAGAGATCGAGCCGACCGCCGACAACGTCGCCGACGAGGGGACCGACCGCGTCGAGTTCTACTTCACCTCCAATCCCGGCCAACCCCCCGGCAAGCTTCGGGACGTGGCCTCGGGCGGCGAGCTGTCGCGGCTGATGCTGGCGCTGAAGTCGCTCGGCGAAGACGAGACCGGCGCCACCTTCATTTTCGACGAGATCGACTCGGGCATCGGCGGCAAGACCGCCGAGTTCGTCGGCGAGAAGCTGCGGCAGATATCCGCCCGCAACCAGGTG
>JAFGST010000187.1 GCA_016934475.1 Candidatus Aminicenantota bacterium | reverse complement strand
GGAAAGAGCCTGGGGGACTGGGTCATCTCTATTTCAGCGTCGAACGCCGAGCCTTGTTCCCGTCCGGGCGTAGCCGGTCACTCCTTCACGCCCTGGGGCTCGTAGGGGGTGAACAGGGAGAAGCCCGAGTCGGCCACCTGCTTCTGGAAAGGCAGCAGCTCCTTCTCATAAAACCGGTCGAACTCGGCCAGGAACGCCTTGAGCGCGGCCCGGGTCTTCTCGAACTTGACCTCGGCCGCCTGGGTGGGCGCCTCCAGCGAGTCTTCGACCAGGCCGAACACGGCGTAGACCTGCTCGGCCAGCAGGTTCGAGTCGTCGTTGAATCCCTGAAGCTCCTCGTCGGGCACGATGCGGTTCTTCAGCTCCTTCAGCTTCCCGTCCAGGGCCTGCGCCGCCTCCCTGAGCTTTTTCAGCGCCTCCGGCGCCGGCGGCTCCTCCTTGTCCTTTCCCGTCGGGATGAAACTTTGCAGCGTGCCGATCGCCTTGCGGCGGTTGGCCACGATCTTGAGCACCTTGTCCAGGCTCTTCATCCAGGAGCCGATCTCCGTGGCCATGGCATGGCTCCGGCGCTGGCCCGTCTCATCTTGTTCCAGGCGTGGGTCGGGCTTGACCGTGATCGTGGTCTTCTCCACCAGGTCGCCATAGGTGACGCGCGCCGTGTAGGTACCGGGCAGGACGAACAGGCCGCCCTTCTCCTCGTCCTCTTCCTCCTCCTTCTCCTCCCATTCCCAGTGGTACAGGCTGGGGAAGGCCTTGCGGCACAGGTCCCAGGAGGCGCGGTTGACCCCTTTCTCGGCCGGCCCCTTGAAGGTGCGGATGACCAGGCCTTTTTCGTCGATGATCTCGATGAGCGGCTTCTTCCCGGCGGCCTCCTTCTGGGTCGCGTCGCCCGCGACCTCCTTCTTCGCCGGAGCGGGATTCAGCACGTAGGTGATGAGCGCCCCGTAGGCGCGGTTGGCGCCCTTGAACTGGGTGTCGCCCGGGCTGTAATAGACCTGCAGCGAGCCCCGGCGGTACTGGATCGCGTCCGCCGCCTGGAAGACGTGCAGCGGCTTGCGCAGGACGGCATCGCTCACCTGGCGCAGGGGCGAGATGTCGTCGATGACGTAGGCCGAGCGGCCATGGGTGCCGATCACCAGATCGTTCTCTCGGCGCTGGATGGCCAGGGCGCGCACCGCGACGGTGGGCAGCCCCTGGGTCCACGTCATCCACTTGCGGCCGCCGTCGAAGCTGACGTAGAGGTGGAACTCGGTGCCCAGGAAGAGCAGGTCGCGCTGGACCGGGTCCTCCTTGATCACCCAGGCGTAGCCGTCGATGTCGGGAGTGGCTAGGCTGCGCCAGGTGCGTCCGTAGTCGCGGGTGGCGAACACGTAGGGGGTCCAGTCGGACTGCTGGTGGTTCTCGAAAACGACGTAGGCCGCGGCCGCGTCGTGGGCCGACGCCTCCACGTGGGGCACGCTGGCGCCCGCCGGCACACGGCTCCTCCCGCTCCCGGTCAGGCCGGCGCCGACGCGCTGCCAGCTCTGGCCGCCGTCCCGGGTCAGCTGCACGTAGCCGTCGTCGGTCCCGACCCAGATGACCCCCGGCTTCACGGGGCTGGGGGCGATGGCCAGGATGGTGGTGTAGTTCTCTGCGCCGCTGACGTCGCGGGTCAGGCCGCCGCTCTCGCCCTGCTTCTGGCGCGCCGGATCGTTGCTGGTCAGGTCGGGGGAGATGACCTCCCAGGTCCGGCCCTTGTCGCGGCTGCGGTGGACGAACTGGCTGCCATAGTAAAGCGTCTTGGGATCGAAGGGATCGATGGCCAGCCCGGCGTTCCAGTTGTAGCGGTGCCTGACGTCGGTCTCGGCGGGACGGATCGAGCGCCTCAGGCCGGTGCGCCGGTCGAACCTTTCCAGGTAACCCGTCTGGGACATGGCGTAGCCGCTCAGGCTGTCCTCGGGATCAGGCTCGGTGCCGAAGCCGTCGCCGCCGCCCACCGACACCCAGTGGTGGTTGTAGATCGCCCGGTCGGTCAGCACCGCCGCCGGCCCCACCCAGGAACCGTTGTCCTGGAAGCCGCCGTAGACGTTGTAGGGCACCTCGTCGTCGACGGCGATATGGTAGTACTGGGCCAGGGGCAGGTTGGGGACGAAGCGCCAGGTGCGGCCGCGGTCGTGGCTGATGACCAGGCCGCCGTCGTTGCCCACCAGCAGCCGCTCGCCGTCGGGATCGATCCACATGGCGTGGTAGTCGGAGTGGGACTGCCCCCAGCGCGCCAGGCTGCGGAATGTCCTGCCGCCGTCCTCGCTGACCCTCAGCCAGGTCTGCAGGCTGTAGACGATGTTCTCGTTGCGCGGGTTGATCCGCAGGTCGGCGTAATAGAAGGGCCGGCCGCTGACGTTGGCCTGGCTGTTCACTGTCTTCCAGGTGGCGCCGCCGTCGTCGGAGCGCAGCAGCACGCTGCGCTTGGCCTCCACCAGGGCGTAGGCCATATTCGGCCGGCTGGGGGCGAAGGCCACGCCGCAGCGGCCGAGCTCGCCCTCGGGCAGCCCCTCCTTGGGCGTGAGCTTCTTCCAGGTATCGCCGCCGTCGGAGCTGGTGTAGAGGCCGCTGCCGGGTCCGCCCGAGCGGAAGAACCACGGCCAGCGCCGGTGCTCCCACATGGCGGCCAGCAGGCGGTGGGGATTGTCGGGCGCCATGGCCAGGTCGGCGGCGCCGGTGCGCGCATCGACGTAGAGGACCCGGCTCCAGGTGCGGCCGCCGTCGGTGGTGCGGTAGACGCCGCGCTCGTTGCTCTCGCCCCAGGTCGCGCCCTGGGCGGCCACGTAGGCGATATCGGGATCGCGAGGGTGGAGGACGATGCGCACGATGTGCTCGGTCTTCTCCAGGCCGACCTTCCGCCACGTCTTGCCGCCGTCGAGCGACTTGTAGACGCCGCGGCCGACGCCGGCGCTGTTGCGCGGGTTGCCCTCGCCCGTGCCCGCCCAGACGATGCTCGGCTCGCTGGGGCACACGGCGATGGCGCCGATCGAGGCGGTGTCCTGCTCGTCGAAAACCGGCTCCCAGGAGACGCCGCCGTTGGTCGACTTCCACACGCCGCCGGTCGCCGCCCCGACGTAGATGACGTTGGGCTGCGAGGCCACGGACTCGATCACCGCGACGCGGCCGCTCATGCCCGCCGGCCCGATCGAGCGGGCCTTCAGGCCGGGGAAGAATTCGCCCTCGACGGCCGCCGGCAGGGCATCGCCGGCCAGGATCGCGGCCAGTGCCGCCAACGGGACCAGATACCAGGGATGGATAGGCTTCATCGTTCCTCCGATGCGGGCGCGGATTCGGGATGGCGCCCGCGGAAAATCGATTGTATGCCTTTTGCCGCCTTTTGCCAATCGGGGAGCGGCCGAAAGGTGCGCTCCTTCGCGCGGGGTTTCTCTGGTATAATGGCGCCATGGGCGAGCTGCGCATCGGCACCTGCAGCTGGAAGTACTACTCCTGGCGCGGGATCGTCTATCCGCAGGAAGGGGAGTACGACTACCTGGAGGAGTATGCCCAGCGCTTCGACACCGTCGAGATCGATCAGTGGTTCTGGTCGCTGTTCGACGAGAAGGTCGTCCTGCCGCAACCGGACGACGTGGAGCGCTACGCCGCCGCCGTCCCCGCCGACTTCCGCTTCACGGTCAAGGCCCCCAACAGCCTTACCCTGACCCACCACTACAGCCGGGACATGGATGCCCCCCTGAACGCCAATCCCCATTTCCTATCGCCCTCCCTGTACCGCGACTTCCTGGCGCGCCTGGAGCCCTTGAAGGACAAGGTCGGCCTGGTGATGCTGCAGTTCGAGTACCTGAACAAGCGCAAGATGGCCGCACAGGCCGAGTTCCTGGAGAAGCTGGAGCCCTTCCTGGAGAGCCGCCCCCGCGACCTGCCGCTGGCCGTCGAGTGCCGCAATCCCCGCTACCTGGACGAGGCCTACTTCCGCTTCCTGCGGCGCCACGACGTCCACCACGTCTTCTGCCAGGGCTACTATATGCCGCTGGTATGGGAGATCGAGGCCAAGCGCGGCGATCTCCTGACCGGCACCTCCGTTGTGCGCCTCATGGGCGCCAACCGCAAGGGGATCGAGAGCCGCAGCGGGGAGCGCTGGAACGCGATCGTCGACGCCAAGGACGACGAGCTGGCCGCCATCGTCCCCATGCTCCAGCGGCTGCGCCGTCGCCTCCAGCGGGTCTACGTCAACATCAACAACCACTACGAGGGCTCGGCGCCGCTGACGGTCGCCAAGCTGAAGGGGCTCCTAGCCGACTCAACCGCCTGAACGCCGGCGGCGGCGGAAGCGGAGGTTGACTTTTGCGGCCCGCTCGTCTATAAGCGAGGGCAGACCTCAGGAGGAGAAACGCATGAATGAAATGAACGGCATGAATCCCACCGGCCTCATCATCTTTCTGATCGTGCTGGTCGTCATCTTGTTCCTTTCGGGGATCCGCATCGTCCGCCCCACCCACCGCGGCCTGATCGAAAGGCTGGGCAAGTATCGGCGCTTCGCCCATCCTGGATTCAACTGGATCATTCCGGTCATCGACCGCCTCTACCAGGTGAACACCACCGAGCAGATGGTCGACGCCCTGCCCCAGGAGATCATCACCAACGACAACCTGAACGCCCGGGTCGACGCCCAGGTCTATTTCCGGGTCAAGCCTGATGAAGAAAACGTGAAGAATTCCCAGTACAACGTCAACAACTACCAGTATCAGATCGTCAACCTGGCCCGGACGACCCTGCGCAACATCATCGGCACCATGACGCTGAAGTCGGCCAATTCCGAGCGCAGCCGGATCAACTCCGATTTGCTCAAGACCCTGTGCGAGGAGACGGCCAACTGGGGCATCGACGTGGTGCGCACCGAGCTGAAGGAGATCGATCCGCCCAAGGACGTCCAGGAGACGATGAACAAGGTGGTCAAGGCCGAGAACGAGAAGATCGCCGCCGTTGACTTCGCCACAGCCAAGGAGACCGAGGCCGACGGCCAGAAGCGGGCGGAAATCAAGAAGGCGGAGGGGGTCCGGCAGGCGCAGATCCTGGCGGCCGAGGGCGAAGCCCAGGCCATCAAGCTGGTGAACGAGGCGGCCAACCAGTATTTCGTCGGCAACGCCCAGCTGTTGAAGAAGCTGCAGGCCCTGGAGGTCGCTTTCAAGGACAACGCCAAGATCGTCGTTCCCCTGGGCTCGGAGCTGGTCAACGTGATCGGAGAGCTGGCCGGAGTCGTGCCGATCAAGAAATGAGGATTCCAGCCCCGTCGGAAATCCGGGCGGCCGGAGAAGAGCCTTGCCGGATGCCTCGTCGGCCGCTTCGATCCGGATCATCGAGTGGACTTCGCTGATCATGGCTCGACAATGAGCGAGCGGGAAAGCGCGCCTTCCCGCCGAAGGAACAAGGAGGTCATTATGGCGTTCAAGGCCCTGTTCATCGCCCACGCTCCCGATGGGGACGGCGAGAAGTACCGCACCTGCATCGATACCGGGAAATACAAGCTGTACACCTACGTGGTCCGTTCGCAGCCCGAGGCGATCGCGGTCTGCCGCGATCTTCATGAGAAGGAAGGGATCGATTCGGTGCTGCTCTGCCCCGGCTTCACGCACAAGGACGTGGCCGAGATCTTCGCGGCCCTGGGGGAGAAAGTGGCCGTTTGCGTCTCCCGGGGCGACGGCCCCAGCGGTGCGATCACCGCCCCCGTCCTGCAGAGGGAGTTCTTCGGCGCCTGATCCCCTGCGCCGGCCCCGGTGCCTCAGATCACCAGCGCCAGCTTCAAAAAGAGCGCCGGCTCGGTGTCGCCGCGCTCGCCGAAGCGCAGCGATCCCTGCTGGAAGGCCAGCTGCAGCATGCCAAAGGGGGGCTGGAAGCGCCAGACGAAGACCAGCTGGACGTTGGTCTTGTCCAGCGCGGTCTGCCGCTGGAAGAACAGCTTGAGGAACAGGTCCTTGTTGAAGAAATAGTCGAGGCGCAGGACATGGATCCAGGTGGTCTCATCCTCCGGGTCAGGGTCAAGGAGCAGGCGGTTCAGGTCGTATTCCAGCGAGAGCCTGTCCCCCAGCTTGCGGTTGAGCCCCGCCTCCCAGAGCCGGAAGCGTGACCCGAAGGAGCGGCCGAAGGAGCAGCCCAGGCGGGCCATCTGCCACTCGCGGGTGTTGAAGCCCAGCTCGATGCCGCTGGAGCGGTTGCGGAATTCCTCCTCGTACAGTTTGAACTCCTCGCCGTGCTCCAATTCCAGTGAGAGGCGGTTGCGCAAGTCGAGTTCCAGCTCCTGGTCCACCTCCCAGGAGCGCAGCGTGCCGGCGGTGCTCCAGTAGATGTTGTAGTTCGAGCTGTAGCCGACGCGCTCCAGGAGCCCCCGTTTCAGCGACCAGGTCTTTTCCAGGGCCGAGTCGAGCTCGCGGCGGTCGTCGTCGCTGACGAAGCCGGCGGCGTTGGCGTTGTCGGCGAAATGCCGCCCCAGGTGCGTGTAGCGCAGGTGGAAATGGGCCGTGGCGCTGTCGTAACTGGGGCGGAGGAAGAAGGCCAGGTTTTCGCGGGCGTGGTCGCCGTAAGAAATGGCCAGCTGGCCGGTGACGTTCATCCTGTCGCTGAAGAAGTGGACCAGGTCGAGGCCGCTGCTGCCGTGGTTGCGGCCGCCGGCGATGCGGTTGGCCGTCAGGAAACCGATGGTCGACGCCGAGAAGATGTCGCGGCGCACCCGCAGAACGGCGAAACCGGCCTGCGGCAGTTCCAGCTCCTCGTCGGCCTTGGCCAGGATGCCCATGGCGGCGAACTCGGTCCCGCCCTTCTTGCCGTAGAGCTTGGCCCCGCCCCAGATGTCGGCCACGCGCCGGGAATAGAAGAGCTGGATGCGCTGGCTGTAGATCTCCGAGCCCTCGAGGAAGAAGTTGCGCTTCTCGCTCAGGCTGAGCTCGAAGCGCGTGAGGTTGATCTGCTCCTGGTCGGCCTCGATGGTGGCGAAGTCGGGATTGAAGGCCAGGTTGGCCGATATGTCCTGGCTGAGCGCCCAGCGCAGGTCGGCGCCGGCGTCGAGCGCCGCCTTCTCGTGGCGGCGCAGGCGGCCGACCAGGTGCGGGATCACCTCCAGCTTCTTTTTCGCCGCCGCCAGGTCGAGGCCGGAGAGCACGCCGAACTGCGACACCATGCCGAAGCCGTCGACGGGCCCCGGCCAGGTGTCCAGCTCCATGGTGCGCGGGATCGAGCGCCCCAGGCCGAGGCCCCAGGACGCTCCCCGGCGTGGATCGAACTTCAGTGTGGCCAGGGGGACCTCGATCTCCGCCGACCAGCCCCCGGGGAAGCGCGCCGCCGCCGAGCGCCATTCGCCGTCCCAGGTGTCGTCGCCCACGCGTCCGTTCTCCGAGAGGCGGCCGTCCTGCTGCGTGCCCAGGGGATTGGTGAAGAAATAGTAGGCCGTGCGCCGGTCGAAAAAGGTGTCCAGGGCGACGCAGACGCAGTCGTCCTCGGTCAGGTCGCTGTCGCGGCGGGTCAGGCGCGCCGTGATCCGTTCCGGTTCCGCGTCGCGGCAAAAGAAGCCGACTATGAGCCGGTTGGGTGCGAGCAGCACGCGCGCCTCGGTGGCGAAGGCGGGGATGCGCCCGCGCTCGGGCCGGAACTGGACGAAGTCGCTGATGGCGGCGGCCCGCCCCCAGGCGGGCTCGTCGAGACGGCCGTCGATGGCGATGGCCTCGTCGACGGCCAGCGGCCGGACCTCAGGGACGGTAGCCGGCGCCGGGGAGGACATGAGCCCCACGGCGATGCATGTCCAGGCCAGGCGCCGGAGCCCTCGCGGTTTTTTCATGAAAGGCATTGTAGCACAAGCCGATCATCCGATCCGAATTTTCCTGAGATTTTCTCCGACGAGCAGGCCGCCCGACGTTGATTATCGCCGATTGATTCTCCGAGGCGAAAACCTTGCCTTAGGGGAGCGGTTGTTGAAGCGCAGAGCCATCTGGGGTAAGATTCGCAAGAGAGGTGGAGCGACACCATGAACGACGTCAACGCCCTGGTCGAGGAATTGCGCACGCTCATCTCCACGTCGGAGTTTTCCGCCGCGGAGCGCTTCCGGGTGGCCATGAACCGCATGGCCGGATTTCTGGCCGACGCCTTCGGCCTCGACACGGCCGAAGTGGCCGTGCTGTGGAAGCGGGGAAAATCCCTGGCCTTCCTCTGGCCCGATTACCTGGCCGAGGCCAGGGAGGTGGCGATACGGTCGAAGTCGGCCGTCGCCGCCACCATCTTCCGCGGCGGCCGCCAGTTCCTCGACAACCGGCTCATGGAGCGGGAGCACCTGGTCGAGTACGAGTTCGTCAAGGAGGCGGACGGCGAGGCGCGCCGCATCTGGAAGATGATGGGCGTCGCCGTCACGGTCGACGGCGAGCGGCGGGGCGTGGTGCAGGTCTCGCGCAAGCGCAGCGCCTTCGGCGAGCCGGGGCCCGATTTCACGCCGGCCGATCTCGAGCTGCTGGAGAAGCTGGTCGCCCGCCTGGGTCCCTTCATCCAGGCCGTCGCCCCCTTCTGAGGAGATCGGGAGAAAAGCACCGGCTGGAGAATTCCCGATTCCAGGGATGACCCGCACGGCGGCGGGCGGTCAACGGGCCGGAAAAGCTACCAGGGACGGTTTTTTTGCCAGATTTCCTGCAGCGGCTTCTTGGGGTGGCGGCAGATCAGGATCATGAACGGGTCTTCCCAGGGAAGCACGGGATCGAGCGACACGTTGGAATGAACCTCAACTTTTTCAAAAACGTGCTCGATCTGCTTCTTCTCGATTCCCATGGCGACGATGACATCGCCTTTTCCCTCGGGCAAGCCCCACAGCCAGTAGGAATAAGAGAGGGAAACCGCCTTGGGCAGGCCATACCTGCCGCCGAAGTAGTCCACGGCGCCGGCATTGCCGTAGCCGAAGGCCCAGATCAGCGCCTTCTCCTTTTCCGCGGGCGTGAGGGAGTGGTAGGCCGAGGCCACGGCCGTGAGCTTCTTCTTCCAGCTGAACATGCTCTTCATGTCGGTCGTGATCTCGCTGATGTTGCCGAAGGCCCCGAACGTGATCGTACGGGCGTATGATTCGGTGGCGGGGAAGTCTAGGACCGGCAGCGCCAGTGGCCCGAGCAGGACGCCGCCGATGATCA
Source organism: Candidatus Aminicenantota bacterium (assembly GCA_016934475.1). GTDB lineage: Bacteria > Acidobacteriota > Aminicenantia > UBA2199 > UBA2199 > UBA2199. The sequence continues at coordinate 3,285 of JAFGST010000187.1, read as the reverse complement.
AGAGCGCGAGCAGGGAGGCCCTGCGTCTCTTTCGGCCCCCTTTGCCGGCCCAGTTTTCCATGGCCACGCCGCCGCCGGCCAAAAGGGCGGCATACGCGGGGGCCAGGTAGTAGATCTTGCTTTTGCTGAGGAGCAGAAGCAGGAAGACCGAGATCCATATCAGGCCCAAGATCCTGAATTTCTTGCCGCCGTCGGAACGGAAGAAAAAGGCCAGACCCGGGATCCACAGGATGACGTTGAAGGGATGCAGGTAGAGCAGCTGGCCGGCCAGGAACTGCAGGGCCGAGATGCCGCTCATCACTCCCTCCTTCAAGTTGAGGATGAAGTGCACGGTCGGCCAACCGTTCTGAGCCTGCCAGACGAGGTTGGGCAGGATGATCAGCAGGGCCAGGCCGCCGCCGGCGTAGAGCCAGGGGGACGTGAAATGCCTCCGCAGCGGTGTCAGCAGCAGGCCGATCACCAGCCCGAAGCCGAAGAAGGCCATGGAGTGCTTGTTCAGCAGTCCGATGCCCACGATCAGCCCGACCCAGAGCCAGAGCCGGGGATTCTCCTCCTGGATGACGCGCACGACCAGGATGGAGGCCAGGAGCCAGAACAGGGGCTCGAACGCCGGCAGGCAGAGCATGTTGCCGGTCCGCAGGAAGACCGGGGCGACGATCATGCCCAGGCAGGCCAGGGCTTGGGCGAACCGCCCGCCGCCGAGATTCCTGACCAGGAGGCCCGCCAGGAACACGGCGAGCGCGCTGCCGGCGGCGGCCAGGATGCGCAGGGCGAACAGCGACTCGCCGAACAGCGAGGTCATCAGCCGGGCGATCCAGGGCACCAGGGGCGCGTGGTCGACATAGCCCCAGGAGAGGTGGCTGCCGCAGGCGATGAAGTAGAGCTCGTCGTGGTGGTAGCCGTAGCGGGTCAGGACCGGCAGGTGCAGCAGAAGCTTGAACAGGGCCAGGCCGGCCGGCAGCAGCAGGTCGCCGCGGTGCCGGGCAAGAGGGGACGGATTGGACTTATCCATGGATGATCCTCCCGATTTTCAGCATGGTTTTCATCACTGAATCAACGGAGAAACGCGGGAGGCAGTTCCGATTGTTTCAGTTTTTCCTTCGCGCGGCGCGCACGTCCGGTGCTTGATGCATCACCGCACGGGAGACGGGGAATTCGCTACTTTTTTCCGGCGCTTCGTCGGGGCGCCGGCTTCTTTCCAGCCTGGGCGCCGGTCGCTCGCGGCTTGCCCCTGGCCTGCGTCCTGGCCACGGCCGAGACCCCGGCGGCGGGCATGCTCCGGAAGGACCGCGACAGGAGCAGGAAGCCGGTTGCGGCCGCCAGTGCGGCGCCCACCAGCACCCCCCAGAAAAAGCCGCCTTCGTTCTTTGCCATCTTGCTCGCTCCTGGTCGCATTGTAGACACTTTCCCGGAAGAAAACAAGTCCGGAGAGCCGTGCCCCGCAGGCGGCAGGTCACTCCTCCGGCTCTTCACTCGGCCGCGGGGCGGCGACCTTGGCGATGCCGATGCTCAGCAGGTAGAGAAGGATCATGGGCCCGGCGAAGAGGGACTGGGTGATCATGTCGGGCGTGGGGGTGATCACGGCAGCCAGTATGAAAATGGCCACGATGGCGTACTTGAAATACTTCAGCAGGAAGCGGGCGCTGACCACGCGCAGCCGGGCCAGAAGGAAGACCAGCACCGGCAGCTCGAAGACGACCGCGATGCCGAAGATCACCCGGAAGGCCAGGGAGAAGTAGTCGTTGATGGTGATGATGGCGGTGAAGTCCTTGCCGATGTCCAGGAAGAACCGGCAGGCCAGGGGGAAGACCACGAAGTAGCCGAAGGCGCCGCCGAGGAGGAAGAAAAATGTGGTGGCCAGGACGAAGGGGACGACCCAGCGCCTCTCCTTGGGGAACAGGGCCGGCGAGATGAAGAGCCACAGCTGGTGGAAGATGAAGGGCGAGGCGGCGAACAGCGAGGAGATGAAGGCCACCTTGATGTACATCATGAAGGGCTCGGCCAGCGCCGTGAAGGCCAGCTTGGCCTCCCCGGTGGGACCCGGAGGAAGGAACTTCAGCACGGGCAGCGACAGCCAGCGGTAGAGCCTGCCGACGATGCTCCAGGAGGCCATGAAGAAAACGAGGACGAAGGCCAGCGAATAGACGATGCGCTTGCGCAGCTCGCCCAGGTGTTCGAAGAACGACATTTCGTCAGCTTTTTTTTCCTTCATCCTTTTTCCCGTTGTCGGCGGCGCCCCGGTCATCGAGGCCGCCGTAGATGTCGAGGGTGTCCTTGACCCGGCGGCGGACGGCGCCGCCGACGTCGATGGTCTCCTTGAGGTGCCGGCCGACGTCCAGGGTGTCCCGGACATCGCGCCCGATGTCGTCGGCGATGTTCAGGGCCTCCTTGACGTCGCGGCCGACGTCCTTCAGCTCGGACATGCCCTCCTTGTAGATCTCGTCCTGGATCGTGGCCTTGGCCTCGTCGACCGTCGAGCGGAACTGGCGCACGGCCTTGCCCAGGAACTTGGCGAACTCGGGAAGCTTCTTGGGGCCGAAAACCAGCAGCACGACGACGAAGACCAGGACGAGCTCCGGAAAACCGATCGAACCGAACATGGCAGTCACTCCTTCATGGTTGGGACGGGATCTTGAGGTTTTCGCGCCGGCTGACCACCTCGAGGCAGCCGGCGGCGATCGCCGCCGGTATATCGGCGAGCAATTCGTGGCCGTCGCCCTGGAAGGGGCGCTTTCCCGGTTGCAGGCCCACGGCCAGGTTGCGGCCGTTGTGCTTGGCCAGGTAGAGGGCGGTGTCGGCCAGGGCGACCGCTTGCGCCCAGCTCAGCTTGTCTTCCCCGCCGCTGAGGAAGGGGTAGAGGCAGAAGCCGACGCTCAGGGTCTTCCTGACCGTGGCCCCGGGACCGACGGGGAAGGCGGTCTCCTCGATGTGGCGGCGGATGCGCTCGGCGAGAACGAAGGCGTCGTCCGGGCCCGAGCGGCGGGTGAGGACCAGGAACTCCTCGCCACCCCAACGCACCACGGTGTCCGATTGGCGCATCATGCCCTGCAGCCGGGCGGCGATCTCGGCCAGCACTGCGTCGCCGGCCTCGTGGCCGTACAGGTCGTTGATCTTCTTGAAGCGGTCGATGTCGAGCATAAAGATGCCCATGGAGGCGGCGTGCTCGCCGGGGGGCCGGCGGCCGCTGCGCATGTCGTGCAGCTCGCGCTGGATGGCGCTGGTGTCTTCCCGGATCGTCTCCTCCAGAAAGCGGCGGTTTCTCAGGCCGGTCAGCGGATCGGTGAT
>JAFGST010000022.1 GCA_016934475.1 Candidatus Aminicenantota bacterium | reverse complement strand
TGCTGGTTCATGCGCGGCGACCGCGACAACGAGCACGACAACAAGGCCGTGCTGCAGAAGATCGTCGACCTGCGCGCCGAGCGCAGCCGCCTGCTCGGCTACCAGAACTTCGCCGAGTTCACCCTCGAGGAGCGCATGGCCAAGACCCCCGAGGCCGTGAACTCCTTCCTGGCCCGCCTGTGGCAGCCCGCCCTGGAAAGGGCCAAGGGCGAGGCGGCCGAGATGCAGAACTTGATCGACGAGGAGAAAGGAGGATTCGCCCTCGCCTCATGGGACTGGTGGCACTACGCCGAGAAGCTGCGCAAGGCCAAGTACGACCTCAATGACTCGGCCCTGCGCCCCTATTTCGAGCTGGAGAACGTCAAGAAGGGCGTCTTCGAGCTCAGCGAGAGGCTCTATGGCCTGAAGTTCGTCGTCAACAAGGACGTACCGGTCTATCATCCCGAGGTGACGGTCTACGAGGTCCACGAGAGCGACGGCCGCATGATGGGCGTGCTCTACACCGACTTTTTCCCGCGCGACTCCAAGCGCGGAGGCGCCTGGACCGGAGGCTTCCGCGGCACCTGGTACCAGGACGGCAAGCGCGTCCTGCCGCTGGTCACCGTCGTGTGCAACTTCACCAAGCCTACGGGCAATTCCCCCTCCCTGCTCAGCATCGACGAGGTGCTTACGCTCTTTCATGAGTTCGGCCACGCCCTGAACGCCCTGCTGGCCGACAACCGCTACCGCACGACCTACATCCCCTGGGATGCCGTGGAACTGCCCTCGCAGATCATGGAGCACTGGGTGCTGGAGCCCGAGATGCTGAAGCTCTATGCCAAGCACTACGAGACCGGCGAGGTCATCCCGGCCGAGTTGGTCGAAAAGCTCAAGAACAGCAGCCTCTTCAACCAGGGATTCGAGACGGTCGAGTACCTGGCCGCCTGCATCCTGGACATGGCCTGGCACCAGCTGGACAGCGCCGCCAACCTCAACGTCACCCGCTTCGAGGAGAAGACCATGGCCGCCATCGGCCTGATCCCCGAGATCCTCCCCCGCTACCGCTCCACCTATTTCGCCCACATTGTCGGCGGCTACGCCGCGGGATACTACAGCTACATGTGGTCCGAGGTCCTGGATTGCGACGCCTTCGAGGCCTTCAAGGAGACCTCGCTGTTCGACAGGAAGACGGCCGCCGCCTTCCGCACCCACGTGCTGGAGAAGCTGGGCACCGAGGACTCCATGACCCTCTACAAGCGCTTCCGCGGCCGCGAGCCCAAGCTCGAGCCGCTGCTCAAAAAGCGCGGCCTACTGTAGCCCGCATTCGCATGCCTTGCATGGGTAGGGGCACGGCGCGCCGTGCCCCTACTTGTGTGTTCCTCGCCAGCCTTTGCCTTACGATGCTTCCGCTGCGGGCCGCGGAGGTGGGCGGAACGAAAAACAAGGCCACCCTGGTGGTGGAATACGGACTGGACTCCCTGGAGCGGAGATACTACCACCCCGTCTTCCGCTTCGATTTCTCCTTCCGCGGCGGCACGTTCTTCAGCCAGGTGGAGTATCACTCGCGCATGAACGGACGCCTGCAGGGGGCCATCGACTACTGGGTCGACGCCGGCCTGCAGAAGGAGCTCAACGACCGACTCCGCCTCGAGCTGCGCCTGAACCATTTCTGCCGCCACCAGACCGTGCGCGACACGGCCTACGTCTGGAACCTGAACGAGGTCCTGGGCCGGGCCATCGTGGAGAGGGGACGCTTCACCTTGGCGCTGGGGGCCGGCGGCTTCATCGGCGGCAGCGACGGCTACCGCCGGCTGGTGACGATGGCCGCGGAATGCCGCGGCTTCATCGTCCCCGAGCTATCCATCGCCGCCGAGCTGAAGCTGGTGAACTTCGCGCGCCTCAACCACGAGTGCGGCTTCTTCCTGGCCCTGAACCGGGCGGTCGACATTTTCTTCCGCAATGCCCGCCACTACGAGTTCCCGAGCACCTCCTATCTGGGACTGCGCTTCCGCTCCGCAGAGGAGACGGCCGGCTTTCTGGACGCCGTGAAGGTCCTGATCGGGGCTTCTCCGTTCGATAAAGAGTTCAAACTGGAGATCGAGGGCGACTTCCGCCTGGAGTTTTTCCCCAGCGACTCCCGGCGCGTCGTGGTCGGAGTCGAATTCGAGAGCCCCATCCTCAACGGCGACGGCTTCTTCGCCCAGTTCTGGCCGGGGAAAATGATCTACGACATCGGCATCAACTACGAGAAGGCGGTCGCCCCGGGGCTTTTCTCCGCCTGGATCGCCCGCTATCGGCTGGACATGCCGGTAGACATGGGCGTCCCCTTCGCCTCCAGCCTCTTTACCGGCCTGGCCCTGCGCAACCAGCCCGACTTCGACGTGCCGGAGCGGGACGTCCGCTTCGATATCGCGGCTGGGTACGATTTCAAGCATGGCCTGGAGATCGGGTGCAAGCTGGGCCTGGGGATCTGGCAGAGCGGATCCGTGAAGGCGTTCAGCGAGCTGCGTACCCGCGTCGGCGGCGGACGCATCCGCCTCGACCTGCGCCTTCTGGGCAGCCTCGGTGGCGCAGTCCAGATCCGCCCCTACCTGGGCTGGAAAAAGGAGATCGCCCTGAAACCGGAGCAGGAGATACCTGGAAAGTTCTTATTCGGACTGGGCTTTTTTAAAAGTTTCAGTAACGACTCGTAGAAGGGTAGAAGGGGCAAGACCCCTGAAACTGCCCGAAGGTTTTTTCTTGACCCGTTGACTCTTCAACCCTTCAACCCGTCTACTATTCTCTATTCTTTTTCCTCGTCGGGCACGCGGAACCTGTCCCCGGTCTCCTTGATGATGCGCTGGTACCACTCCTTGGGGTAGGGCGGGTGGGTCACGTTGCCCTGGCTGTCGCGCACGTTGCCGTCGAGGTATTTCCAGATGAGGAACTCGCCCAGCTTCCTCCAGCGCCGCACCAGCGCCTCGCCTTCTTCCACGCTGTAGGCGGTCAGCCGGTCGCGCGCCAGCTCGGGCGAGCGCTTGAGCAGTTCGAGCGCGGCGGCCTCGAGCTCGGGCTGCACGGCGAGATATTTTCCCTCGATCTCGCGCTGCACCGCCTGGATGTCGTGGATCATGTCGACGTAGCGGGAATAGGCGTAGTTGGCCACGAAGTTGAACACCCAGAAGGCCGAGTCCCAGCTGAACTGGTTGAAGGCCCCGGCCTTCTTGGCGTAGCTGGGGGGAACCTGGCGGATGCCGCAGTACATGGGGGCGTAGACCGTGCTGTTGGTATCGTCCATGCCGATCCAGAAAATTCCGCCGATAGGGGCGGGGAGCCAGGAGCGCGACTGGGTGACGAAGGAGAACGCGGTCTGCTGGGTCGAGGTGGCGCGCTCGAAGAAGTAGCTTTCCTTGGCATCCTTCTCGACCTTCCAGGTCATCGGCCGCCAGCGGTAGGGCAGGACGAAGGGGCCGGCGCCGATGTCCTTGGTCATGTCCATCTCGCTGCCCTCGAAATGGTCGCGCATCAGCTCCATGACGTCCCGCAGGGACAGCTTTTTATCGGGCTTGACGAACAGCGGCATGGGCCGGGCCGGCTTCATGCCCAAAACCCATTCCAGGTAGGCGTCCATCTGCTTGGAGTCGGGAGTGACGCGGCGGAAGAACTGCCAGACGCGGCTGTCGCAGAAGCGCCGCCCGCCGAAGTCGGCGGGGCAGTAGGCGTCGGCGAAGCTGAACTCGCCGTCGCTGCCCTTGAAGTAGCCCTTCTCGCGGGCGAACTGGACGACGTCGGGGGAGTGGAAGACCGTTTGCTTCTTGTCGAGGAAGCGGTTGGCCTTCTGCAGGGGAAACTCGCGGATGCGCGCCTGGTTGGCGTGTCCGCACACGTAGCCGTCGGGGACTCGGCGCGCCACCCAGACGGCGCCCTTGTTCTCCGGACCCTTGGAGATCATCTCCAGGATCCATACCTCGTTGGGGTCGGCAATGGAAAACGACTCGCCAACCGAGGCGTATCCGTACTCCTCCACCAGCGAGGTCATCACCTGGATCGCCTCGCGGGCGCTGCGACCGCGCTGCAGGGCCAGGTTCATCAGGGTGTTGTAGTCCAGCACCGCCTTGGGATCCCGCAGCTCCTCGCGGCCGCCGAAAGTGGTCTCGCCGAGGGCCACCTGGTGCTCGTTGATCAGGCCGACGACCTGGTAGGTGCGGCGCACCTGGCGGATCTTTCCCAGGTACTTGCCCGTGTCGCCGTCGTAAACGTCGATCCAGCTGCCCTCGATGTGCTCGCCGGCCGGAATGAAGTTCAGGTCGCCGTAGAGCGAGTGCGAGTCGGCCGAGTAGGTGATCATGGTTGCCCCGTCGGCCGAGGCGCCCTTGCTGATCAGGTAGTTGGTGCAGGCCGGCGCGACCGGCGCCAGGGCCAGCAGCAGTGCGATCGTCGCTATCCATGCAATGGTCTTCATTATGATCTGATCCTCCTGTTTTGGATTCTGCGAGCGGGGGAACGAAGTCCTTCCAACCCGTCGTGGGAATCAAGGGGCAAGGATACCGGATTCGGCCCGAAAATGCAAGTCAGGGAAGAAATCGGTTTACGGTTGAAGGAAAGAGAAGATGCAATCGGAAGACTGAAATTCCAAATCACAAGCACCAAATCCCAATCAAATCCCAAACTCCAAATTCCAATTTCCCAAACGAAAGCCCTTTCAGCGTCTTTTCTTCGTTTGGGTCATGCTGAGCGGCATTTCCAGCCGGTGCGCTCTCAGCAGTTCCCCGTCGCCCAGGATCACGTCGCGCGGCCCGTCGGCGCAGACGCGCCCCCTGTCCATGATGACGATGCGGCGGCAGAGCTCCCAGGCCAGGTCCACGTCATGGGTGGCGATAACCTGGGTTTGCGGCAGGGGCTTGACCAGCGCGATGAAGTCGCGGCGGCCGGCGGGATCGAGTCCCGAGGAGGGCTCGTCGAAGGCCAGCACTTCGGGATTCAGCACCAGTACCGCGGCCAGCGCCGCCCTCTTCTGCTCTCCCGGGCTCAGGCGCAGGGGGGAACGGTCGGCGAGTGCCTGCAGGCCGAAGCGCTCCATGATGCGCTCCACCCGCCTGTGCGCCTCCTCGGGAGGCCAGCCGGCGTTGAGCGGGCCGAAGGCAATGTCCTCGACCAGGCGCGGGAGGAAAAGCTGCTGGCGGGGATCCTGGAAAACCAGGCCGACACGGGCGCGGATTTCCTTCAGGTGGCCGCGCTCCGGCGGCAGTCCGAGAACGCGGATCTCGCCTTGGCCGCGCAGGATGCCGTTCAGGTGCAGCAGCAGCGTCGATTTGCCGGCGCCGTTGGGACCGAGCAGGGCAACGCGTTCGCCGCGATCGACGGTGAGGTCGATCCTTTCCAGTGCCGGCCAGCCTTTCTCGTAGGCGAAGTCCAGCCCGCGGATCTGGATGACGGGATCGTTGGAAGTCATGCCAGCCCCGCGATGCCGCCGACGGCGATCGCCGTGAGCAGCAGGAACACCGCGTCGCGAGGGGCAAAACGCAGGATCTGCCACTCGGGCAGCGTCCCGCCGAAACCGCGGCCGGCCATGGCATCGTGGATGTGGACGCCGTTCTCCAGCAGGCGCTCGAAGAAGGCCGGCAGCGTGCGTCCCACGGTCCCGATCCGCCTCCGCAGCGGCAGGACGGAGAAGTTGCGCGCCGTCCAGGCGCGCCGCACCTCTTCCAGGTCGAGCCGCATCTGGCCGGAGAAGCGATGGCCGAGCGCCAGGATGACGCTGACCGAAGGCGGCAGCCCGGCCTGGCGTAGAGCCTGCAGAATCCGCCATGGCTCCTCGTTCAGGACGAAGAGGGCCAGGGCCAGGAAGACCAGCAAGAATTTGCCCAGCAGGGGCAGGACAATGCGCGCCGGCCCGCCCGCGCCGATGGATGGGCGAAGGATCACGCCGATGGAGAGGAAGGCCAAGAGGGGGGCGGCCAATGCCAGCAGCCGCAGCCAGAGGCGCCATGACCTGCCGGCGAAGGGAAGCAGGGGCAGGAGCACCAGGGCGACCGCCGGCAGGCGCAGGTGCGGCGAAGAGGCGGGAGGGAGGAACAGCAGGGCCTGCACCGCCAGGAAGGCGACCAGCTTGGCGCGCGGATCGAGGCGGGCCAGCGGCTTAAGGCGCACGGCTCAGGCCCGTCCCCAGGCGATGTAACGGTCGGGCTCGTCCTGGATCTCTACGGCGGAGAAGCCGGCGTCATGCAGCAAGAGGGCCAGCTCCGGCTTCGCGGGCAGCCGGTCTCGGCGTACGGGCCCGCCCTGCCGGTCGTGCAAGCGGTCGAGCTCTTCGCGTCCCATCTGGTGGGCGACGACGAGCAGCCCTCCCGGCTTCAGGACGCGGCGGAACTCTCTCAGGGCGCCGGCCTTATCGTCCAGGTGCGGGAGGAGGGCCAGGGCGATGACCTTGTCGAAGTCATGGTCGTCGAGGGGCAGGGCGTGGGCGTCTCCCAGCAGGCAGGTCACGTTGCCGGGAAAGCACTTCTTGCGGCAGATCTCGATCATGCCGGGGGCGAAATCCAGTTCCACCAGGCTCCCGCTAGGTCCGATCCGCTCGCAGGCCACGCCGGCCAGGCGGCCGCTGCCGCAGCCGACGTCCAGAATGCGATCGCCCCGCTGGAGCTGGAAATGGGCGGCAAAAAGCCTTAGGCGTTCGAGTTCCTCCGGCTCGCCGTGGCGCTCGTCCCAGGGGCTGGACAGGCGGGAGAAAAAATCCTGCTTGGTCATGGGTGACGGCCCACGATGCGTTCGCGCCTCTGCTGCAGCACCGGAATAAAGGGAGGCAGGACCGCCAGCATCAAGGCCAGCCCGGGCAGCCCATGCACGACCGCCGCCCAGCCCAGCAGGCTCGGGGGAAGCTCCATGAGCCCGGCCAGGCCCCGGACCATCACGAAGAGCAGGAAACGGTCGAGCAGGAGGATGACCAGCAGCGCCATCCATACCGGAAAGTGGAAACGTCTGCGCAGCGGCTGCGGCAGGCCGGTGAACAACAGTCCCTCGGCCGTCATGATGAAGGCGACGGGCGGGTACAAGGGGGGCATGCCGGTGAGCAGCGCCGAGAGCAGCGGAGCCGCCGCCCCGGTGATCATGGCCAGCGGCGGGGAGACCAGGAATCCCGCCAGGGCCAGGGGAAAGAACATGGGCATGAAAGCGCCGCCCAGTCCCAGGGCGTGGAAAAAGATCGGCAAGGCCAGGGCCGCGGCCAGGAGCAGCCCGGCGAGGACGTAATCGAAGCTGGGATGCTTCATCTCCGCCAGCGCAGCCCCAGCGAGGCGTTGCGGCCGGGCATAACGAAAGTGCCGGCGGAGATTCCGGGAAACTCGCCGTAGATGACGTACTCCTCGTCCAGGACGTTGTTGAGGTCGACGATCACGTCGACGTTGCGCATGAACCTGCCGACCAACCGGGAGTTCAGGACGAAATAGGAGGGGATGGGCCTCTGGGAGTTCGCCGCGGCGAAATAGGTGTTCACCTGCTGTCCCTGCAGCTGGGCGTCGAAGCGCCGCGAACGAAAGCGAAGCGTTCCATCCCACTTGTGCCCGGGCCGCCCTGCGGTCTGGGTGCCGGGGTCGAGGTAGGCGTGGCTGAGCTCGGCCTCCAGCCAGTCCAAGGGCCGGGCACGCAATCCGATCTCGATGCCGCTGAAGTCGAAGCGGCCGGTGTTGAGGAAAATGTACTTGTTGCCTGGATCCGGATTGGGCCGAGTCTCGATCAGGTTGCTGCCTCGCATGCGGAAGGCGACGGCCTGGAACGACCAGCGGGAGGTGGCCTGCCAATCGATCCCGGCCTCGTAGTTCCACGTGCGCTCGGGTTCCAGGTCGGGATTGGCCGGCGGGAACATGTAAAGCTCGTTGAGCTGCGGCGAGCGAAAACCCTTGCTGGCCTGCAGGCGCGCGGAGAGCGACGGCGTCGCGTGCCAGACCAGGCCGGCCTGGGGGCAGAGCTCGCTGCCGTACAGCGAGTCGAGCTGCAGGCGCAGGCCGGCGCTGACGACGAAGCGCGACGAGGGGAACCAGTCGTCGTGAAGGAAGAGAGAGCCCTCGCTTTTGCGCCATTCGCCCTTGGGAAAATTGTTGCTGCGGCCGCCGAAGTCACGATAGTCGCCGCCGGCCAGGAGAACGTTGTTCTTCAGGCGCCGCGTGGTCCAGCGGGCCAGGGCGCCGTTGGTGAAATCGGTCGAGTCCCAGCCGTCGGAGAACAGGTGCCGGCCGAAATTGCGGTACAGGCGCAGCGACCATTCGTCCCCCTCCCCATTCCGAAAAAGGGAAAGGTCGACGGCGCCGCGGCGGTAGTCGTTCCAGGAGTCGGCCAGAGGCTGCTCCACCGTGCCCGGCTCGTGCTTGTCGCCGCTGAAGTACTTTCCCTGCAGGGTGAGCTCCAGGGCCGGCGCCAGCGCCCAGTCAAGGCGGGCGGTCAGGGCATCGCCCCTGTAGTCGGCGTTCTCCACATGGCCGTCGCTTTGCCGCCGGTCGTAGGTGACGAGATAGCCCAAGCGGCCGTTCTTGCCCCCCTGCTGCAGGTTGAGCTGGCTGGTGCGGAAGCTGCCGTAGGAAAACTGGAACTGGCTCTCGGATTTCCTCTCGGGCCGGCGGGTGAGGATGTTTACCGCCCCGCCCATGGCCTCGCCGCCATAGAGGACCGACGCCGGCCCCTTAATCACCTCGATGCGCTCGACGTTGTCCAAAGGGAAGGCATGGGTCACGGCGCAGCCGTACAGGCCCATCTTCTCCGGCCGGCCGTTGACCAGCACGGCGATGCGCCGTCCATTCTGCCCCAGGCCGCGGATGTCGATGTCGGAGCGGCCGAAGTCGCCGCTGCGCTGGACGAAGAGCCCGGGAAAGCCGCCCAGCGCGGCCAGGGCGTTGCTGGCCGACAGGAATTCCAGTGCGGGGCGGTCGACGAGCAGCAGGGAGTCGCTGCAGTTCTTCAACTCCTTGGGCGACATGACGGCCGTCACCACCACGTGCTCGTGGAACAGGCTCTTTTCGTTTTCCTCTTTCTCAGAGGTTTTCGCGGCGGAGGCGCCTATGCCCGGCTCCTGCCCAAGCAGGACGCCGGCAGCAAACAGCAGCACGAGGGCGAGAAAAAGTCGGACAGGCGGTGCGAGGCGATTCTTCATGCGACCTCCCGAATCGTGTTACGGAATTAAAAAACGTAACACAAGGGCGGCCGCCTGTCAAGTGGCCCATCTCCGGCCCGGGGCTCGGCTTCAGAACCGGAACGACATCCCCGCTGATCCTGGCGAAACTCGCCCGCCCGGTCGTCGGCCAGGATGGTGATCTTCATGCCAGGTCCCTGGGTTCACGGGCCATGGCCAGAAGGCGAACGCCGTGGCCGTGGATCTGGCGGAAGCTGGCCGCCTGGCTCACGTAGCGGAACACTTCGGCCGGGTCGACGACGCGCGTGCCGCAGACGACGTCGATGCCGTGGTCGAACAGGAGCGGCGTGAGCGGTGAGGACGGCCCGGTCAGGACGACGTAACTCCCGCGGCAGAAAGAAAGCAATCCCTCCAGCGTATGGTTGATGAGGGTGGTGCCGCTGATGCACACGACCTGGCAGCGGGGCAGCACGCGGGCCGCCTCGCTCTCCGGCAGGTCGCCGGGGCGCAGGCGTTTCTCGATGACGTAGAGGTTGCGGACAAGCGGGCGGAGCTTGTCCACGAAGGGGAAGTGGCCCACCACGGCCACGTCGCGGCCCCGGCCCCGCGAGGCAAGGACTTCGAAGGCCCCCTTCTCAATGCAGACCGAATCGTCGAGGTCGATGAGGGAATTGATGGCCGCCAGGCCGAGCGAGGCGTTCAGCGTGTCCGCAGACAGCGCATACTCCGCCAGTTCCCCCGCGCTTTTCTCGAGAAGGGATCCGGAGTCCTTGACCGGGAACGCATGCGGGTCCTGGGAGGGATGGTCGGGACGACAGGTGGTCGCCAATCCCGTGTGGCGGGTGGTCACCGCCGTCCAGAAGGCGCCGGCGCATACGGCGCGGACCGGGCTGTCTTTTCCCTCCAGGCCGGCGATCAGTTCTTGCAGTATGAGCATGAGCGGATGCCCGGATGCGAATTGAGCGGGTTCAGCCGCGCTTTCCCCGGCGGCGCCTCATGCGGCCGCCGCTCCGTTTTCCAATCCCGTTGCCACCTCCGGGCGGTTGGGCGCGGGACGCGGAGATGAACCAACGGAACAGGCCGCCGCCGATGGCCACGAGCGCATCAATCCAGCGGGCGGCAGGCCGCTCTCTGGTTGGTGCCGCAGCCGAAGGGCTCCGGCGGGCGGGAAGCGGCGTGGAATCCTCCCTTTCATCGTGTACGATCTCCCCCTCTAAAACCTTGTCGGTGTACTTTTCATCCATGTTTCATTCCTCTCTTGCCTGGGGCGGGGCTCCAAAGGCTTCCGGCGCCTCCTTCTCCTTGGCGGGCTTCTTGAAGCGGCGCAGGAAGAACTCGTGTCCTTGGTATTCGGAAAGGACCAGGTCGCCGCGCTCCAGCATTGCTTCCACGAGAGTTCGTGAGGCGCCGGCAGCGGCCAGCATCTTCTCCACGGCCTCCCGGCGCATGGGATGGACGGCGGTGATGGCTAGCAAATCTTCCTTGACGTCGCCGGTGCTGGCGAAGGCGTCCCCCTCGTAGCCGATCAAAAATTCCACCTTTTTCACCTTGGCGCCGATGACGTGGAAGGCGCGGTTGAGGAGATCGATGCTCGCGCCGTGGACGCCCGGCTCGGCGGTGGGCCGGGTGGGCACGGCCAGGTAGGCGATGGCCGGCTTCAGGCGGCCGAGAAATTCGGCGAGGCGCGCCAGCGGCTCGTCGGCCGTTTGTTCCTCATCCAGCAGCATGGTCTCGGTGACCAGCGTGCCCGGGAAATCGGCGGCGAAGGCCAGCGCCCCCTCCAGGATGGCATCCAGCCGCAGCGAACCGTGCGGCCGGTTCACCCTCCGCCACAGCGATTCGGCGACGCTGTCCATTTTCAGTGAGACCCAGTCGGCCTGCAACAGTTCCCGCCGCACGTCGTCGCGCCAGATCAGCGAGCTGTT
>JAFGST010000186.1 GCA_016934475.1 Candidatus Aminicenantota bacterium | reverse complement strand
CTGAAGGGGCGCATCGCCGACGATTTCGCCAAATACGGGCTGGAGATCGTCGACTTCGTCATCAATTCCATCACCCCTCCCGAAGAGGTGCAGAAGATGATCGACGAGCGGGCCGGCATGGGCGCCGTGGGCGACATGGGCAAGTTCGTTCAGTTCAAGGCGGCCAAAGCCATGGAAAAAGCGGCAGAAAAGGGAGGGGATGCCTCGTCGGGAATGGGCATGGGACTGGGCGCCGGCATGGGCATGATGATGCCGGGGATGATCAAGGAAGCCATGCAGGAAGGGGAAAAAGGGGCGGCAACGGCGCCGGCGGAGGGCGAAAACGAAAAGACCAAGAAATGCCCGGCCTGCGGCCATAAGGCCCCGGTAAAAGCCAAGTTCTGCCCCGAGTGCGGCGGTGAATTCCCCAGGAAATCGTTCTGCAGCCATTGCGGGGCCGCCTTGAAAAAGGGGGCCAAGTTCTGCCCCGAGTGCGGGCAGAAAATAACCTGACCGGAAACGCTTTCCCGCGTTCCTCGATGTAAAAAAAAAGGGAAGAATCGCTTCTTCCCTTTTTTATTTTGCGCTCGGCTTATTCCAGCGTGGACGTCTTCTGTTCCGTCACCAAGCCGATGATCTCGATCTGGGCGTTCTTGATGGCGTTCATCACGTCCACCACCCCGCCGTACGAGGCGTCCAGATCGGCTTTCATCAGGACCTTCTTCTCGACCCTCTGCATTTCTTCCATCGTATCGAGGATCATCTGGCCCAGCTTGCCCAGGTCATCCACCTTCCTGTCGTCCAAGAACACCTCGCCGTTTTTCTTGACGTAGACGGTGAGCATCTGGCTGGGGTCGGGCTGGCTGGCAACGTACTTGGCTTCGGGCAGAGTGACGTTGGCGCCCTTCTGGATCATCGGCGTCACGATCATGAAGATGATCAGCAACACCAGCAGGATGTCGCAGAGAGGGACAACGTTCGGCTCGGATTTCGCTTTACTGGAGCCGCTGACATCGACACTCATGCTCGCCTCCTTTTACTTGGTTTTCAGCTTGATGAAATGATCGATCAGTTCGGACGAGGCGTTGGCCATTTCACCGGTAAAAACGTCCACCCGGTTGAGCAGCATGTTGAAGAACCACACGGCGATGACGGCGACGATGATCCCGAAGCCGGTCGTGATCAAGGCCTCGGCGATGCCGCCGGCCACGGCGCCGATGCCGCCCGAGCCGGAAACCTTCATGCCCTGGAACGCGGTGATGATGCCGAACACGGTGCCGAAAAGGCCGACGAACGGGCCCGTGGTGCCGATGGTGGCCAGACCGTTCAGGCCCCTCTTGAATTCCTGGACTCCCTTGATGGTCGCCCGTTCAATGGCCCTCTTGGCCGATTCGACCACTTCGGCGTGCCCGGAGCGGCTGTCCTGCTGGAACTGCAGCTCATTCAGGCCGGCGACCAGGACCTTGGCCAGGTGGCTGTTCTTGAACCTCTTATCTGAGGATAACTTGACCGATTCCTCGATCTTTCCTTCGCGCCAGAGGGCCGAGATCAGCTTCAGCAGCTCGCGCGACTGCTTCTTGGCCTTGGAAAAGACAATGACTCTCTCGATGCCGGTGGCGAAGCAATACACCGACATGAAGACCAGGGTGAAGACGACCGCCCTGGGGATGAAGCTCATGCTGTGCCACATTTCAACCAAATCCCATGTCATAGTAGGACCTCCTAAGTTGGTTTGTTTTATGAATTCGGTGTGGATGCGCCCACGAACGAATTACTGGTTCTGCAGGGAGAAGGTAACCGTGGCCGTGAAGATGACCGGCTTGGGGATACCGTTCAGGATATAGGGTTCGTACACCCACTGCTTGATGGCGCTGAGCGCCGCTTCATTGAGCAGGGGATGCCCGGAGACGACCCGGGTCTGGCGGACGCGGCCGTAGATGTCGGTCATGGCCTCGATGATGACCACGCCCTGGATGCGCGCCGTCAGCGCGATCTGCGGGTACACCGGCTTGACGTCCTTGACCTTGCGCGGACGCTGCACACTGGCGATGCGGATGGCCTGGTCGGCGCCATCGATCAGCTGACCGCCCTCGACGCCGCCCAGGACGCCGCCAATGACGCCGCCCTCGACGCCGCCCTCAACGCCGCCCTCGATGCCGCCCTCGATGCCGAAGCTGCCCACGTCCTCTTCCTGGATGATGGTGGGCACTTCGATGGGGGCTACCAGGCGGCCGGCGATGATCGGCCGGGTCTCGACTTTCTTCGTCTCGGCGGCCTGCTGCTCGGCGCTGCTCTGCTTCTTCTTGGCCGCAGGCGGCGGAGGCGGGGGCGGGGGCGGGGGGGCCATGACGAAGACGTTGGTCACCTTGACCTCCGGAAGGTTGGAATCGGCCATCATCAAGGGGACCACAACGACGGATGCAAGCACCAGGGCATGGATCAAAAGGGAAATCGGCAGGGTCAGGTATCTCTTGGTGGGCTTGCGCTTTTCTCCCGATATGATCAACGATTCGCCAAACATGCTAGGCCTCCATAAAGGGATTGTCTAATATTTCCAAAACATCTTATATAACAGATTCCGCAAAAATTCAAGCCCTGCCCCCACTTTTTTTTCTTTTTAGCACCGAATTCTCCCACACTTTCAGCCAGGCGCAGGACTGGTAGATGGTCGAGTAGGTGCCGGCGATGACCCCCACCAGCATGGTGAAGGCGAAGGGCCGGATCACCTCGCCGCCGAAGAGGTAGAGGGAGAGCACGGTCAGCAGGACCGTCACGGATGTGAAGATGGAACGGCTGAGGGTCTGGTTCAGGCTCTTGTCCAGGATGGCCTCCAGGTTGTCCTTTTTCATGAACTTGAGGTTGTCGCGCAGGCGGTCGAAGACCACGATCGTGTCGTTGATCGAGTAGCCGGTGATGGTCAGCAGGGCGGCGATGACCTGCAGCGACATTTCAATGCGGAAGAACAGGATGAAGGAGAGGGCGATCAGGACGTCGTGGGCCAGCGTCAGGATGCCCGAGAGCCCGAAGAGGAACTTGAAGCGGAAGGCGATGTAGATGAGCATGCCGATCAGGGCCCAGATGCAGGCCAGGGCGGCCTTGCGTCGGAGATCCTTGCCCACCTGCGGCCCGACGAACTCCACGCTCAGGAAGGTGAACTTTCCCAGGAACGTTTCCGCCCGCAGCAGGGAGACCACGCGGTGCTTGGCCCCCGCTTTCTCCAGCTCGGCGAAATCGCCGATGATGCCGCTTCCGGACTTGCGCAGGGCGATGGCCAGGCGGGCGGTCTCCTGGGCGTCGTCGTCGCCGATCCCCTTGTCGCGCAGGAAGCGGGCGATCTCCCCCTCGGCGGAGTTGTTCAGGTCGATTTTTCCCGCGGCCGCCTGGGCACGGGAGGCCTCGTCCATGATGCCGTTGCGGATCTCGCGGGCCACGACCTCGTACTCCTCGATGTCCTGCAGTTTCTCTTCGACGCGGATGTTCAGCTTCTTAAGCGAGGACATGGTCTTGATGAAGAACTTGTTCTCATTGCCGATGCGGGTAATCTGCGCGTCGCCCAGGTTGATGGCGGCCAGGGAGCTCCGCAAATGGTTGATCGAGGTCGGCTGCTGGAAGGCCACCTCGATCAGCGTCCCCCCGGAGAAGTCGATGCCCCAGTTGAAACCGCGACTCACGAACACGTACAGGCCGCCCAGGACGATCAGCCCGGAAAGGGCGAAGGCGTACCAGCGCTTGCTGATGAACTTGAACTTGGGTTCTTGCTTGAATAGGTGCATCGTCGACCTCCTAGATGCTGATCCTGGCCAGCTTGCGGCGCCGGCCGTAGGTGATCTCGAAGATCACGCGCGAGACGAAGATGGCGGTGAACATGCTGGCGGCGATGCCGATGATCAGGGTGACGGCGAAGCCCTTGATGGGACCGGTTCCGAACTGGAAGAGGAAGACCGCCGAGATGACCGTGGTCAGGTTGGCGTCGAAGATCGTCCAGAAGGCCTTCTTGAAGCCGGCGTCGATGGCCGACTTGGGGGACTTGCCGGTGGCGATCTCCTCGCGGATGCGCTCGAAGATCAGCACGTTGGCGTCCACGGCCATGCCGATGGAGAGGATGATGCCGGCGATGCCGGGCAGGGAGAGCGTGGCGCGGAAGTAGGCCATGATGCCCATCAGGATGATCATGTTCATCAGGAGGGCCAGCACCGAGTTGATTCCGGCGGCCCGGTAGACCACCAGCATGAACAGGACGACCAGCAGCAGGCCGCCGAGGGCGGCGGCCAGCCCCTTGCGGACCGAGTCGGCGCCCAGCGAGGGCCCGATGGTCCGCTCCTCGATGTACCTCAGCGGCGCCGGCAGGGCGCCGGAGCGCAGCACCAGCACGATATCGTCCACCTCGTCGACGCTGAAGCGCCCCTTGATGATGCCGTCGGAGGAGATCACGTCCTGGATGGTGGCCACGCTCTCGATGCGGTCGTCGAGGACGATGGACAGCGACTTGCCGATGTTGGCCGCCGTGAACTTCTCGAACTGCCCGGCTCCCTGCGAATTGAAGGAGAAGCCGACGGCCGGAGCGCCGTACTCGTCCTGCGCCCGGCGCGCGCCCTTGAGGTCCTTGCCGGGGACGACGGTGGCGGCCTTCAGCACGTAAAAGCCCTTGTCCAGCCGGCGCGGATTGGTCTTGACGATCTCCAGGTCCTCGGGCAGTTGGCCGTTGTACTCCTGGAGCGCCGCCTCCTCGGTCAGGAAGGGACCGGAGACGACCAGGCGGAACTCCAGCATGGCCGTGCTCTTGATCAGCCCCTTGACCCGCTCCGGGTTGTCGATGCCGGGAAGCTCGATGAGGATCTTGTCGCCGGCCAGCCCCTCCTTCTGGATGGTGGGCTCGGCGACCCCAAACTCGTCGACGCGGTTGCGGATGGTCTCCAGGGCCTGGTCGACCGACTGGTCGCGCAGCTGCTGCTCGATGTTGGGTCGCAGCGTGAGGGCGATCAGGCTTCCGCCCATCGTATAGGTCCAGTCGCGGAAGTCGTCGTCGAGGATGTCCTTGATCCTGCGCTCGTCGTCCAGCTTGGTGCCCGTGATCTCGATCTTGCTGAAGCCCTTGCGTACGATCTTCTCGTGGGGGATGCTGCCGTCCTTGAACAGCCCTTTCAGCTGGGTGGCGCTCATGTCGGTCTGGATGGCCAGGGCCTCGTCGGTGACGACCTCCATGACCAAGTGCATGCCGCCCTTCAGGTCGAGCCCGAGGTTGATCTTGTCCTTGGGCGGATAGAGAAGAAATATCGACAGGGCGATCACGGCGATGATCAGCCCCACTTTCCAGGTCAGAGACTTGTCCATTGTCCTCCTCCTAAGTAGCCTAGTCGACGCGTCTTGCGGGGTGTTTCATGGTCCAGCGGCCGTCCGGCGGCCGGGCGGCGGACCCTAGCGGGCCTTCTCGACGCCCGCTTCCAGGACGGTGGAGATCGAATTCTTAGTGATCTCGATGCGGGTGTTGCCGTCCACCTGGATTACGAAGCGGTCGTCCATGACGCGGCTGACGGTGCCGTAGATGCCGCCGGCGGTGATGACGCGCTCGCCGCCCTTGAGGGATTGGATCATGCTCTGGTGCTGCTTCTGCTTCTTGCGCGCCGGCATGATGATCAGCAGGTAGAAGATGGCGAAGATGACGACGAAGGGGATGAGTTGCACCAGCATGCTGCTCTGTGCTCCGTTCATGCTAATCTCCTTTGTAAAGAGAGAGGAAATCCTCTTTCCATTCGATGAATTTGTGCGAGTGGATAGCATACCTTATTTTTGCCATGAAATCAAGGTAGAAATGGATATTGTGAATGGTGTTCAAGACGGAGGCCAGGATCTCCCGGGAAACGAACAGGTGACGCAGGTAGGCCCGGGAAAAGTGGCGGCAGGTGTAGCAGCGGCAATGGGCGTCGAGGGGCAGCTCGTCCCCCTTGTATTTCTCGTTCTTGATCCTCACCTTGCCCCGCGACGTGAACAGCGTGCCGTTACGGGCGTTGCGCGAAGGCAGGACGCAGTCGAACATGTCCATGCCGCTCCCGACGGCGAAGAGGATGTCCTCGGGCGTGCCGGAGCCCATCAGGTAGCGCGGCTTAGCGTCGGGGAGATCGGGGGCCAGAGCCGTCAGGACCCGCCGGAAATCGGCCGGACTCTCGCCTACGCTCAGGCCGCCGACGGCGTAGCCCTCGAAATCCATGGCCTCCAGCTGCCGCAGCGATCGCTGGCGCAGGTCCTCGTGGAGCCCGCCCTGCACGATGGCGAACTGGGCGCCGGCGCGGCCCGTGGCCAGGAAGCGCTCCCGGGCCCGGGCCGCCCAGCGGCCGGTCAGGCCCATGGCCCTCTCATCCTGGAGGCGGCTGGCCGGATGGGGGGCGAAGTGGTCCAGGACCATCTGGATGTCGGAGTCCAGCACATTCTGGATTTCGACCGCGTCCTCGGGAGTCAGGGCAAACAAAGAGCCGTCCAGGTGCGACTTGAAGCGCACTCCCTCCTCGCCCACCCGGGAGTTGCCTTGCAGGGAATAGATCTGGAAGCCGCCGCTGTCGGTCAGGATGGGCCTATTCCAGCCCATGAAGCGGTGCAGGGAGCCGAAGCGCCCCATGAGGTCGGTGCCGGGGCGCAGGAACAGGTGGTAGGTGTTGGCCAGGATGATCTCGGCCCCGGCTTCCTCCAGCTGTTGCGGCGTCAGCGCCTTGACGGCGCCGGCGGTGCCCACGGGCATGAAAGCCGGCGTGGCGAACGCGCCGTGCCGGGTGTCCACCTTGCCGGCCCGGGCCCGGCCGTGCGGATCACGGGCCGTGATCTGAAAGAACATGCGGGCCTTATGCCGTGGCGGCCCCCGGCGCCATCATTTCTTTTTTCCCTTGGGGCGGTTCTTCTGCAGCTCGTGCAAGAAAACCTTGTAGTTCTCCAGCTGGGGCGACTGGGGGAAAGCCGCGATCAAGTCCTGGTAGGTCTGAATGGCCTTGTCGACTTCGTTGCGATAGACATAGCAGTTGCCCAGCATGACATGGGGATCCTCGCTGGGGAGCTTTTCGGCGATGGCACTCTCCAGATAGGGAATGATCTCACGGGTGGACTCCATGATCCCACTCATGTCGCCCCGGGTCACCTTGGATTCAAGCATGCGGAACAGATTGGCTCCGATGAAATAATTTGCGTGCGGGTTCAGTTGCGGCTTCTTTTCCATCCCGCTGTACAGGGCCAGATATTTCTTGAAAAAAGAAATTGAATCCTGAAATTGTTCCTTTATATAACCGATCATGCCAAGAAAATAGAGCGTATTGGCGTACAAATCCAAGTTTTCCTTGGCAAATCCTTCCAGCGAAAGGCAGAGTTCAAAGTGGGCCTGCGCCTGGGGATACTGCTTCAGATTGAAGAAGTTAAATCCCAAATGGAAGTGCGTCAATGCGAGTATGTTTTCGTTTTCCTTGCCTACATGGGCATTGGGAAAATCCTTGACTTTCAGCAAATACCCATTGGACTTTGCGAATTCTTGCTTTTTGTGCGCATCCATGCCGGCATCAAACAACACCTTGCGCAGGAGCATCCGGGCATTGGGATAATCCTCCTGCAGGTGTAATGTCTCCTCGATATGGGAGATGGATTCATCGAACTTCCCTCCCTGGTAGAGGAGCACGCCCAGGTAGTAATGGGCCTTGGCGCTGTGGGGCTCGAGGGGGATGATCTGCTGCAGCAGGCCGATGGCTTGGTCATGGTTATTCTCACGGATGGCCGTCTCGGCCTTGGTCATCAGCTTGGCGGCCTTTTTCGACATCTTTTTCACCTCCGACCCCGCCGTGGCCGCGACGGCAAGGGCCAGGATCACGCTGAACGCGACGATGCATTTCCTCATCTTCATGACCTCCATTCTGTATTGCGATCCGGCACCGGCCGGCCCACCTCCGGGCCTATTCAGCCAGCACCCTTTGGAAATAGTCGACGGTTTCCCGCAGCCCGTCGGGCAACGTCACGCGGGGCTCCCAGCCCAGCTTCTCCCTGGCAAGGGCGATATCGGGGCGGCGCCGCACCGGGTCGTCCACCGGCAGTTCCTTGAAGATGATCTTCGAGCGGGAAGACGTGAGCCGGAGGACCAGCTCGGCCAGCTCGAGGACCGTGACCTCGGTGGGGCTGCCCAGGTTGACGGGGCCGGTGAGGCCGTCCCGCTCCATCATGAGCAGGGAGCCCGCAACCAGGTCGGAAACGTAGCAGAAGGAGCGCGTCTGCTCGCCGCGTCCGAAGACGGTGAGGGGCTCGTGGCGCAGAGCCTGCAGGATGAAGTTGCTGACCACGCGCCCGTCGTTCAGGGCCATGCGCGGTCCGTAGGTGTTGAAGATGCGCACGATGCGGATGTCGACCCCGTTCTGGGCATGGTAATTGAACATCAGCGATTCGGCCACCCGCTTGCCCTCGTCATAGCAGGAGCGCGGCCCGATGGGGTTCACCCGGCCCCAGTAGGATTCCTTTTGCGGGTGCTCCTCGGGATCGCCGTACACTTCCGAGGTCGAAGCCAGCAGAATCCTGGCCTTGACCCTCTTAGCCAGGCCCAGCATGTTGATGGTGCCCATTACCGAGGTCTTGATGGTCTTGACCGGGTTGTACTGGTAGTGGATGGGCGAGGCCGGGCAGGCGAAATGATGGATACGGCCGGCTTCGAGCAGGATGGGATTGATGACGTCGTGGCGGATCATCTCGAAGCGGTCGTTGCCACGCAGGTGGGCGAGGTTCTGCCTGCGGCCGGTGAAGAAATTGTCCAGCCCGATCACCTCGCGGCCTTGGGCCAGCAGGGCGTCGCACAAGTGCGAGCCGAGAAAGCCGGCGGCGCCGGTCACCAGGTCGATCATGGGGCTTGTTCCGTACCGATTGTTCACGGCGCCATTCTATCGCAAAACGGGACGCCCGGCAAGGCCGCGGCCCTTCCCGCCGCCGCCGGTTGACTCGCGGCTGGGAATGGGATATAATATCTAATGAAACCTTTGTCCCTCATCCAGGTTCCCAGCGGCATCCCCTGCACGGTCGTGGAGATCAGCGCCGGCCACGAGGCCAAAAGAAAGCTGCTGGCCATGGGCATCCACGTGGGCGACTCGATCGTCAAGCTCAACCTCTCGCGCTGGAGCCCGGTGCTTATCCGCAACGTCACCACCCGCTCCAGCAAGATCGCCATCGGGCAAGGACTGGCCCGGAAGATCATGGTCGAGCATGCCGACCTATAAGATCGTCCTCGTCGGCCAGCCCAATGCCGGCAAGAGCACGTTGTTCAACGTCCTTTCCGACATCAAGTCGGCTTCCGCCAACTTCCCGGGTACCAGCGTGCGCCTCACCCGCAGCGTCATCCAGCTGGGGGGGCAGGCGTTCGAGCTGCTGGACCTGCCGGGAACCTACTCGCTGAACGCCTCCGATGACGCCGAAAGGGTCACCCGCGATTACCTGCTGAACGAAGAGATCGACCTGGTCGTCAACGTGGTCGATTCCACGCTGCTGTCCCGCAGCCTCGAGCTGACCAGCGAACTGCTGGAGCTTGGACTGCCCATGGCCATCGCCCTGAACATGCAGGACGAGGCCGAGAAGCACGGCCTGAAGATCGACCACGACAAGCTGGAGGAGCGCCTGGGCGTGCCGGTCGCTCCCACCGCCGCCCTGCTCGGCAAGGGCGTGTTGCATCTCATGGAGCGCTGCGCCCGCCTTCTGGCCTCCCCACGCCGTCCCCGGCGGATTTTTCCTTATACGGCCCACATCGAGGAACTGGTTCAGAAACTGGCCGCGGCCCTGCCGCCGATCCCGGGCCGGCACAAGGGCAGCCGCCGCTTCTATGCCATCAAGGCCATAGAAAATCCGGACATGGTGCCGGAATCCTTGCTCCGCCCGATCGATCGGGAAAGGACGGCCGCCTGCGCCCAGATCGAGGATTTCCACAAGGTGGAATGTTACGAATCGATCGCCTACGAGCGGCACCATCTGGCCATGAAGCTCAGCGAGGAGACCTGTGATTTCGTGCCGCGCAAGACGATCCATCTCCATGACCGGCTGGACCGTTTTCTCCTACACCCGCTGCTCGGCCGCGTCTTCCTGGTCGTCTATTTTCTGCTCTTCTTCAGCGTTATCTTCTTCACAGGCAACATCTTCAGCCGCTGGCTCGATCCGCTGCTGAACCGGGTGCCGCCGCTGCTGCTGCCGCTGCAGCGGGTATCCGGCTTCCTGTGGGTCACGGCCGACGGGCTGTTCCAGGGGTTGGCCGGCTCGCTGGGCGTCGTCCTCCCCTACTTCCTGCCGCTTATCATCCTGCACTCGCTTTTCGAGGACTCGGGGTACCTGTCGCGCATCGCCTTTCTGCTGGACGGTCTGCTGCACCGCATCGGGCTGCACGGCAAGTCGGTGGCCGCCTTCATCCTCGGCATCGGCTGCACGGCCCCTGCCCTCTACGCCACCCGCATACTGGAAAACCGCCGCGACCGCTTCCTGAGCGCGCTGTTGCTGCCGTTCATTCCCTGCTCGGCGCGTAACGCCGTGATCTTCGCCCTGACCGCCGCCCTGGCCGGCCCCTTCTGGGCCCTGGCGATCTACGTCTTCGTGCTGCTGGTGATCGGGATCACCGGCAAGGGCATCTCCCTCTTCCTGGCCAAGCCGGGCGGCCTGATCATGGAGATCCCCGACCTGAAGGTTCCTTCCCCGCGCAACGCACTGGCCAACACCGGACGCCAGCTGCGGGAGTTCTCCGTCTCCGTCATCCCCCTGCTGCTGCTGGGGAGCGTGCTCATGTCCTGGCTCCTGCGCCTGGACATCGCCGATGGCATCGACGCTCTGTTCTCGCCGCTGGTCAAAGGGTTCCTGGGCCTGCCCGAGCAACTGGGGACGACGCTGGCCTTCGGCTTCCTGCGCAAGGAGCTGATCGTCATTTCCGCCCAGCAGGCCCTGGGCGCCGCCTCCCTGGCGCTGCTGCCGTTGACGCTCGCCCAGACCGTCGTATTTCTCGTCTTCGTGACGCTCTATTTTCCCTGCCTTACGACCTTCGTGGTCATGGGCAGGGAATTCGGCTGGAAGACCGCCGGCCTTTCGGCGCTGCTGAGCCTGGTCGTGGCCTCCGCGGCCGCCGCGCTCTTCCGCTGGCTCTTCGTGTTTTTTTGAGCTCCGCCGCTCGGCCTACAGTTGGAAGGAGACTCCGAATGCCCCGCCGAACGAGGAGCCGCTGCCGATGAAGGCCAGCAGCTTGAAGTACGCGGCGAGCTTGGGCGTGAAGAAATAACGGGCGCCGCCGAACGGCTTGAAGCCGAATTCCGAACCGCCGCCGCTGAAGGCGAAGGCCAGGGCCGGCCCGGCGCCGGCGAAGACATCCAGGTTCTCCACCTTCACGTCGAAATGAAAGGCCACGTCGGGGGAGATGATCATGCCGCCGTTTCCTTCCAGGAACAGCAGCAGGTCCCCGCCCACGCTGATATTGCCGTTGATGAAGTACTCCAGGTCGGCTCCCAGCGACGTCGTGCTGTACACCAGTACCAGCTCCGGCGACACCAGCATGTCCCCCTTCGCATACGAGGTCGGCCCGCGGCGGACCGGCCGGCGCGAGCCGACGGCAAAGGCGCTGGCGGTCAGGATTACGATCAGCAGAACGGCAAGCCCGAGTTTCTTGGAATTCATGCGTCCTCCTGTCCGCGGTTGTACCATAAAAAAAATCTCATCTCAAGCGGTTGACTTTCCTTCCCCCCCTCGACTACAATGACGAAAAATGTGGCTCACGTACCTGCTTTTCTACGTATGCGCCTTTCTGCTGGGATTTTTCCTTTGCATCCCCATCGGCCCGGTCAACCTGGAGGTCTTTCAAAACGCGGTCAAAAAGCACTACGCATCGGCCTTGAGCTTGGCGCTGGGGGCCTCCATCGGCGATTCCGTCTGGGCCATGGCCGCCTTCTTCGGCATCACCCCCTTCCTGAAAAACGGCTACAACTTCAGCATCGAGGGCATCTTCCTCCTGGTGACGGCGGTCATCACGTTCATCCTGGGTATACTGTCGCTCAAGGACGCCCGCTTCCTGGAAAAGATCGAGAAAAAGGAGGAGGGGCTCGTCTTGAAGATCCGGCGCAAGCGCTGGGCCTTCATCCAGGGGCTGAGCATGGTGCTGATCAACCCGCTGGGCATCGCCTCCTGGATGATCGCCCTCTCCTTCCTGAAAAAACTGCGGATTTACATCCCCCTCACCCTGTCGTACGAGATCGGCTTCATGCTCGTCGTCATCCTCGGAGCGTTCTCCTACTTCACCCTGATCATTTTCATCACCAACCGCATGAAATCCCTTTGCGCCCCGGCGCGCACCCGGAAGATCGTCAAGGCGCTGGGAATCGTCCTGATCGCCTTCAGCCTGTATTTCCTCTTCTTCGCTTTCAAGGCCCTGTTCCTCGCCCCCGTTCACCGGTAGCATGGGCCCGGGGAGCGACAGACTGGGCGCCCGGCGCTGAGCATGCCCCAAGAGTCGGCCGTAGCCATGGTCCTGTCCAGCGCCCCCCTGCGCGAGCAGGACAAGCAGGTCACGCTGCTGACCCGTGAGAACGGCCTGCTCAAGGCCGTGGCCCCCGGGGCCTCCAAGCTGAAGAACCGCTTCGGCTCACTGTTGGAACTGTTCACCGAGGGGGAATTTCATTACTATTGGCGCGAGGACAGGGAATGGGTCACCCTCAGCAAGGGCGAGATCCGCAAAAGCTTTTTCCCCGTCGTGTCGGCCGCCGAGAACGTTTTCTATTTCTATTTCCTGGCCGAGATCGTGCTGCAAATGATTCCCGTGAACCACCGCGACACCCGCGTCTACAAGCTCCTGTCGGCCATCCTGCAGGCCCGCGAGCGCGGGCTGGCCATGGAGTGGCTACTGCCCTACTTCCTGGTCTGGATGCTGCGCGACGAAGGGCTGTTGTTCAATCCCGAACGCTGCTCCAATTGCCGGAACGGCATCCGGGAGCGCGCCTGGCTGCGCGACGACTACCGCGGGCTGCTGTGTCCCTCCTGCCGCCGCGGCGAGGCGCTCGTTATCGGGCGCCAGGAGCTGGAATTCATCGCCTGGACCAAGAGCGCGCCGCCCGGGCAGTGCGCCGCCTGGGCCGGCCGCTTCGCTCCCGCTCCGCTCATCCGCCTGCTGACCGGGGCCATTGAGCACCACGGCGAGTTCACGCTGCAATCCCGGCGCTACCTCCCCGAGTTCCGCTAGGCGGATGGGAGGCCGGGTCCTCGCCGCACCCGGAACGCGCTAGAGCCCGTAAAAGAAGCCGGCGTACAGCTTGAAGAAGGTCCCCGTCTCCCCCTCGGCGAATGAGATTTTAAACGTGGCGCCCCCGCGCAGACCCATGTTCTCGCTCAGGGCATACTCGACGCCGCCGCCGGCATTGAAGCCGATATCGGAGTCGCTGGCCGAGATTTTCGTACCCATGAACACTACGCTGGCGCTGGTGTGGATCAGGCACACGCCGGCCTTGCCGAACAGGCTCAAGCCGTCCGAGAGGCCGTGCTTGTAGACCCCGTTCACGTTCAAGCCCCAGGCGCTGGAGTCGATGCCGGAACCCGCCGGGCTGAAGTAGTACTCGAAAAGGAATTCCCCGAAAAGCTTGGGGGAGAATCCGTACTGGAAGCCGGCATCGAAGAACAGCCCCTCGAAGTCGGATACGGCCAGACCCAGGTCGCCGAAGACCTGCATGCCCGGCTTGTCGGCGCTGCTCCCGGCCGCCGACAATCCCGTCGAAAGGGCCAGTATCAACACCGCCGCCAAAAGACCATGTTTCTTCATTTTTCCTCCTGTCGAATCCATATATCAGCCGCGAAAAGAAAAATCAAGATGCCGCGGATTTTTTCCGCGCTTCATTCGCCGCTCATGGCCGCGGCCAGCGGCCGCAGCGCGGGAACGCTCTCAAGGACAATCTTGACGGCCGAGGTGACGGGAACGGCCAGGAACATGCCGATCACCCCCCACAGCCATCCCCAGAAGATCAGTGAAAGCAGGACGACGATCGGCGACAGGTTCAGGCTTCGCCCCATCACCTGGGGCTCGACCACGTTGCCGATGACGAACTGCATGACCATCAGGCCGGCGCCGACCAGCAGCAGGCGCAGGCAGAAGCCGAACTTGAGAAAGGTGAGCAGGATGGGAAAGGCGGTGCTGACCAGCGAGCCGAAGGTCGGGATGAAGTTCAGGAGAAAGACCAGCAGGGCGGTGAAAATGACGAAATCGACCCGGCCCACCAGCAGGATCAGGGCGGCCAGGCCGGCCGTGGCCAGGCTGATGAGCGTCTTGATCAGCAGGTAGTGCCGGACCCGGGAGTTGATGGCGGCCACCATCCCCGTGAACTCGTTGGCCCGCTCCACGGACAGGACCTGGGAGACGCGCACGGCCATCGGCACCCGCTCGCCCAGCATGAACATCAGCAGCAGCAGCACCAGCAGCAGGTTGCCGATGAAATTGGTGAAGTTGCCCAGGGTGCCCGACACCAAGGACGTGATCTGGGCGGGATTGAGGATCTGGTCCCAGTCGATGCCGGAAATGTACCGCTGGACGTCGATAATCGGCAGCTTGAGCCCGGCCAGCACGCCCTTGAGCAGCGTGGTCATTTTTTCGCTGTAGGCGGGGAACTTGGTGATGAAGGAAGATGCGCCGGTGAAGACCAGCAGGCCGAACAGGTACAAGCAGACGAAGATCGCCACCAGGACGCCGATCAGCACGATGGCCTTGGGGATCTTCCAACGGAGCAGCCTGCGCACCGCCCCGTCCAGAAGGAAATAGAGGAACAGGGCGATGAAGAAGGGAATGAAGATGGAGCGCAGTTCCCGGAGCACGTAGACGAAAATGAAGGCCGCCAGGAAGGCGAAGAACGCCTTCAGGAACAGGAGCCCGCGATCGCCATCCTCAGCCATAGTTTTCGATCTGGTCGACGACTTCGACGATCTCCCTCCGCTTGAACAGCAGGTAATCGGTGACGATCCTGTACTTGAACGAATATTGGATGACCGACGTGGCCCGGTCCAACTCGGCATACACCTCGAGGATCTCAACCTTCTTCTTCCGCAGGACGGACTCGATCAGGTCCATGAGTTCCTCGTTGCTGCGATCGGCCCCGCGCGTGCTGCCCAGGGTATCGAAGACTTCCTTCTTGATCTGCTTCTTCTCCAGGTTGTAGCCGATGAACTTGAAGGCCATGTATCCGCCCACGACCAGGATGGCCAGGGCGATCACGCTCATGAACGTCATCTTCCCCTGTTGACCTCGCATAGTTAAACCTCCCTTTGCAGGCCCGCGACCGAGCCAAGGCTCAGCCCAGGACCCGTTTCACGTTATCCCCGATCTCGGCCGGGCTGCGCACCACCCGCACGCCGTGGCCCTCCAGGACCGCCATCTTCTCCGCGGCGGTGCCGCGCCCCCCGGAGATGATGGCCCCGGCGTGGCCCATGCGCCGGCCGGGCGGAGCGGTCTGCCCGGCGATGAAAGCGACCACGGGCTTGGGGAATCCCCCGGCGATGAACTCGGCGGCCTGCTCTTCCATGCTGCCGCCGATCTCGCCGATCATGACGACCGCCTCGGTCTGCCCGTCCTCGGCAAACAGCTCCAGCGCGTCGACGAAGCTCGTGCCGATCAGCGGGTCGCCGCCGATGCCGATGCACGTCGACTGCCCGAGGCCCTGGCGAGTGATCTGGTCCACGGCCACGTAGGTCAACGTCCCCGAGCGCGAGACGATGCCGACGCGGCCCGGGGCATGGATGCGCGACGGCATGATGCCCACCTTGCACTGGCCGGGGCTGATGACCCCCGGGCAGTTCGGCCCGACCAGCCGTGCCTCCGTGCGGTGCAGGAAGCCCTTCACCTTGACCATGTCCAGGACCGGTATGCCCTCGCTGATGCAGACGATCAACCCGATCCCGGCCAGCGCGGCCTCGACGATGGCGTCGGCGGCGAAGGGCGCCGGCACGAAAATGACCGAAACGTCGGCCGCCGTTTCCCGGACTGCTTCCTCGACGGTGTCAAAGACCGGCCGCTCCAGGTGGCGCTGCCCGCCCTTGCCCGGGGTGACGCCGCCGACGACTCCGGTGCCGTACTCGATCATCTGCCCGGCGTGGAAGGTGCCCTCCCTTCCCGTGAAGCCCTGGACGATCACGCGCGATTCGCGGTCGACGAGGATGGCCATGCTCAGTCTCCCCCGGCCAGCTCGACTACGCGGCGGACCGCCTCGGCCAGCCCGTTCTCGATGACGAAATCCAGCCCGGAGGCGCGCAGCACGCGCAAGCCCTCCTCCTCGTTGGTCCCCACAAGGCGAATGACGACGGGGAGGCGCAGTTCCAGGCCGCGCACCGCCTCGACGATGCCGCTGGCCACCAGGTCGGTGCGTACGATGCCCCCGAAGATGTTGACGAAAACGGCGCGCACTTTGCGGTCGGCCAGAAGGATCTTGAAGGCCTCGCGGACCTTTTCGGCTGAGGTGCCGCCGCCGACGTCGAGAAAATTCGCCGGCGCTCCGCCGTAGAACTTGATGATGTCCATCGTGGCCATGGCTAGGCCGGCGCCGTTGACCATGCAGCCGATGGATCCGTCCAGGCGGATGTAGTTCAGGTCATACTGCGACGCTTCCACCTCGAGCGGTTCCTCCTCCTGGACGTCGCGCCAGGCGGCGATGACCGGCTGGCGGAACAGGGCGTTGTCGTCGATGTTGATCTTGGCATCCAGGGCCAGGAGTTCGTCGGCGGCCGTGACGACCAAAGGATTGATTTCGACGAGAGAGGCGTCGTTCTGCAGGAAGAGCTCGTACAAGCCGGTCAGCAGGCGGGAGAAATTCCGCCGCTGGGCCTGGTTCAGGCCCAATTTGAACGACAGGGCGCGTGCGTGGGCGGGGAACAGTCCCAGGGCCGGGTGCACGTGCATCCTGAAGATCGCCTGGGGATGGTCCCGGGCCACGGCCTCGATCTCCATCCCCCCCTGTGCCGAGGCGATGATGACCGGGATCTCCATTTCCCGGTCCACCAGGATCGCCAGGTACAGCTCCCTGGCGATGTCCAGCGCCTCCTCGATCAGGAGCTTGCGCACCCGCCGTCCCTCGGGCCCGGTCTGCCGGCTGACCAAGTTCATGCCCAGGATGGCGGCGACGTGCGACCGGGCCTCGTCGCGGCTGCGGGCCAGCTTGATGCCTCCGGCCTGTCCGCGCCCGCCGGCGTGCACCTGAGCCTTGACCGCGCAGGGATAGCCCAGGCCCTCGGCCGCCTCCAGCGCCTGCTCGGCCGTCTCGGCCATTTGGCCCCGCGGGACGGGAACGTGGTGCCGACGCAGCAGTTCCTTGGCCTGGTACTCGTGGATCTTCATCGGGCGACCCTACTTGACCTCGTACTTTCGGCGCCCCTCTTCGTAGATATCGCCCCCGTAAATGTCGTTGATGACCTGGGCCGGAAAATCCACCACCTGGAGCTTGCGAATCGCCTCGGGCCCCAGTTCGGGATAGGCGACCACCTCGGCCTGGCGGATGCTCTTGGATACCAGGGCGGCGGCACCGCCGGTCACCGCCAGATAAACCGCCTTGTGCCTTTTCAGCGCCTCTTTCACCGGGGCGCTCCGCGAGCCCTTGCCGATCGTGGCCTTCACACCCAGCTCGTGCAGCTTGGGAGCGTAGGCGTCCATGCGATAGCTGGTGGTCGGTCCGGCCGAGCCGATGGGATTGCCGGGCCTGGCCGGGGTGGGCCCCACGTAAAAAATGACCTGCCCGCGCAGGTCGAAGGGCAGCGGAGACCCGGCGGATATGAGCTCGGACAGCTTCTTGTGGGCCGCGTCCCGACCGGTGTAGATCGTGCCGTTGATCAGCACGTTGTCACCGGCACGCAACTGGGCGACGGCCTCCTCGCTCAGCGGGGTCGTGATTCGTTTCACTTCGTTCACGGCGACTCCTCCTAGATGGATTTTTGAAACACCCGGTGATTGTCGTACTCGTCGGCGATCTTGATCAGCAACACCCGCGAGTTCTTGGGATTCTTGAGGGGGAAGCTGAATCGTTCGACCTTGGAATCACCGATCATGTCGTCGGGAAATACCGGGTACCAGTCCTTGCCGTCGAGGGAGTAGTGGACCCGCGCCACGGCGGACGCCTCGTCGCTGGCGGTGAAGCGGACGATGCCTCCGGCGACGCTGAAATCGGACAGTTGCGGTGCCGTGGCGTCGATGACGAAGGGCGGCGACACCCGGGTCGCGGTCTTGGCGCCGGCGGGCGTGTTGTCCAGGCCGTCATCGGCCTGCACCCGCAGCAGGTATTTTCCGTCGGCAAAGAGTTCGCGGTCGATGTAGAACCAATCGTCCTTGAGATCGCTGCGCAGCGGCAGCCACTCCCCTCCGGGCAGCTTCTTCAGAAAGAGCGAATACTTCAGGCGGTCCCGGTTGGGATCGGAAGCCTGCCAGGACACGTGGAGATACTTGTCCGGCGGCTGGGTATCGGCCACGGGCTTCTTCTCGCTGGACGTCTGCACCTGCACCCGGTCGATCACGGGCTTCAGGTTGTCGGTCAGGTAGTGGATGCGATAGCCGGAGACGGAGGGCGTCTCGCCTGGATTGGCCGACTGCAGCACGATCTTCGCCTGCAGGAAGCGGTAGCCCCCCATGTTGATGGTCGCGTTCTCCGGATCGCTGAACGGGGCCGACCAGCTCGTCCAGGAGGAATCGGGATTGTCCGAATTGCCCATGCGCACCGAGAAGGACACCGTGGACTGACGGCCGGTCTCGCCCTCCCAGGTAAGGCGCCCGAAGCGGGACTGGATGCGGGCGTCGAAGATATCGGAGAAGTAGGTGCCGCTGGCGTTGAGGCGGTTCTCCACCTGGATGATGCCGGCGGTGTTGTTGCAGATCAGGTAATACCCCTGGCCGGCGCCGGCAATGCGGAAGACCTGGGCCGCCTCGCATTCGCACACCTGGTCGAAGCCGCCGTCGCGCTTCACCCGGTAGACGCGGCCCTCGTTGCCGGTGCCGATGACCACCGCGCCGGTGGCGGGATCATAATGAAGGGCGTAGATGAACTCCTGTTGCGAGGACCAGAGGGTCTCGACCGTCCCGTCCGACTGCAGGCAGTAAAGGATGCTCGTCTCCTCGATCTTCTCTTTCTTCGGGGCGTCGCCCTTGGGAAACGCGGAGC
Source organism: Candidatus Aminicenantota bacterium (assembly GCA_016934475.1). Taxonomy (GTDB): domain Bacteria; phylum Acidobacteriota; class Aminicenantia; order UBA2199; family UBA2199; genus UBA2199. The sequence goes on along the minus strand of JAFGST010000186.1, from coordinate 6,211 downwards.
CGATCTCGATCTCCTTGGCCCCCGGCTGGCTCGGTTCGTTCTTGACCGCGGCGAAATAGACGTTGCCCTCGTCGTCGCTGGCGATTCCCTTGATCTCCTCCAGGGGGGAATCGTACAGCACCCGGACCTTGCGGTTCTTGATCTCGTAGAGGATGCCGCGGTCACCGCTGCCGGCCAGCACGGCGTCATCGCGGGTGGCGTGCAGGCTGATGATGTGGGAATCCTCGGCCAGGAACAGCTTCTCCACCGTTCCGGCCGGGGCGATGCGGTACACGGCGCCGGTGTTGCCCAGGGCGCAGAGAATGTTGCCCTGCCGGTCCTCGGCCAGGTCCCAGATGAACTTCTCATCGGGGTTGAACATCTCGCTGACCTTTTTCTCCTTGGAGACGCGCCATACCCTGCCGCTGGGCGAGGTGCCCACGACCAGGTCGCCGTTGGCGGCCAGCAGCAGCGCATAGACGTCCAGCTGCTCCCCGCTGAACACCTTCTCGCTCTTGCCTTCGGGGCTGACTCGGTAGACGCTGGCGTTGTGCCCGGTGCCGACGTACAGGTCGCCGTTCTTGGCCGCCGCCGCCGACAGGTAGAACTCCTCACTGGGCCCGGTCAGGCCCTGCAGCCGGGGTCCCAGGAACAGCCTGCCGTTGTGGTCGATGCTGACGTTGACGAAGTTGCCCTTCTGGAATTCGGCCAGGCTCGCCTTTTCGATCTGCCTGACCTCGACCGCCACCAGGGCGGCAGCCAGGGCCAGGATGGCGGTGAAGACCGGCGCTTTGCTATTCATTTTTCCTCTCTTTGATGCGCAGCTTGAAAATCTTTCTGCCGCTCACCACCGCCGGCAGCTCGTACTGGTACTCGGCCACGGTGGAAAGCGCCATGTTGGCCTGGTCCTTGCCCAGGGAGTTGTACAGCAGGACGTTGCCCACGCTGGAGGGCAGGTAGGAATACTCGAAGCCCCGGATGAATATCCCGTGGGCGGGGACGAACACCTTGAGATAGATGCGGTTGTTCTTGCGGATGTTGTTGATGGCTCGGATGAGGGCGCCGAGGTTAGAGGGGAAGTAGGTGGTCTTGATGGCCTTGGTGTCGAATTCGGTCACCTCCGCGGCGTCGGCGACCATGAGGTAGAACGTCGTCCCCGGTTTCAAGTTGGGCGTGGGAATGGTGAGTTTCTCGGAGAACTCGGTCCCCTTTTCGTTCTTCAGCTTCATCTCGATGTTCATCGGCTCCTGGGCCAGGTAGGAGACCTTGTCGATCAGTACGTTCTGCAGCTCGGCCTTCTGGATGGTCTCGCGCCCGCTGATCTCGAAGTCCATCTTCTGGATCTTGACGTCCTTCTCGCGGTTGTTCATGAGGAAATAGTTGATGACCATGACCAGGGTCGAGAACTCGTCGAAGGCGCTGGTGCCGCTGAACAGGTCGCTCAAAACCACGTTGTCCTCGTTCTCGATGAAGATCTTGCCGCTGACGGCGATGGATTGGAAGCCGAACTCCTGATACTCGGCCAGCAGGGCGTTCAACAGCGAGATGTAGGTGAGCACCGGGGTCAGCAGGGCGTGGTTGACCACCTCCAGGTTGAAATGGCGGTTGCGGTTCTTCAGGAAGATCTTCAGGGGGATCATGTAGGGAGCCTTCCCCAGTTCGGCCTGCACGCCGGAAAAGCGGTCCTGCCGGACAGCGCCCACCTGGTTGCGGGTGGTGGCCAGCTTGAAGGAATTCTCGTAGGAGGGAACGACGGAAATGACCTCGGCGCGATGCAGGGGAAAATCCACCGTCCCCAGGTTGAAGAAGGGGTGGCCGAAGATGTAGACCTTCTGTCCATCGACGTGGGTGACCGTCCCGGTGGCGGTGTAGGAGGCGTCGCCGCGGATGAGGGGGATGGCCACGGCGTCGGCCGGGCGCACGGTGAACATCTCCGGGCTCAACTTGCCCTTGTCCACGTCGCTCCCGGCGCCCAGGCTCTGCAGCGGGGAGAACATCCCCTGCAGAAAGGATACGGCCTCGCTGTGGAATCCGCTGCTGCTGGCGACGAGCTTGATCGGCTCGAAGGAGCGGGCCGGGGCGTAATTCAGACGGCCGGACAATTCGGCGCGGATCAACTCGGCGACATGGCGGACATTCTGGCGGCCGAAATCGATCTTGATGTCGGAGATCTCCACGCTGGGCACCGGCGCTCCGGCGGCGCCGACTTTCAGGATGTCCTCGATGGGCGTGATGCCCGCGATCGGCTTCCTGGCGAAATTGCTCAGGCCGTAGGAGACCGAGCCGATGAGCTTGCCGTCGATGTAGGCCGGACTGCCGCTCATGCCGGCGATGACGCCGCCCTCGTCCAGCTCGGGGGCCGAAAGCTCGGCGATGATCAGGTTCTTGTCGGAAACGAACTTGTCCAGGATGCCCAGCACCTTGAAGCGGAAAGACTCGACGGAGCTTCCCTTGAAGATGGTCTTGCCCTCCCCCTGCATGCCGGGCTTGACCTCCGACAGCCTCATGATGTCGGTCGCCGCCAGCAGGAGCGTGAACCCGAGCCCGGCGGTCATCAGCAGGATTCTTTTCATGGATTCTCCATCACCGCGCGGGCGGGCCTGCGGCGGGCACGGCGGCCCATTTCCGGGCGCAGGTTGGCTTGCGGGCGCTGTTGTTCATCTTCATGTCGCTGATCGGCGGCAACCGGCCGCATAACAACGAAGGGAATATCATAGACAAATCCGGGAAAAAAATCAAGCCGCCGGCGCCTTCAGGTCCGGTCGGGGCCGATGGTCGTCTCGGAGCGCTCGCCCGAACCGCTGACGGTGATCTGGCTGCTTTTTAGGTCGAAGCGCAGTTCCTGCCCCCGGGTCGTCCCGGCGCCCTGGCGCGTGATTTCGGCGGAGTCCCGGAACCAGACGGTCTGGCCGACGTAATTCCAATCCAGGCGCTGCGAGCGGCCGGAGACGTCCTTGCGGGTGAAGTTCACGCGCCCGGAGGCGGCGATCGTGTCCAGTCGGTCGTTGCGGTCGAAGGACATCTCGATGCGGCCGGCGCTCAGGGAGTTCTCCCCCTGGCGCAGCCGCCCCTCCCCGTCGATGACGAGGCGCGGCCCCTGCGGTTCCAGGGTGATCGTCTTCCCGCGCAGCCGCAGCGTTTCGCCGTTCTCGGGGAAGTTCAGGTCCACGCCCGCGCTGCCGGCCACGCTCTCCCCACCCCCGGAGAAGTGAAGCTCCCCGGCTTGCAGCTCGACCTCGTCCTGGAACAGGCTGACCTTGCCCTTGAAGCACACGTCTTTTCCCCCGTCGCTCAGATCGAGGCCGCCCGCGGTGACGAAGACCGGCCTGGCCCCCAGCAGGATGCTCTTCTTTTCGGGAATGAGCGTCGCCTTGACCTCGCGGTCGGAGCTCAGCTGCTTCAGACGGGTGCGGAGCAGGAAGCGGCTCGAGCGGAACGTGTTCCTGCGGCTGGCGACGGCCGCCTCGCGGCCGCTGATCTCGATAAGGGAATTCGCCGCATCGTGGTGCATGCGCGAGGACGTGCCCGAGAAGGCGTCGGTGCGGAATTCGCAGCCGCCCTCGGCCCGGACGCTGTCCAGGACTCCGTCCGACCCGTACTCGGCAAGCAGGGAGTCGGCACGGATGTCGGCATTCTCCCGCCCGCGGCTGACCAGCTCGCCGCGGGTCGTCGTGCGCACCCTTTCCAGGTTTTGGCTGGCGGCGTCCAGCGTGATCTCGATCGCCTCCGATCGCAGGCGGCCGCTCTCCGCGCCGGTGGCCAGGGCCACCTGTCCGTCGCCGTGCACCTCCAGGCGCTGCAGCCGGCCCTGGGGATCGTACAGCATCTTGATCAGGTTGGCCGAGATCTCCCGCTCCTGGCTCCGGCCGTCCTCGCCGGAGACCGCCGCCCGGAAAAAGCAGTTTCCGATGGCCACGGCCATCTGCAGCTGGGAAAATTCAGCGTCGAACTGCAGTGTGATCCACTGGGCGCGTAGCTCGGAGCCGTCCCCCGTCACCCGGGCCTCCTTTTCCAGGATCAGCTTTCCCTTTTTCTGGATCACCCAGAAGATCCGGCTGCGGAAATCGTAGGGCTGGCCGTCCCGAGTCCATACGCCCCGGCAAGCGAACAGCTTCAACGACCTCTGCCGGATGTAGTAGCGCAGCCCGCGCGCGGCATGGCCCTGGACATCCTTCAAGGCGAAATCGACCTTGTCCCGGCTGGTCAGGATGTCGAGGTCCTTCAGCGCGAAGCTCGGGCTGGAGAGGGAGAAATCAGCGGATTCGATGCGCGCCTGGCCCTGGAGGAGGAAGTCGTTGAAATTGTTCCCGGCGCTGCCGGTCGTAGCCGAGACATGGATGTCCTTCTCCAGCTTGTCGACGTCGAAGATCGTCGCCGTCACGCCCCTCATCTCGAGCAGGTCGGCGCCTTTTTTCTGGGATTCCCGGCAGCGGACCTCGAGTTTTTTCCGGTTGTTGCGATCGAAGCTGAAATACGTCAGGTTCAGGCCCTCAATGGCAGTATCGACGGCGTTCTCCGCCTCGGCCTGTTTCCGCGTGCGCAGGGGGAAGAGAATCAGGAGGAGGGCGACCGGGACCAGCAGCAGCACCCACCACAGGCTTTCGCGGACCCGGCGACGACGCATCAGGCCTTCCCCAGGTGCCGCGCCAGGTCGCGGATTAGCAGGCGGTGGAAGCGCTCGGCCCCGACGCTGGACAGATGAGAGTTGGTCTTGCCGTAGCCGCCGTCGATGAAGAAATCGAGCCGCGAGAGATCGAACCTCTCGGGAAGGTCGTAATTGTAGAAGAACACGTTGTCCAAGGCCCTGGAGAAGTATCTGAAGACGCGATGGAAGCGGCGGTGATTATAGTTGGTTCGGTAGGTGCCGATGAACTCCGGCAGGGCGACCAACAGGACCTGCACCTTGTCCCGCTGGGCCTCCTTCAGCAGGCGCAGGAAGAACTCGCCCTCCTTGCCGGGAAAGGGAAAGAAGCGCACGCGGCGGAAGCGCGTCGGCTCGCTGGCGTCGATGGTTCCCGGGCTGACCACGCCGCGGTACGTCTCCATCCGGGCCGGGTTGCGCTCCAGGAGATAGTTGCTGTCATTGGCGACATCCGCCTTGAAGCGGTTCAGGAACGCGTTGCAGAATTCGTCGATGCGCGGCTTGTTGGCCAGCAGCAACAACGGCCCGCCGCGAAAATAGCGGGCGTCGGCGATGTCGGCCGGGAAACGCTTCATCCACTGGCGATCCGAGGTGACGTTGAACAGGAAGTAATCCACCCCGTAGATGATCACCCGCGGCACACCCAGGTGCTTCTTGTATTGCTGGTAGAAGAAATAATTGTACATCGGCCCTTTGCCGACAAAGGCCTCCTTGAAGGACTTTACGCCCAGATCCTTCTCGATGTAGCAGGGATGGACGCCGTCGAAGGTGCGCGACGTGCCGAGGATCAGGACTTCGTATTGATCCTTGTCGCGCACCGCCGCGAACTTCTCCTCGAGGCCGTTGGCCGAAACTCCCTTGTAGAACCGCTCCTCGACGCCGCGGATGGCCAGAAAGAGCAGGCGGTCGAAGAGGAACAAGAAGAGGAAGAAGGCCAGCAGCCGCAGGACGGCGGCGCCCGCTTGCCCCCTAAAACTGGAAGTAGATGAACTCATTGGCGGTATCCACGGCGAACACGACGAGCAGGCAGCAGAAGAGCGCGAAGGCCGCCGTCCTGACCAGGACCGGCAGCCGCTGCCAGAACACAAAGCGCTCCTTGTTCTTCAGGAAGAATTCCAGGGTTACGAAGAGCGCCAGCAGGCCCAGGTTGAGGAACACGTGGGGACTGACGTCCTGCGGCCAGGCCAGGCTCAACCGGCTCAGGAAGGAAATGGCCGCAGCGAAGGAGGGGGAGCGGAAGAAGACCCAGGCGAAGGAGACGAGGTGGAACGTGAGCAGGACGCTTAGGGCGGCGTGCAGCCGCCCCAGGCGCTGCAGTCCGGAAACCTTGAGTAGTCTCCTGCGCAGCCGCTTGCCGGCGTACGAGAAAACCTGGTAAACGCCGTAGAGCCCCCCCCAGACGACGAAGTTCCAGCTGGCGCCGTGCCACAGACCGCCCAGCAGCATGGTCAGGAAGATGCCGACGAAATATCCCCAGGTCTCGGTCTTGAAGGCCAGGAGCCTTTCGCCCCGGATGCGGCGCATGACCGCATAGGCCAGGGGCAGGAAGAGGTAGTCCCGCAGCCAGCTGGAGAGCGAGATGTGCCAGCG
>JAFGST010000185.1 GCA_016934475.1 Candidatus Aminicenantota bacterium | reverse complement strand
TATTCGGCCCTGGAAGCCGCCGACCGGCTGGCCAAGGAAGACGGCATCGAGACCACCGTGGTCAACGTCCGCTTCCTCAAGCCGTTCGACCGCGAACTGATCCTTTCCCTCCTGGCCGGCACCGACAAGATCGTCACCGTCGAGGAGGGCTCGGCCTGCGGCGGCTTCGCCTCGGTCATCCAGCGCGAGCTTCTGCAGGGCCGGGACCGGGGCCAGGAGTTCCTGGCCCTGGCCGTCGGTGAAGGAAGCCTGCCCCTGGCGTCGCGGAATGAGCTGCTGGCGCACTGTGGCTTGGACGCGGCCGGCATCTACCGGAGCGTCAGGGAGTTCGTTCAGCATAAATGAGCGATCTTTCGTAACAAGTGACGAGTCACGAGTGACGAGGGGAGAAAAAGGCCCAAGTTCGATTTCTTGCCTTTTCTTGTCACTCGTCACTTGTTACTTGTCACTGGTCACTCCGGCTCGTTCCTTGACACTTGACAGCAATTTCTTTATGATGAGCCCATGATCGTGGGCTACAACACCGACATCAAGTACCGCCAGGAAGTGTTCCATATCCAGACCGAGGACAAGGGGCAGGGCAACCCGCTCATCGAGACCCTGGTCTACCTGCACGGCGAGATCCTGCTCTCCCGACGCATGTCGTACGCCCACCTGCTGCAGACGGGCGACAAGGTCAAGAAGGTCAAGAGCCTGATGAAGACCCAGCACGATCAGATCATCTCCGAGCTGAAGGAGGGACGCTTCACGCACCTGATCGCCATGGACACGCAGAACATCGAGGACCAGACCCTCGATGAAATGGTGCTGGAATACCTGAGCAAGGAAAACCCCTGATCGATTCCCGATGACGGAGAGCATTCTTCTCGTCGACGGTATGTACCTTGTCTTCAGTTCCTTCTACGCCCACGCGGCTATGCGCACCCTGCGCGGCGAGCCCACCGGGGCCGTGTACGGCTTCATCAGCCGGCTGGAAAGCCTGGTCCAGGAACTGCGGCCCGGGCGGCTGGCCGTGGCCTTCGACTCCAAGGAGGCCAACTTCCGCCGCGAGATCTATCCCGACTACAAGGCCAAGCGCCTGAGCCCCCCCGAGGAGCTGCTGCAGCAGCTCCCGGCCATCGGCGAGTACCTGGCGGGACGGGGCATCCATTCGTTGGAAAAGCCGGGCCTCGAGGGCGACGACATCATCGCCTTGCTGGCCCGGCGCCACGCCGCCGCCGGGCGCGAGGTGATCATTTTTTCCGCCGACAAGGACCTGTTCCAGTTGGTGGGCGAGCGCGTCACCGTCTACCATCCCAAGCTGAAGCGCCGGCTGGGCCGGGATGACATCAAACAGTTTTTCGGGATTTTCCCCGAGCAGATCGTCGACTTCCTGACCCTGGCCGGCGACGCCTCGGACAATATCCCCGGCATCCAGGGCATCGGCGAAAAGACGGCCGGCAAGCTGATCGAGCGCTTCGGCAGCCTCGATGCCCTGCTGCAGAACCTGGAGCAGGTCGAGGGCCGGCTTCAGGAGAAGATCCGGGCCGGCCGGCACCTGGTCGAACCGTGGCGCCGGCTTCTCGACCTGGCCAGGATCCCCGCCCAGCCGCTGGAACTGGAGGTGCCGCGTTTCGCCCCCCGCTGCGACGAGCGGCTGCTGGAGCTCTACCGCCGCCTGCAGTTCACCAGCCTGTTGAAAAAGCTCGGCGCCGTTCCCGGGAGCGCACCGCCGGCAGGCACGCCCCCCGTGCACATCGTGGAGAGCTCCGGGCAACTGCGCGACCTCGCCGCCCGGCTGCGCTCCGCCGGCGCCTTCGCCTGGGACGTCGAGACGACGGGCATCGAGTTCTGCAAGGCGCAGATCGTCGGCCTGGCGGTGGCGTTCGCCGGCGAGCGCCATTACGTGCCCTTCCTGGCGGCGCCCGCCTCCCCGAAGCGCCGGCACCTGACCTTCAAGGACTTCCGGGAGGAAGTGGGCGCGCTTTTCGGCGACGCCAATATCAAGAAGACCGGGCACAACCTGAAGTTCGACATGCTGCACGCTCGCCGTCACGGGCTGGAGGTCTCCGGGCTTGAGCACGACACCATGATCATGTCCTACCTGCTCTTTCCCAACCGCCGCGCCCACCAGCTGAAGGAGCTGAGCGCCGAATTCCTGGGAGTACAGCCGACAACCTACGAAGAGCTGGTCGGCAAGGGCAAGAGCCGGCGTCCGCTCGCCGAGGTGGAGATGGAGCGCATCGCCGACTACTGCGCCGCCGACGCCGCCCATTCCGAGCTTCTGCGCGGGAAGCTCCTGCCGCTGCTCGGCGAGAGGAAGCTCCTCGAACTCTATCGCGATGTCGAGCTCCCCCTGGTCGGGGTGCTGATGGACATGGAGTGGCACGGCATCGGCGTCGACCGGGCCTTTCTACAGGGGGCCGCGCACGAACTGCGGCGGCTCATCGCCGACCGCGACCGGGAGATCCAGGAGCTGGCAGGCTACGAGTTCAACGTGAACTCCTCCCCGCAGCTGGCCGAGCTGCTCTTCGAGAAGATGAACCTGCCGCTCAGCAAGAAGACGCGCAAGACCGGGGCGCGATCCACCGACATCGAGGTGCTGAACGAGCTGAAGGGCTTCCCGATCGTCGAGAAGGTCATCGAGTACCGGACGTACAAGAAGCTGCATTCCACCTACGTCCAGGGACTGCTGGAGAACCTCGACGAGGAGGACCGGGTGCATACCCAGTTCAACCAGACGGTCACGGCCACCGGCCGGCTCTCCTCCTCGAATCCCAATTTGCAGAACATCCCCGTGGGAGAGACGGGGGGGCTCAACCTGCGGCGGGCCTTCATCGCCCGGGAGGGCTGCCGGCTGCTTTCGGCCGACTACTCGCAGATTGAGCTGCGCGTCATGGCCCATTTTTCCGGCGACGAGAACCTGCAGCGGGCCTTCGCCGAAGGCCTGGACATCCACCAGCGCACCGCCGACCTGGTGTTCGGCGCCGCCCTCGCCGGCCAGCGCGACGAGCTGCGCCGCCGGGCCAAGATCATCAATTTCTCCGTCCTCTACGGCAGCGGTGCCTACTCCCTGGCCAAGGAGCTGGGAGTAAGCTTCGCCAAGGCCAAGGAGTTCATCGACCGCTACTTCGAGACCTACAGCGGCGTGCGGCGCTTCATGGAGCAGGTGATCGCCGGCGCCGAGGAGGATCCCGAGGTGCGGACCCTCTGCGGCCGCGTCCGGCCCATTCCCGAGGTCCAGAGCTCCAACCGCGCCGTCAAGGAGAACGGCAAGCGCATGGCCATCAATACCATCATCCAGGGCAGCGCCGCCGACATCATCAAGAAGGCCATGATCCGCATTCACGACCGCCTGCGCTCCATGGACAGCCGCCTGCTCCTCCAGGTCCACGACGAGCTGGTCTTCGAGTATCCGCCAGGCGAGGAGAAGCGCCTGGCCTCCCTGGTCCGCGGCGAGATGGAGAAGGCCGTGCCCCTGCGGGTTCCCCTGGAGGTGAGCCTGAAGAGCGGCGGGAACTGGGCAAGCATGACGCCGATCAAGGAGCCGCGATGAAGGAAATCGACGCCGCGAAGTTCAAGGAGATCGTCAAGCACGGCATGGAGTTCCTGTTCCAGGACCGCGCCCTGCTCAACAGGATCAACGTCTTTCCCGTTCCCGACGGGGACACCGGCGACAACCTGGTCTTCACCCTCCGTCCGCTCTACGACGAGATCGACGCTTTGGACGAGCCGCGCCTGGACGACCTGGCCGCCCGGCTGGCCGCGCGGATGCTGATCTCGGCCAAGGGCAATTCCGGGGTGATCTTTTCCCAGTTCTTTTTCAGCTTCGCCAAGGCCCTGAAAGGACACGCCGCGATCGGCCCGGCCGATTTCAGCCTGGCCATGGAAAAGGCGGTGCGCGAGACTTACGAGTCGGTCGCCGACCCCCGCGAGGGCACCATCCTGACCGTGCTGCGCCACAGCGCCGAGGAGTTCAAGCGCCTGGCCCTGGACGGCGAGCTTTTCCACGTCATCTTCGAGAAGGTGATCGTCAAGGCCAGGGAGATCGTGGAGAAAACCCGCGAGCTGCTGCCGCAGTTGAAGAAGGCCCGCGTGGTCGACGCCGGCGGCCTGGGATTTTACCTTTTCTTCAAGGGGATGGCCTCGGCGGTCAACCCCCGTAGCACCGCTGCGGCCGCCGGCGGCGCCGAGGCTTTCGACCGGGTGCCGCTCACCGTCGACGCCGCCCGGCTTTCGTATTGCGCCGAATGGGTGCTGCGCCCTGACGGGGGCGACAGGGATTTCTTCAAGGACATTTTGCGGGGGCACGGCGACTCCCTGCTTATCGCCGGTGACGCCGACATGCTGCACCTGCACATCCACACCGACAATCCCGAGGCCGTCGAACGCGAGCTCGCGCGCCACGGCCGGGTCCTCTCGCGCAAGGTCGATTCCCTGCAGCGGCACGGGCGGGAGGTTCCGGACGTGCCCGTGGCCCTGGCGATGGATTCGGCCGTGGACATCCCGGAGGCGGTGGAAGTGACGCTGGCCGTCACCGTCATCCCCCTGCAGATCATGCTCAACGACCGATTTTTCCGGGATAAGTTCGAGATCGGCAAGGAGGAGCTGTACCGGCGCATGCGCCGCGAGAAGGACCTCGTGGTCAAGACCTCGCAGCCCTCGCCGTTCGATTTCAAGACGGCCTTCGAGACCGCGCTGGCCTGCAAGGGGCAGGTCCTCTTTTTCAGCCTCTCCTCGCTCCTCAGCGGCTCCCACCAGAACGCCCTGGCGGCGCTGCGGCTGCTGCCCGACGCCGCTCGGGGAAGGGTGCGGGTCATCGACACGCGCAACGTCTCGGCCGGCAGCGGCCTGCTTCTCCTTCACGCCCTGCAACTCCTCGGTCGCGGCTACGGGGTGGAGGAGGCCGCCGCCGCGGCGGAAAACGTCCGCGACGAAGTGGCCTCCCTGGGGTACGTCGAGTCCCTGGAATACGCCGTGCGCGGAGGCCGCCTGCCTCCCGCGGCCGGATGGGTGACCCGCGTCCTGGGCATCCAGCCCCTGGTGGCCTTTGAAAAAGGCAAGCTGGTGCGGAAAGGCTTCCTGCTCGGCACCCGCAACAAGGAGAAAAAGGTGGTGCGCCGCTTCCTGAGAAGGCTCGACTTGAAACGATCCTATTCGCTGGGCATCGTGTACACCGACAACCCGCACGCGGCCCTGCGGCTGCAGGATGAACTGTCCCGCTCGCCCCTGAAGATCTCGAACGTCTTCCAGGCCGTCGGCGCGGCGGTGCTCGGCGCCCACGCCGGCCCGGGCACCTTCTGCCTGTTCGCCCTGCCCGATTCGCCGGAAGGGGAGTAACCTTGGAGGAAAAGATCAAGCTGGGCGTCAGCTCCTGCCTGCTGGGCAACAAGGTGCGCTACGACGGCGGGCACAAGCTCGACCCTTTCCTGGCCAGCACGCTGGGGCAATTCGTCGAGTACGTGCCGGTCTGCCCCGAGGTGGAAGCGGGATTCCCGGTGCCCCGCGAGGCGTTCCGCCTTGTCGGCGACCCGCGGCACCCCCGGCTGGTCACCCGCCAAAGCGGGGTCGATGCCACCCCGCGGATGGAGCGCTGGATCGAGAAAAAGCTCCCCCAGCTCGAGAAAGAGGGGTTGTGCGGCTTCATTTTCAAGAGCCAGTCCCCCTCCAGCGGCATGGAGAGGGTCAAGGTCTACAACGAGAAGGGCATGGCCGAAAAGAAGGGAGTGGGGATATTCGCCCGGGCGCTCATGGAGCGGCTGCCCCTGCTGCCGGTTGAGGAAGAGGGGCGGCTGCAGGACATCCACCTGCGCGAGAACTTCATCGTGCGCGTCTTCGCCTATCGCCGCTGGCAGGAGCTGCTCGCCGCCGGGCCCACGGCTGGGCGCCTGGTCGAGTTCCAGCGCCGCCACAAGCTGCTGCTCATGGCCCACGGTCCCGAGGCCGCCCGCCGGCTCGGCAAGCTGGTCGCGGGCTTGGGGAGCCGCCCGCTGCCGGAGGTCCTCGCCGGCTATCGGGAGCTGTTCATGGCCGCGCTGAAGCAGAAGGCCACGGTGCGCAAGAACGTGAACGTGCTACAGCATATGTTCGGCTATTTCAAGAGGCAGCTCGACGGCTTCGAAAAGGGGGAAATGCTCTCTCTGATCGAGGAGTACCGCCATAACCTCATCCCTTTGATCGTGCCGCTGACGCTGCTGAAGCACTATATCGGCAAGTTCCAGCAGCCGTATCTCAAGGATCAGTATTATCTGGATCCCCATCCCCTGGAGCTGAAGCTCAGGAATCACGCGTAGGTCAGCCTTAAGACTTGTTTCGTTGGGCCCAGCGTTGATTGTATAGCCGTTCCGTGAATCCCCCTTCCTTTAGGAATTTTCGCTCCAAGGCTTGCAACTGCTTGCGCAACAGGTAGCTCGCCAGGTTGACTAGGCAGATCATGGTGTTGGCGGCGATTTCTTCAGAACTTTGCTTGAAAGAGTCGGACCGGTCCGACTTGTCGGACTCGTCTGACAAGAGTTTCCTTGCATCGAGGGCTTCCTTGGAGTTTTTATCCCATAAACGCAAGCCACGCTGGCGTAGGAAATCCTCATAGTCTAGAAGGAGTTCCTCCAGGCTGGCCCGAGCCACTCCCGTCAGCTTGAGCTCTGCTTTCTTTGAAGTGGCCGAAGCCATGCTCCCCTCGGCGATATTCTGTACCCCGCTGCGCGCCGCCTGCACCATCTGGTCGTGGGTGCGCGAGCGCTTGTCGATGAAGCGGTCGCAGAAAATTACAGTCAGGTCATATGCCAGCTGTGCGCTTTGAAAACTACGCAATTTACGATAGCCGCCATGGGGCGGGATGAGCCTTTCCACTTTCCCACATTCTCGTCTTGGTTTAAGGACTACCTCAAATCAAAAGTGCGAAAAATACTTGACACTACCCAATTAATTCAATGAGCGCAAATATCCTTTGTGTTGCAAATTATGTCAATATTGATCGAAGAATAACGATTTTGGGTTTTTTGACAATTTTTCAATAATTCACGATTGTTCTCCAATATGTTAAGCAAGTTTTTTTTATTGGATATTTTTCATTGATATCAATTTTCATCACTTCATTTAGGTACGGATTTCATTAATCTGAGAATAAGGGATTTCATTCCTGAAAATTAGCATATTCTTTTTATATGTCTCGATAATTGGTCTGTTCATTTCGGAAAACAGGGGAGGAATTTGGATGTTCGCTTCTTGTACTCCTCGAAGTCGGGGCGGCCGGCGTACTTCTTTTCGAGCAGCGGCACGCCGGAGACGAAGAGCAGGAGGAAGGTGATGACCAGGGGGCCGACAAGCCCCAGACAGCCGCGGGGGGCGGAAATGGCGATGACGGCGATGCCCCACCAGCCGAGCGCCTCCCCGAAGTAGTTGGGATGGCGGGAGTAGCGCCATAGCCCCGTGGTGATGATCTTCCCCTTGTTTTCGGCACGGCGGCGGAATTCGGCCAGCTGGCGGTCGCCGATGCTCTCGAAGAGGAATCCCTTCAGCCACATCAGCACGCCCAGGACATCCAGCGCGCTCAGCGGCGGCTGGCGCTGGCCCACGACGAGCAGCACCGGAGCGAGGATGAGCAGCATGAAGAGCCCCTGCAGCATGAAGACCTGAAGGAAGCTCCGCGCCACGAACCAGCGCCCCCATTGCCGGCGCCAGGCGGCGTAGCGGAAATCCTCCCCCCTGCCGCGGTTGCGCCGGAAGATGTGCCAGGCCAGGCGGCTGCCCCAGACCGTGACCAGGGCCAGGACCAGCCATTGCCGCGTTTGCCCTTGGCCGCGAAGCAGGAACACCGTCCAGCCGGTCACGATGAAGCCCAATCCCCAGGCGATGTCGGCGATGCCGTTGTTGCGCTTCAGAAGGGCGACGACAAAGGCCAGGGTCATGTAGACGAAGATGACCCCCGCGGCGAACAGAATGGCTTTTTCCATGGCCACCTCCTTGCTTTTTACAGCTTCCCGGCTTTGGCCAGGAAACTTCGGGCGCGCAGGGCGCTCTTCTCCTTGTCCTTGATCTCGAGCATGATGTCGACGTCGATGCCGCCGGCGGCGGCGATAAGTCCGGCGAAGTGCCTGAGGTCGATGCTCTCGGCATGGCGTCCGGGGCGCTCGCCTTTTTTCTGCGAGCTGTAGTCGACCATGGGCGGGCCGTCCTCCTTCCTCCAGGTGGCCGCGGCCATGGCCAGCGCCTCGGCCGCGCTCCCGCCACGATGGTTCAGCCGGTGGTGAAACGAGTCGAAAATAACGGGAATCCCCGTGCGGCGGCTGATCTCCAGGCAGTCGCCGACGGTGAACAAACGGTCGTCGTTCTCCACCGCCAGCCGGCGGCGCACCGCCTGCCCCAGGTCGGGGAAGCGCCGGCAGAAGCGGTCGATGGCGGCCGGCTTGTCCCCGTATACCCCGCCGGCATGGATCTGGATCCGGGCCGTTTGGTCGAGTCCCAGCAGGTCGAGAACGCGCGCGTGGTAGTCGAGCTCCGCGGTGCTGCGCCGGAAGATGCCCTCGTCGGGCGAGTTGATGAGAGTGAACTGGTCGGGGTGCATGGATATGCGCATGCCCTGCCGTTCGATGAAGGCGCCCAGCGCGGCGAAACGCGCGGCGAACTCGTCGGCCCAGGGCACGGTGCAGACCGGGTGCGAGGCGAAGGGGACCAGGTCGGAAGTGATGCGGAAGAACAGCAGCCCAAAGGCGCGGTTGAACTCCAGGATGCGCTCCAGGCAGTCGAGGTTGGCGGCCACGGTCGCGCGCAGGCGCTCCGGGGAATACGAGGCCAGGCGAAAGGTGCGGCTGCTGGTGCAGCCGAGCGAGCGGTTGAGGCAGGGATAGCCGATCCTCATGTCAGTGTTCGGCGGCCAGGGCCGAGCGGTACAGGTAGCGGTTGATCGCCCCTTCTTGCGCGGGCAGCTCCGGGAAGACCTCGTGCCAGACCGTGGCCGGCTCCATGCACAGGTAGAGCGGCAGCTCCCGCGACAGTCTTGCGCGCAGCTCGTCGCGGAGGAAGCGGAACAATTCCAGGCGCAGGGGGGTGAAATAGCGGAACTTCCCGTCATCGCCCTCGATCAGCTCGCCCCAGAAAAGCCGCGAGCCCTCGCGGCGGAGGATGTGGGGCCTCAGCGTCGGGGGAAAGCGCAGGGCGCCGAGGCTCCACCAGGCGACGCGATCCGGCCGCACGAGGCGGGACAGGGTGCGGACCAGCTCGCGGTAGTGCCCCTGCCATCCGGGAAACAGGACCAGGGGATCGAAGTGGATGCCGACCTTGTAGCCCCTCTCCTGGACGGCGGCCAGGGCCCTCAGGCGCCGCGCCAGGGAGGGGGCGAGCCGCTCCTCGCCCCGAGCCAGAGCCGCCGGGTTCAGCGACCAGGAGACCACGATGTTCGCGGGCGGCCTGGCGATCCGCAGCAGGGCCCGCACGGCGTCCGACTTGGTCTTGAACTCGAAGACCGCCTCCGGCAAGGCGCCGAACAGATCCGCGATGCGGGCCGCGGTCGGCCGCCGCGCTTCGTAGGCCAAGGAGTCGCTCAGCTCGCCGCTGCCGATGCGCACCTCGCGGTTCGCCGCCAGGAAGCCCCTCAGCTCGGCCTCCATGTCGTCCCAGTTCGTGTAGAAGGCGGGTCGCGACTTGTCCTCCAGGTAGGCCTGCAGGATGCAGTAGCTGCAATCGTACGGGCAGCCTTCCTGCAGGTTGAGATTGACGTAGCCGCAGGAGACGGAGCCCGGGGAGCAGGGGCAATGCTTGATGAAGGGACCGGCTTTGCGACCCGTTGCCTGAGGCTCCATGCAGGCGATTATAAGCGCGGTGGAGGGGTTTGGCAAATACTGTGGTATAATCCCCGATGAGTTTCGCTCGCGCTTCCACGATGCAACCACGAACCCGCAGCATGACCCTGCGGCTGGCGCTGCCGCTGGCCGCATGGACGGTGATCGGCATGGCCGGCTGCCGTGGCGCCGCGGAGCATCCCCGCGGCCTGATCGGCGCCGACCTGGCGATCGAGGCCGCCGCCGACGTCGAGGAGCGCTTCGCCGCGCTGCTGGCCGAGGGGGGATCCAAATTGGCCGCGGTGCTGAAGCGGGAAGAGATCAACACCCTGATCCCCGGCAAGAAGTGGAGCGGGCGCGTGAGGCTGGAGGATATCTCCCGCCAGGCCCTGTTCTCCGTGGACGACATGAGCATCGCCTGCACGGCGGCGGTCGGCCGGGGGCAGCATTTCCATTTTTCGATCTATCATCCGGGCAACTCGGCGCTCACCTACCGGGTGCACCTGGAGCGGGGGAAGAAGAGGGATCTGCTTTTCCGGAAGCGGCTGGAGAGCGAGCGCTTTTTTTCGACGCGCATCGAATTGCCGGCATCGCCCCGGCAGTGCCGGATCGTCCTGGAGACCCGCGGCCGAGGAATCGGCGCCTGGGTCAATCCCCAATTCGTCGCGGCGGGGAAAAAGCCGCGCATCGTCGTCGTCATCGTCCTGGACGCGGTGCGGGCGGACCACACGTCCCTCTACGGCTATGCGCGAGGGACGACGCCGCACTTGCGGCGCCTGGCCGCGGATGCCCGGGTGTTCCGCAACGCCTACTCCACTTCCGCCTGGACTCTGCCGGCCCACGTCTCCCTCTTCAGCGGCCAGGACGTTCTGGGGCACGGGGTGCTGGGACCCGCCGACCGCATCGGCGCGGAGGTCCCCCTGCTGGCCGAGGCCTTCCAGAAGCACGGATTCGTCACCGCCGCCTTCACCGGCGGCGGGTTCGTCGCCGATCATTTCGGCTTTCACCGCGGATTCCAGGTCTACTCCAACCGGCCGGGCGGAGTGTTCCTGCGCAACGCGTCGTCGTGGGTGCTGCGCAACTTCAAGGAGTTCGCCGATTCCTTCCGCGGCCAGGACCTGTTCGTCTTCTTGCACACCTATCAGGCGCACGCGCCCTACAATTTTCCCGGCAAGTTCCGGACCGCCATCAATCCCGACCTGCGCGCCAACGCGCTCGGCCCGGGGAATTTCCTGCGGGACAGGAAAAGCGAGTATTTCAAGCCCATCGCCGCCGAGGACCGCCAGACCCTGGTGGACCTGTACGACACGGCCATCTGCTACGCCGACCGCACCCTGGTGGGCGGCGTGATCGGCTATCTCAAGGAAAGGGGCGACTACGAGCGGGCGGCCATCGTTGTGACCAGCGACCACGGCGAGGAGTTCTACGAGCACGGCGGCTGGGAGCATGGCCACAGCCTGTACAACGAGGTCGTCCGGATTCCCCTGGCGATCAAATTCCCGGGCCGCCGCCGCGCCGGCGCCGACGAGAGCCTGGTCTCCATCGCCGACATCCCCGCCCTGATCATGGAGCCCTGCGGCCTGGGGGCGTCCCGCGGCCTCTTCCCGGCCGCGACCGCCGGCCGGGATCGCGTCCTGGCGCTTTCGCTTCCCGTCTCCCCGGTCATCGAACACGTCCCGGCGAAGGTATCGTTCGTCGACCGGCGCTTTCACTTCATTCACAACATCATCGACCGCGGCGCGCTGGCCGTTTTCGTCCCCCCGCCGCGGAACCTGGAGCCCTTCGAACTGTACGAACGCGGAGACGCGAACGAAACGAACAACCTGGCCGGCCGCCGTCCCGCGGCGCTGAAGGAGTTCCATGCCCTGCTGCGCGACCATTTGCGGCGCCTGCGCCGCCTGCGCCAAGCGGGGCGCACGCTGGACGAAAGCCTGCAGGACGAATTGAAGTCGCTGGGATACCTGAGGGATTGAGCCCGCCGGAGGCGCGGCTCAGCGCTGCTGGATTCTGGCCACGGTGACCTCGTCCTGCCCGTCGTACTTGCCGTTCAGGTCCTTGTAGGAGCGGAGCGGGGGATCGGAGCTTTCGATGAAGATGACCTGAGCGATGCCCTGGCCGGGATGCACGGCCGCCGGCCAGGCGCCGCAGTTGGCGATGGAGATGGTCAGGAAGCCGGTCCACTCGGGCTCCAGGGGCGTGACGTTGACCAGGACGCCGCAGCGGGCATAGGTGGACTTGCCGAAAGCCAGCCCCAAGATTTTTTTCGGCATGCGGAAATACTCCATGCTGCGGCCCAGGATGAAATGGCCGGGAGGGATGACGATGACGTCCTCGCTCCGCGTTTCGAAGTGGAGGGCGTCGGCCTGGTGGGGGTCGATGAGCGTCGGCGGTCCGCTCGGCCTGCGGTAGGTCCTGTCCAGGCGCAGGTCGTAGCCGTAGGGGCCCAGCCCGTAGGAGACGACCCCGGAGCGGACCGACGTGGCGACGAAGGGCTCCAGCAGGCGGTGCTTCTCGGCCTGCTCCTTGATCCAGCGCGAGGACTTGAGCATCAGAGAAGCGAGAAGCGCGAGATCTTGTTGCTGAAAAGGGTGTAGAGCTTGCTCAGGTAGCGGATATCGTTGATCAGGTCCTTGGAGAACTTGAACAGGTACTTGACGTAGTTGGTCTCCTCGCCCAGGCGCAGCTTGTTCTCGAATTCCTTGGTGAAGTCCTTCAGCTCGACCATCAGGTTCTGGACGTGAAGCAGGTTGTCAATGCTTTCGATCAGGGTGACCGTCGGGGCGCTCTTCATGTCGTTGCGCGGCATCAGTTTGATGCGTCCCATGGCCTCGGAGTGCACCTCCTTGGCCAGATAATCGATCTCGTCGAGATAGGGCTTCTTGTACTCGTCGTAATACCTCAGCTTGTGGCGCGCCCGCTCCTGGATCTTGGCGTTCTGCTCCAGGATGGAATGGAAGTACTCGGGGAGGCCCAGGTGGTCCTTCTCGAATTTCTTCAGGTCGACAAAGACGCGGCCGATGTAGATCTTGTCGTTGTAGGCGTTCTGCAGCTCCTCCTGGTAATGGGAATAGAGCTTGACCTCAAAGCGGCCGTGTTCGCGATAGCGCAGCCGGACGATGAGGATGTCCTGGTCGTTGAAGAGGTAGTTGGCGTTCTCCTCGATCACGGCGCTGTAGGCGAAGAGCGTGTTGACGATGAACTCCTTCAGGCTGTCCAGGAACGGCTCGTTCTGGGAGAGAAAGCCGGCCAGCTCGGGGAATGCTTCGCCGCGCAGCACGATGTAGAAGGGGGAGAACAGCACGTGGCCTCCCTTGAGGAACAGCTCGTAGTGGAAGTTCTCGCGGATGCGCTTGAAGAGGTTGTTGTGCTGGATCTGCGGAAAATTGTCCAGCCGCCGCTGGCCGAACTTGCTCAGGACGTTCAACGTTTCCACGATGGCCTCCGACTGGGATTATAGGGGAATGAAAAAGAAATGTAAACACGGCCGGCCGGAAGCGGGGGCGTCCCCTGGGACGGGGGAAAGGGCCATTGACTTCCGCGCGCCATTCGCCTACCATGTTCCCACCATGAAAAAGAAGATCATGCCGGCGTTTCCCCTGCTCTTCGCCCTGCCGACCCTGGTCCTGTTCGTGTTCCTCTATCGCCCCGCGGCGCACTCCCCGGCCATGACCAGCGCCTGCCTGGTCTTCCTTACGGCGCTGGGCTGGAGCGCGTTGATCGTTTTCGGCGGCAGGGAGATGCAGGTCCTGAAGGTCGTCTACGCCGCCGGCGCGCTGCTGGCCTCGCTCCTGCTGGTCGGGCTGCGGCGCCCTTTCCCCATCGATCCCTTGCAGCACAGCCTGATGGTCGTCCTGCAGGCGCTGGGCATGGCGGGGATCATCCTGTACCTGCGCATCCTGAAAAGAAAAGAGGAGAAGTCCCATGAGTGACGCCCCGCCGGCCGGAGCCGGCCCGGTCTCGGCCCTCAAGAAATCGTTGCGCGAGCTCGCCGAAACCTTCTCGGCCTTCCTGAAGGCGCCGCGGGCCCTCTGGGGGATCAACATCCCCTACGTGTTCGAGGGGCTCGTCTATTTCGGCATTCTGACCATCCTCGGAAAGTTCTGTTCGGAGAACGTGGCCCTGAACGACATCCACGCCGGCTGGGTCTACGGCGGCGTCACCGGCGGCATCACCTTCGCCATGCTGCTGCTGGGCGGCGTTTCCGACAAGATCGGCGTCCGCGCCTCCCTGGCCCTGTCGCTGGGAGTGATGATGCTGGGCCGCGTCCTGGTCGCCCTCTCCGGGACGCTATCCCTGGGAAAGGGGATGGGATCGCCCATGTTCTTGCTCATGGCCGGCGGCCTGCTGTTGATGGTGGCCGCCTACGGCCTGTACATGCCTGCGGCCTACGCCGGTGTCAAGCGCTACACCAATCCGCAGACGGCCGCCGTAGGCTACGCCGTCATCTACGGCCTGATGAACCTGGGCGCCTTCTTCTCCGGGTTCGTTTCAGCCAACACGCGCCACGCTTTTGTCGACCGCTTTCCGCCCAACGGGCTGGCCGCCGTGTTCTGGGTGTACTCGGGCATCACGTTGCTCGGTTCGCTGCTGACGTTGCTGATCATCACCCGCAAGGTCGACGCCCGAGCGGTGGAGCGGGTAGCCCGCGAAACCCGGGAAATGAACACCAGCGAGCAGAACCGGGCTGCCGATGCCAAGAAGGCCGCCGCTCCCGCCGGGGAGGCGCCGCGCCTCCCCATGCTGCCTTTCCTCGGCTGGATCGCCCTCTCCTTGGGAGCGTTGATGCTCGTGATCTTCTCCCGCCTGGGGAAGGTCGACCTCCATGGCTATCTCACTTTTTCTCTCCTGGGTTTTGCGGTCATCGGCGCCGCCTGGGAGTTCCTGCGCCGGCGGCCCGAGCACCCCTTCCGCGACGGCCGCTTCGTTTTTTTCATCTTCATCCTCATCCCGGTACAGACGCTCTTTGCCCACAACTGGCTGACGATTCCCTACTACCTGGACCGCGCCTTTGCCGGCACGGGCGTCAGCCGCTATTTCGAGGTCTTCTCCAACCTCAATCCCATCCTGATCTTCGTCCTGTCGCCGCTGATCGCAGCCCTGACGGCACGCCGCGACGTATACCGGATGATGATCGCCGGCACCTTCGTCATGGCCCTGCCCACCTTCCTGCTGGTCCTGGGGCCGAATGTCTATCTCTTCCTGCTCTTCATCCTGCTGATGTCGGTGGGCGAGGCCATGTGGCAGCCACGCTTCCTGCAGTGGGTGGCCGAGATCGCCCCCGAGGGCAAGACGGGGCTATACATGGGCATCGGACAGTTTCCCTGGTTCCTGACCAAACTGATCACCTCGATGTACTCGGGCTACATGATCGCCACCTTCTGCCCCAGGCCGGAGCTGAACCTGCCCATGCGCACCGGCAGCATGTGGCTGTTGTACGCCTTCATCGCCATGGTCTCGCCGGTCGCCCTGGTGCTGGCGCGCAAGTGGATGGCCCGGGGCATGACGCGAAGGGGCTGAGAAAAAACCGGCTCCTCTCACGAATTTGTGCAGAGTTGAATCAATCGTTATGCGATCGGGTAGGATTAAAGCTCCAATTTCCAAGCAGCAAATTCC
>JAFGST010000184.1 GCA_016934475.1 Candidatus Aminicenantota bacterium | reverse complement strand
TCGTAATCGAATTTCCTCAGCGCCCCGGCGATCACCGAGGCGATGATGGCTTCGTCTTCGACGATCAGGATCCTGGCTTTGGCCATGGTTGGCTCCTTTTTATGTCTTGGCTTCGTGCGCCTTCGCCTTCAGCGGATGGGCGGGAATGATCATGCGCCATTCCGTGCCCGGACCGCCGCGAACCGTCAGTTCCCCATTCAGCTGCCTGGCCAGCATGGAGAGGATCTGCATGCCCAGCGATTCCTGCTTTGCGAGTTCAAACCCGGCCGGCAGGCCGACGCCGTCGTCGGCAACGGTCAACTCGCAGGTGGGAACGCGGTAGAGCGTGCCGCTCTTTGTCTTCACGCCTACGAAGCGTTCCTTATCCCGGCCATGGAGCTGGACGCGGATCTGCCCGTGCCGCCCGCCGGGGAAAGCGTGCTTCAGGGAGTTGCTGACCAGCTCGTTGACGATCAGGCCCAGCGGGATCGCCGTTTCGATCGTCAGCAGGATGCGCTCCATTTGGTATTGCACGGCGACGCGGCCTGCGGCGGCGAAATGGGAATTAACCAGGTTGTCGACCAGGACACGCAGGTAGTCATCGAAGGTGATCTCGGCCAGGTTGTGCGATTTGTACAGGCTCTCGTGGACCAGGGCGATGGAACGGATGCGGTCCTGGCTTTCGCGGAACATCTCTTCCACGCTCTTGGTGGCGGCATGGCCGGCCTGCAGGGTCAGCAGGCTGGAGACGATCTGCAGGTTGTTCTTGACGCGGTGATGGATCTCCTGCAGCAGCACCTCCTTTTCGTGCAATGAGGCGCGAAGCAGCTCCTCGGCCTGCTGGCGGGCAGTGATGTCCAGATTGACGATGACCGCCGCTTCCAGCCTCCCCGTCTCGTCGAGCACCGGCGCCGTGTAGTTGAGGATGACCTTCTTCTTGCCGTCGAAGGCGTCGATCTCCAGCATCTCGTCGGTCACGGTGGCCTTGTCGCGGATGGTGTGCGCCAGTGCCCAGTCTTCGGGAGCGATCTCCTCGGCGCCGGGAAGGCGGCGCGCCTTGAACACGCCGTACTCCTCCGGTCCCACCATCGGCTCGGCGCCCCAGATGCGGCGTCCGGTCTCGTTGCTGCGCATCAGCCGGCCGCTGGCGTCGGCTAGCCACAGGCCGATGGGCAGGATATCGAAGATCTTGCTCAACAGATTCTCATTGTGGCGCAGTGCGGTTTCAGCCCGCTTGCGGTCGCTGATGTCGTGAATGATCGAGTGCAGGAAGTCGCTGCCTTCGATCTGGATGCGGCTGCTGAACACTTCGACGTCGCGGATGGAACCGTCGGCCAGGCGGTGGCGGAACTGGAAAAAAACGCGCCCCTCTTCGCGCGCCCGTTTCAGTTCCGCCTGCAATTTTTCGGGGGTCAGGGTGTTGATCTGGCCGATCGTCATCCGCTTCAGCTCTTCGCGGGTCCAGCCGTAGAAATTCTCGGCCGCCTGGTTGGCGTCGATGATGGCGCCGCTGACCGGGTCGAGCAGCAGTTTCACTGCCGCGTGCTCCTCGAATATCTTGCGGAATTTTTCCTCGCTGCGGCGCAGGGCGATCTCGGCTTGCTTGCGCTCGCTGATGTCCTTGGACACCATCAGGAAACTGATAGCGTTTCCCTGCGGATTGCGCAGGAAGGATATGGAATTTTCGACCCAGACGATGGAGCCGTCCTTATGGTATTCCTCCAATTCCAGTGAGCGGCTGCGTTGCGGATCGGCTCCGCCGGAAACTTCGAATGCCATCTCCTCGGCGAAAATCTGCTGGATCCTGGCCAGGGATTCGGGAGTCAACACCTGCCCCAAGTCCTGGTTCAGCGACTCCTCAGCCGTGTATCCGCGCAGCTTCAGTATGGACGGGCTGACATAGGTGAATCTCAGGCTCAGGTCCAATAGCGAGATGGTTTCGACGGTGTTTTCGGCTATCAAGCGGTACTTGGCTTCGCTTTCGCGCAACGCGATTTCAATGCGCCGGCGCTCGGAAACGTCGCGGCAGACGAGCAGCAAGCCGGTATTGCGTCCGGCATTGTCGTGCAACGGCGCCGAGGTTATTTCAGCCCAGAAAGGTCTCTTGTCCCAGCGCCGCAAACGGTACTCGCGGATCTCGGGAAGCGAACTCCCGGAAAGGATCTCGACCAGCCGGTCCCGCACGCGGGTGGCATCGGCCGGGTCGACGTAGTCCAGCACGGAGACGCCCAGGACATCGCTGCCGCCGGGGACGGCGAACAGGTCCAGGGCTTTGTGCGAGGCGAAGGTGATGCGGCCGCCGCCGTCGACGGTGACGATGGCGTCGGGGGAGGTCTCGATCAGCGTGCGGTGGAATTCCTCCGATGCGCGCAGGCGCGTCTCCATCTCCATCTTTTCGGTGATGTCGCGGGCGATGCCAAGGAAACCCGCGAGCGTCCGGTCCTTGTAGTACGGCGCCGACAGGATGGCGACGAATCGCTCCCGCCCGTCCCTGGTTCGTACCAGGTATTCCGCGGCCTCGTTCCTGGCCTTTCCCTCCAGCAGCGCGGCCAGGCGCTGCTCGTGCTGGGAGCGGTAGCGCTCGGGCACGATATCCCAGATCTTCATGGCCAACAACTCGGTTTCGTTGTATCCCAACCCCGAACACATGGCCGGGTTGACGGAGATGAAATTTCCCTGCAAATCGGCGATGAAGATGCCGTCCGGGCTCTCGGCGACCAGGGTGCGGTATTTCTCCTCGCTCTCGCGCAGCGACTTCTCGGCGTCGGATTTCTGTCGCCGGGTCTCCGCTTCGGCTAGCACCCGTCTCACCGCCGGTCCCAGCCGGGACAGGTTATTCTTGAAAATGTAGTCGGCGGCGCCCTGGCTGAGGCTGGCGATGGCCTTGTGCTCGCTGATGGCCCCGGAGACGAAGATGAAGGGGATTTCCGGCGCCCGGGCGCGGGCCAGGTCCAGCGCGGCCATGCCGTTGAATCCGGGCAGCTTGAAATCGGCGAGGATCACCTGGGGTTGGAAGCGCGCCAGGGCGGAGCTGAATTCCCGCCTGCTTTTCGTCACCCGGGCGTTGAAGGAGATCCCGGCCCGGCGCAGTGCGCGCTGGATCAGCTCGGCATCGGCGGGCTCGTCCTCCAGGATCAGCACCCGCAGCATGCCGGTTTTCGGTTTTCTATCAGCCTTTTCCATGGCAGTTGAAGGTGATGGTCGCGACGGTGCCGGCCGCGGATTCGATGGCCAGCGCCCCGTCCAGCTGCTTGGCCAGCATCGCCACCAGCTGCAGGCCGAGGCTTTTCTGGCTCGCGGCGTCAAAGCTTTCGGGCAGTCCGACGCCGTTATCGGCAATGCTCAATTCATGGGTTTGGGCACAGGGCGCTATGCCCTCTCGGGGGGTGGCGTCCATACATTCCGATGGGGCACGGCGCGCCGTGGCCGTATCCTCTGCCGGGGCGTAAAATTTTACGCCCCTGCGTTCTTGCAATGAAATCCGGATCTCGCCCGGCTGCCCGTCCGCGAAGGCGTGCTTCATGGCGTTGGTCACCAGTTCGTTGAGGATCAGGGCCAGGGGGATGGCCTTGTCGATGGTCAGGCGCAGCGGCAGCAGGTCAAAAATGACGGTCGGGGGCATGGCCACGCGGGCGTGGGAGCTCAGCAGGTTGCCGGTCAGGCCGCGGATGTAGTCGGCGATTTCGATGTCGGCCAGGTTACCCGATTGGTACAGGGTCTGGTGGATCAGGGCCATGGTCCAGATGCGGCTCTGGCTGTCCTGGAGAACGCTCCGCAGCCGCTCGTCGTCGATCTGCTGCGCCTGCAAGGTCAGCAGCCCGGAGATGACCTGCAGGTTGTTCTTGACGCGGTGGTGTATCTCCTTGAGCAGCACCTCCTTCTCCTGCAGCGCGGCCAGGAGCTTCTCCTCGGCCTGCTTGCGCTCGGTGATCTCGGCGTTGAAGCCGTACCAGAGGATGGAACCGTCGGCCAGGCGGAAGGGCTCGGACTTTCCCCACACCCAGCGCAGCGGCTGGCCGGGCTGCTGGACGCGGAATTCCTGCTGCCAGGTGGAAAGCGTGCGCGCCGACTCCTCGATGGCGGCCTTGACCCGCGGGCGATCCTCGGCGAAGATGGCAGCAAAAAGCGGCGCCGCGTCCTCGTACACGTCCTGGGGTGTCACGCCGAAGTTATCCTGGATGATATTGGAAGTGTACGGAATGGCATAGCGGCCGTCGGGGCGGCGCAAAAAAGTGTAGATCATGCCCGGGATCTGCGCCGACAGGTTCTGCAGCAGCTGGTCGCGCTCGTGCAGCAGCTCCTCGGCGCGCCGGCGCTCG
>JAFGST010000183.1 GCA_016934475.1 Candidatus Aminicenantota bacterium | reverse complement strand
GTAGACCAGGAAGGGCTCGTAGCGAGCCCGGTCCAGGTTTTCCCAGATGGCCTTGGCCGACATCAGCGAAACCGCGTGCTCCGCCGACTTCCCGCCGAATATCAATCCTACTTTCACCTTTTTCATGTCCGGGCCGGTAAATGGTTTCCCTTGGCTGTCATCGGCATTGCTTCCTTGGCTAAAAGGCCGCCTGGAGGATCCAGGCGGCCATGCTGGACATTGTAGCACCGCCATTGTCCAAGGTCAAATGGGGATCCGAGTTGCCGATCGGGGCCGGCGTTACTCCGAGCCGTTCTCGTAATAGTAGCGGTAGAAGAAGTAGTTGCGCAGGATGTTCTTGACGTAGGTGCGCGTCTCGCTGAAAGGGATCATCTCGATGAATTCCTCCTCGTCGGCCTCGGGGAAGTCCCGCAGCCATTGGTCGACGCGGTGCGGGCCGGCGTTGTAGGCCGCCAAGGCCAGGTAGAGATGGCCGTCATAGCGCTCCAGAAGCGTTTTCAGGTAGTTCAGCCCCAGGCGGATGTTGACCTTGGGATCGAACAGGTCCCGGGCCTTGACCTTGAGGCCGCTGCCGTCGGCCACCTGCCGCGCCGTGCCCAGCAGCAGTTGCATCAGGCCCATGGCGTTGGATCGGGAGCGGGCGTCACTGCGGAAGAACGATTCCTCGCGGATGAGGGCGAACACCAGCCCGGGGTCCACTTCCTGCTCGCGGCTGAAGCCCGCGATCAGTTCTGCGTAGGGGCGCGGGAAAAAGAGGCCGCTGAGGAAGTTGGGCAGGCGCACGCTCTCCGTATGGCGGAAATTGCGGCGGAACCTGCTGAAGGCCAGGAAAAACCGGTTCTGGCGGTAGTACAGCAGCGACTCGATGATCCGCAGCAGGTTCAGGTCGCCGTCCGCGAGACGCGGATCATCCTTGGCCCAGTGGATGGTCTCCATGGCCTCCTCCCAGAAGCCGTGTCCGGCCAGGACCTTGAGGTCCTCGACGATCTCGAGAAAGCGCTCGCCGGGAGGATCGTCGATGGCGGTGAGAAATCCCTGGTGCAGGTCGCGAAAGCTCTCTTTGTCTTCCAGGACCTTCACCGCGTAGTAGGAGAACGGCGATGCGGTCATGTCGGGCGTGTCTCCTCCCTCCAGCTTGCCCTGCCAATAGCGCGAGGCGATGCGGTAGCCCGGGACCGGCGAATCGCCCCCCAGGCGGAAGTACTCCAGCGCCGTCTCCCGGTCGCCCCGGCGGTAGTAGATCCAGGCCAGGAGCCAGGCGGTCTTCCAGTACTCCTCGTCCCGCTGGGTGCAGGTCTCAAGGTAGCGGCGGAAAAAGGGCAGGGCTCCGGCGAATTCCCTCTCTCCGACGAGGATCTGCGCCAGGTCGAAGAGGGTCTCGCTGAACAGCGCCGGGTCCCCGGAGATGCGCTGCAGCCGCTCATCGACGTCGAGCCCGGGCGTTTCGCGGACGTCGGCCTTCAAGAGGATCGCCTCGGCCATCGGCCGGTAGCGTTCCGGCAGCGGAACGCGCAGCAGCCGGCGGGCCCTGCCGTAGGCTCGGCCGCGGTAGGCGAACGCGGCCTGGAACAGGCGGTTCAGCTCGCGGTACCTGCTGTAGGGCAGCAGGCGCCGGAATTCGCCGTAGTCGTTGCTTTTCAGCAGCGAATGGAACTTGTCGAGCCAGTCCTGCTCCGCGAATTCCCCGAGCAGCCGCGCCAGCGCCGGCCGGGCAAGCACGCGACGGAACACGGCCAGCCCCTGGCAGGCGAACAGCGCCTTGAACTCCTCGAGGGCCTGGGCCTGGCGTCCGACTTGCACCAGGCTGTCCAGGCGCATCACCCGCAGCTCGACGCTTTCTTGGGGGTGGGCGTCATAGTGGACGAGAAACTGGCCGGAGCGCCCCGTGGCATGGAGGTTCCTCAGCAGCAGGGCGTCTCGGCGCTTGGCGATCACGGGGAAGTCGTCCGGCACCGCTTCAAGGACGGCGAGGCTGGTCCTGAATTTCTTCTCCTCGTGGAGCGCCTGGGCCCGCCTGAGGTCCTCGATCGCCGCCAGAAGCGGGTGCGTCTCCCGATCGGCGGCCCCGGCCGTTTGGGAATCCGGCGGCGAGCCGTTGGCCAAAAATTGGTTCAGGATGCGGTAGTTGCGGAACAGCTGCTGTGGGTCGAAGGCCGGGGTGGACTCCGGGGCGGGGGGATCGCTCAACAGCTGCGTGATGCCGTAGGCCAGGGCCAGGGAGAACACGATGACCTGGCAGAACAAGAATGTGAAGGGCAGGCTGCGCCGCTTACTTGTACACTTCAAACTGGTAGCCCTTCAAGGCCTTGCGGTCCCCCTTGGCCAGGACGTTGACCATCTGCTCCTCGAAATAGCGCAGGTCGCTGGAGCGGCGCATGTACAGCTCCTTGGCCTGCAGCAGCGTCTCCTTCAGGACTTCGTAGAGGTTCCGGTTGCGGATGCCTTCTTCCACCACCTTCTTGTTGTAGAGGATGATGTCGTTGATGATCACCCGGGCGTAGCGCTCGGGATCGTTCTCCTTGACCGGGGCCGAGGTCTTCTCGAACTCGTCGGCGCGCTCGTAGCCCTTCGGCTCCACATCGGTGTCCTCGACGAATTCCTGGGTCTTGATCTTGGCCAGGAGCTTCTGGCGGATGGGCAGCATGTCCAGGCTGAGTTCGCCGATCGTAGCCAGGATCTCGATGACCTTGGTCTTGATCGGGTTTCCGGAGAGGGAGTCGGCGTAGATCACGGCCTGGGGCTTGCCCTTGACGAAGAACGGCAGAACGAAGACCTTCTTGGGCTTGCCGCCGCCCAGGCGGTTGTAGATGAGAAAATCGTCCGGCTTGTAGACGGGATCGCCCAGGTAGCTTTTCTTGGTCTCGATGGCGCTCCGGAGGACGGTGTTGGCCGAGAGCGAGAAAAAGATGCGCTTCAGCTCTTCGTCGCTGATCTGGCCGTTCTCACCCGAAAATCCCTTCCCCCGCCAGCCGACCAGCTTGTCGTCGCGCAGCAGGAAGAGGGCCGCCCGGTCGCAGAAGTGATGAATGCCCTCGATGATCCCCCCGATGAGCAGCAGCTGGTTGGATGCGGAGGCGATCTTCTTCGCGTACTCGTTCAGGGCCGGGATGTCGGCCGCGCCCTCCCCTTCCTCGGCGCGGGCGGCGAAATCCCTGGGCAGGGAAAAGCGGGTCAGCTCGTCGAGGTCCTTCAGCTTTTCTATGTCCTTGAACACCTTGCTCTGGAACGTATCGATTCGGTTCAGCAGCAGCTGCACTTTTTCGTTGATCACCTTTTCGATGAAACTCTTGATCTCTTCGCTCTTCATGCGCTCCTCCTTGCTAAGTTACACGCCGGCCTCCAGGCGGCTGGCCAGCAGCTCGGGCAGTCCGGCCTCGCGGATCTTGCGCTGGGTCTTGTTCACCTCGTAGGTGAACCGCGTGAACTGGATCTCCATCTTGCCCGAGTCGAACACGAGGAAGCTGGCCGCCGGGTTCTTGTCCCGCGGCTGGCCGATGGAACCGGGATTGATCAGGTAGCGGGTCCGGGAGTCGAGCTTGATGCGGGTGTTCTCGGCCAGGGGCACGACGTCCAGCTTCTCGTTGCGCAGGAAATATATGATGGGGAAATGGGTGTGGCCGAAGAAGCCGATCGACGTCTCCATGAAGCGGAAGGACTCGCTGGCCTCGAACTGGGAAAAAACGTAGTAGTCCTCGTCGAAGGTGGAACCGTGGCATATGGTGATGAAGCGGTCGATAACCAGGGGGCCCTTGGTCAGGTTCTTCAGGTATTGGAAATTCCCCGGGGCGATGTTCAGCTTGCTCCATTCGGCGGAAAAGGCGGCGGCCGGGTTGAACAGCGCCGAGGATTCCAGGTCGGCGATGACCTTGTCGTGGTTGCCGCGCACCGCCTGCAGCCGCGGCAGCTCGCGGAAGCGGCTGATCACCTCGTCGGGATTGGGGCCGTAGCCGACCAGGTCCCCCAGGAAGAGGATCTTGTCGACCTGCTTCAGCTTCTTGTGGCCCAAAAATTTCTCGAAGGCCTCGAGGTTGCTGTGGATGTCACTGAACACGAGGTAGCGCACGGCTCACCGCCTGGAACAGCTGTTCGGCATGATAGGAGCTCCGCACGAAGGGGCCGGACTCCACTCCCGTGAAGCCCAGGTCCAGCGCCTCGCGCCGGAGCCGGTCGAACTCGGCCGGAGGGTAGTAACGCTCGACCGGGAGGCTGCGGCGGTCGGGCTGCAGGTATTGGCCGATGGTCAGCGCGTCGACACCCAGCTCGACCAGCATTTGCAACAACGCCCCCAGCTGCTCGGCCGTTTCCCCCAACCCGACCATGCAGCCGGTCTTGGTGATCCAGCCCCGCTTCTTGGCGTGTCCCAGAATGGCCAGCGAATGGCCGAAGGCGGCGGGGCGACGGTTGACCCGGGCATAGAGCGCCGGGACCGTTTCCACGTTGTGGCCCAAAATGTCGGGCCCGGCGTCGAGGACGCGGTCCAGGAGCTCGGGACGGCCGGAGAAGTCGGGGACCAGCACCTCGACCTTCATGTGCGGCCGCTCGCGCTTCAGGCGGCGGACGATTCCGGCGAAATGGGCGCTGCCGGCGTCGGGCAGGTCGTCGCGGGTCACCGACGTGACCGTGGCGTAGCGCAGGTCCATCAGAGAGGCCATCTCCGCCAGCTTGCGGCCCTCGTCTCCGTCCAGGGGCGCGGGGACACCGCTGGCGACCCCGCAGAATCGGCAGTCACGGCTGCAGACGTTCCCCATGGCCAGGAAGGTCGCCTGGCCGTCGTTCCAGCACTCGTGGGCGTTGGGGCAGCGGGCGCTCTGGCAGATGGTGTGCAATCCCCTCTCCTCGAGCTTGCGCTTCAGCGCGAAATAGGCGCGGCCGGCCGGCAGGCGCGCCTTAAGCCACTCGGGTTTGCGGATGCGGGGAGTCGCGCCGCAGTTCACGGGTCTCATTCCCCTCCCCTGACCAGGAGCAGCTCCTCCTGGGGGCGGGAAAGGTACTTGGCGCCGCCGGCCGTCACGACGACCATCTCCTCGACCGTGGCCACCCCGTAGTCCTTGACGTAGATGCGCGGCTCGATCGTGAACACCTGGTCCTTTTCCAGGGGGATGTCGGGCAGGCTGCCGTAGCGTTCCCAGGCCGGCGCCAGCAGGGCGCCGCCGTCGTGGGCCGATCGCCCCACCTGATGGCCGAGGGCGTGCGGGTATTCGTCGTAGCCCTGGGAGACGATATGGCCGCGGGCGATGCCGTCGATGTCCAGGCCGCGGATACCCGCCTTCATGGCG
>JAFGST010000182.1 GCA_016934475.1 Candidatus Aminicenantota bacterium | reverse complement strand
CTGGGTGTTGACGGAAAAATCGTCCTTCTCGTCGTACAGCAGCCCGCGCACGCGGCGCATCATGCCGATGGCCTCTTCCTTGGTGGCCTCGGTCAGCTCGGTGCTGCGCGCGCGAACGACGATGGTCACGGTGTCGCGATCGCGCCGGAAGTACTTGAAGACCGTGCCGATGGGGATGTAAACCTGGTTGTCGGGGTTGAAGTTCCCCAGCATGTTGCTGCCCTGCTTCTCCAGCACGCCGACCACGCGGAAGGGGATGCCGTCGACCTTGACTTCCTGGGAGAGCGGGTCCTGCTTTTCGAACAAGTGAACGGCGACCTCGCTGCCCAGCACGGCCACGTTGCGGGCGCCGTTGCTCTCCAGGGCCGAGAAGAACCGGCCGCGCGCGAAATTGAAGTTGGTGGTGCGCACGTAGCCGTCGGTGGTTCCGGTCATCAGCGTGCCTTCGACATAGTTGTCGCCGTGGAGCACCTTGTGCATGGTCAGGATGGTCGGTGCCACGGCCAGCGGCAGCTTAGCCAGCTTCGCGAAGCGCTCGTACTGGTCCAGGGTGATGTTCTTGCGGTTGCGCATCAGGAAGAAGTCCTCGTCGCTGAACCAGGCGTACTTGTC
Organism: Candidatus Aminicenantota bacterium; assembly: GCA_016934475.1. GTDB lineage: Bacteria > Acidobacteriota > Aminicenantia > UBA2199 > UBA2199 > UBA2199. The sequence continues at coordinate 10,639 of JAFGST010000182.1, read as the reverse complement.
GATGTAGAGGTTGTTGGCGCCCAGGGCGCTGATGCCGTCGACGAAGGCCCTGTCGATGCCGTTGATCGCCGTGGCCATCAGCGCCACCGAGCAGATGCCGATGACGATGCCCAGCATGGTCAGGATCGAGCGGGCCTTGTTGGCGCGAATGGCGTTCAGGGAGATCAGCAGCCCTTCCTTCCATTCGAACAGGTGATGACGCATGGCTACGTCTCCCGATTGGGAACGGTACGGTTCGCTACCGCCTGGTCGCTCTCCACCCTGCCGTCCAGCAGGCGGATGACGCGCTTGGCGTGGTTGGCGATGTATTCCTCGTGGGTGACCAGGATAATGGTGTTGCCCTGCTGGTAGATCTCGTGGAACAGGGACATGATGTCCTCGCCGGTCTTGGAGTCGAGGTTGCCGGTGGGCTCGTCGGCCAGGATGATCGAGGGGCCGACCACCAGCGCCCGGGCCACGGCCACGCGCTGGCGCTGGCCGCCGGAGAGCTCGTTCGGCTTGTGCAGCATGCGTTCCTTCAGGCCGACGCTGGACAGGGCCTGCTCGGCCTTCTGGCGGCGCTCGGCGGCGGGGACGCCGGCGTAGATCAGGGGCAACTCGACGTTATGAAAGGAAGTGGCGCGGGGCAGCAGGTTGAAGGTCTGGAAGACGAAGCCGATCTCGCGGTTGCGCACCTCGGCCAGCTCGTTGTCGCTCATGTCGCTGACGTGGGTCCCCTTCAGGATGTAGGAGCCGCTTGTCGGCGTGTCCAGGCAGCCCACGATGTTCATCAGCGTCGATTTTCCCGAGCCCGATGGCCCCATGATGGCCACGTACTCGTTGCGGTCGATCTTCAGGGACACCCCGTCCAGGGCGTGGACCTCCTCGGACCCGACTTGGTATATCCGCGAAATGTTCTCCAGGTTGATGATGTTCATGTTGTCTCTGCTTTTTAGCCTCAGCCCGCTTTCTTTCCTTCTTTGGCCTTGGTTTCCGGCCTCACCTTGCTCTTGTCCTTGAGTTCGCTGGAGATGGCGCGGTAGGGGCCGCTGACCACCTCGTCGCCCTCCTTCAGGCCCGAGGTAACCTCGATGTGCTCGTTGTCGCTGATGCCGATCGTCACGTTTCTCATGGCCACGACGCCCTGGTCTACGACGAAGACGACCTCCTTCGGCTTGGCGGCTTTTTTCTTGGCCGTCTTGCCGAAGCCGACATTGCCGTTGGACTGGGGTTCCTGGGCGCCGGGTTCTTCCTCGGAGCGGGCGGTCACGCTCTGGATCGGCACCGTCAGCACGTTGTTCTTGGTCTCCACCTCGATGTCGGCGTTGCAGGACATGCCCGGCCGGACCTTGGCGTTAAAATCTTCCAGGGCGATCTGGATGGCGAAATTGACCACCTCCTCCTGGGTGCCCGCCGCGGTCGTCTTGGCCGAGTTGGCGATCTGGGTGACCACGCCGTTGTACGTGACGTTGCGGAAGGCGTCGAGCTCGATCCGGGCGACGTCGCCGATCGAGACCAGCACCACGTCGTTCTCGTCCACGTCGACGATGGCCTCCATCTTGCCCAGGTCGGCCACGGTCATCAGGTCGGTGCCCTGGCTGAAGCCGCTGCCCAGAACGCGTTCGCCCAGCTCGACGTTGAGCTTGCTGACCGTGCCGTCCATCGGCGAGTAAATGGCGGTCTTGTTCAGGCTCTCGCTGGACTCCTTCAGCGCCGCCTGCGCCTGCTGCACCAGGGCCTTCTGGCCCTCGAACTGGGCGATGCTGGCGGCCAGGTCCGATTGCGCCTTCTCCAGCTCCTGGCGGTTGGTGACGCCGCTGCGGTAGAGCTCCTCGGTGCGCTTGTAGTTGCTCTCGATGTAATCCTTCTCGATTTTCCGGATTCCCAGGGTGGCCTGGGCCGACTCCAGGTTGGCCTGGGCCCGGTCGCGCTGGGCGACGTAGGAGTCGGGTTTGATGCGGATCAGCAGCTGGTTCTTCTTCACCCGCTGGCCTTCCTTGACCGGGAGCTCGACGATCTCGCCGGTGACCTCCGGGGTGATGGCCACCTGGTAGACGGGATTGATGATGCCGGTGGCCGAGACCAGCTGGGTGATGTCGCGGCGGGCGGCCTTCTCGGTCTGCACGACGATGCCGGGATCCTTTTTTCCGCATACGACCGATTTCAGTATGAGCAATACGATCACGCCGCCGACGACGGCCCAGATGATCTTTTTTCGCGTCTTCGCTTTTTTTCCGTTCTTGCCGTTGGCCATGTGCCTGTTCTCCTTGCGCGTGCCTCAAGCCTGCCGGTTGCTCCCGTGGGTGTTCGAGCCGGAAGCGCTTCCGCTTTTGCCAGGCACGCGTCTTGGAGATTATACGAATCAGGCCGGCATTATGTTCCAGAAAAGTGTCCGCTGCCCCGCGCGGCGGCAGCGCGAGGATTCAGCGCTCGCCGGGAATGCCCGGCAGGCGCCGGGAAAAGGCCTATTCCCCGGGCTCCCAGTCGGCGATCATCTCCAGGCGCAGCTGCACGCGGCCGTCGGCCTTCCAGCTCTCCGAGGTGTTGTAGTCCCATTTGAGGTATTCGGAGCCGCCGCCGCCCTCGGTGGTGATCAGGAAGCGGTTGTCCAAATGGCCGAAGTACATGGCCTGGTCTCTGGGGGAGTCCTGGTCGCCGCCGCTGGGATCGACCGGCACCCATCCCCAGCCGGGGAGATACACCTCCACCCAGCGGTGGTAGACGAAATCGAAGCAGGCCTCCTCGCCGCGCACCACCACCGAGCCGGCGTAGCGCGCCGGCAGGCCGGCGGCGCGGCACATGGCGATGTAGACGAAGGTGTACTCCGAGCAGGAGCCCGAGCCGCGCTGCAGCACCGTGGGCGCCACGTCCCAGCCGCCGATGCGCTTGTAGATCATCCTTTCCCGCAGGTAGTCGTAGATGTCGCGGGCAATCCAGTAGGGATTGTCCGGGTGGGAGACGGCTTCCTTGACGGCGGCCTGGATGACCGGGTCCTGGATCCGGTACTTGTCGTCGTCGGCCAGGAAGCGCTGGCGCACGTCGACGGGGATCTCCCTCAGCGAGCCCGCCTTTTCCGGGAAGAGATGGTACATCACCTCGTAGATCTTTGCCCGCACCTTCATCTTGGAGACGAAGCGCTCGCCGGGCTTCAGGACGTCCCTGCCGAAGCAGGCGACCTCCTGATCCCAGCGGTCGGTTTGCTTGCCGTCGGGGGGCCGCGTGAAGTCGACGGCCAGGATCTCCTGGGTGGAGCGGTTCTTGGGCAGGGCCAGGTAGACGTCGAGATCGGTCACCGTCCCCGGGCCGAAGTTGATGACGTCGTGGGTGACGGTGATCACGGCGTTCCGCTCTTTCGAGCGCGTATAGGCGCCCGCGGCGAAGACGGCGACCTGGGCGATCTCGTCCTGCTGGTAGTCGGCGACCCACAGCCCGTCTTTCGTCCAGGCCAGGCCCCAGGGATAGGGGCCGGGCGCGGGCAGGATCATGATGACGCGTCCCGTTCGGGGCTCGATGCGGTACATCTCGTCCCTGGAGCGGTCGGCCAGCCAGAGGTAGCTCCCGTCCCAGGCCAGGCCCCGCGGGTCGCCCGCAGGGGCCTTCAGCGTCCGGATCGTCGTGCCGTCATCGGGGCTGATCTGGAACAGCTCCCTGGTGCCGTTGTCGGAAACCCACAGGGAGGCGCCGTCCCAGGCCAGTCCCTGCGGATCGGCGGCCGGCGCCATGATCACCTTGAGCGTCCGTCCCGACTGCGGGTCGAGCCGGTAGATCTTGCCGCAGTAGTCTTCGGCCGAGGTGTTGGTGAAGTCCATGTCGGCCACCCACAGGCCCTGGCCGTCCCAGGCCAGGGCCGTGCAGAAGTAGCCCGGTGCCTGGAACTCGGCCAGCACCCGGCCGTCGGCCGGGTCGAAGCGGTAGAGCATGTCGCTGTCGCGATCCACGGTCCAGAAGGCCGTGCCGTCAAAAGCCAGCCCGGTCGAGCACGGGGAGGGCAGGGCCAGCTTGCGGAGAACTTCGCCGGGTCCGGCCAGGAGAGATAATGAAAATATGAGCGCCAGGATGGTGCAAAGGATCGATTTTTTCATCGCGGGCCTCCTAAAATCCGATTTTAGGCGGTGGGGCGCACAATGTCAACGAGAGTTTCGTTGAAGTGTCGAGTCGTTCCGAATCCAAGAATCCTTCCTCCTTTTTGTCCTTGAACAGAACCGATTTCATTGACGTCGAACATCGATGTAGAAGTTCGGATACATATTGGACCTTGTGCTATAATGAATCGTGCCTTCTCAGCGGAAATTTTCCGTCGCCGTCGTTCTCTCCTCCTGCGGCCTGGCGGTTCTCCTGGGCTACTTTTTCGTCCGCCTCTACCTCCACGGCGGCAACGAGCGGCTTTGCGCGCTCATCCTGCTGCTGAAGGTCGTCGGGCTGCTGGCATCCTTCGTGCTGGTGCTGGGGACGGTGGACGCGCCCGTCTTCAAGAGGTTCTGCCCCCGGAGCCCCTGGTTCGATTGCAAGCGGGTCATCGATTCGCCGGCGGGCATGGTGCTCGGCCTCATCCACGCCGCCGACCTGGGCGTGCTCTATTTCGCCGGCACGCTGCTGGTGCTGCTCATCTCCGCCTTCCGCCCCGGCTTCTATTTCCAGGCGCTCTACCTGGGAGCGCTCAACCTCTTCACCCTGCCCTACACCCTGTTCTCGGTCGCCTATCAGGTGTTCGCGGTGCGCCGCGGCTGCGCCCTCTGCCTCATCGTGCAGGCGGTCTTCTGGCTCGAGTTCTGGCAGTTCCATCCCTTCGTCTTCGGAACCAAGCCGGCCTCCGCCTTCGACCTGGCCGCCCTGCACCCGCTGCTTATCGGCCTCGCCCTGCCCGCCGCCCTCTGGCCGCTGATCCGCCATTTGCTGGAAAAAGCGTATCGCGCCCAAAAGGACCATTGATCTCGGTTTACGGCAGACGGTTTACGGCGTACGGCGTCGGCAAAGAAAAGGATCCGTCGTTATGCGTCAGGCGTTATGCGAAGGAACAAGACATCGAGCTTCCTGACGCGTGACGAGTAGGCGAGGGGTGAGGGGTGAGGGGGAAGAAGAAATGGCAATCGGTGTAAGGCGTAAGGTTTAAGGTAGCCCTCTTTTCTTCCCGTAAACCGTACGCCGTCCGCCGTACGCCGTCCGCCGAGATCAGGTTCTTAATGCTTCCAAGGCGTGGATCAGCGCCGTCACGTAGCCGTTGACCGGAGTGGGGATGCCGTGCTTCCTTCCCAGGGCGGCGATGGCGCCGTTCAGGAAGTCGATCTCGCTTCGGCGGCCGCGGCGGAAGTCCTGGAGCATGGAGGTAATATTGTCGGAGCGCACGAAGCGGTTGACGAAGGCGGCGTCGACCCGATGGGACACGCCCTCGGCCGCGGCCACGGCGCAGCCCTCGGCCAGTATGGGCTCCTTCAGCCCGTCGAAGCGCTCCTCGGCGACCAGGCGGTTGTGCCCCTGCAGCAGCACCGAGAGCGGATTGATCACGATATTGACCAGCAGTTTGGTCCAGAGATCCACGGCAATGTCGCGGCTGGGCTCCACCTTGAAGGGCAGGCCATGGAGGAGGTCGAAGAACGGCGTGGCGGCGAAGGCGGGCTCGAGGCGGATATTGCCGCCGAAGCAGCGCACATGGCCGGGGGCGACGAAGGTGGAGCCCATGGCCACGATGCCGATGAATACGTGGTCGGGGCGCAGTGGGGTGGAACGAAACGCCTCCAGGGCGAGCTCCTTGATGCCCAGCCCGTTCTGCAGCAGCAGCACGGCGGTCGTCGGCCGCAGCCAGGGTGCCAGGCCGCGCAACGCCGCAACCAGATCGACGGCCTTGACGGTAACGACCAGCAGCGCGTCGTCGAGCGGAAAGTCGACTGCCTCGCGCGCATCGAGGGATACCCTCTCGGCGAACAAGCCTTCGACCTTCAGCCCGCGTTCGTTGATGATCCGCGCGTGGTCGCGCCGCCCAATGAGGATCGTCCTCTCTCGTTGCTTCTGGGCCAGCGCCGCGGCGATGACCGAGCCGATGGCGCCGCCGCCGAGGATCACGATGCGGTTTTTTATCGCCTGTCCCATAGGAGAGTTATAGCAGAAATCCAGTGTCAGTGTAAGTGTCAGTGTCAGCAAGAGACAAACGAACTATTGTGATGAGTGATGAGTAATGAGAAAAGGCAAGAGACGAACCTTGCTGTTTCTCATCACAAATTACTTATCACTAAATAGTATGTTCTGCGCTGCTGCTGGGCGCCGATGTCGGATTCTGCTATAATTCACCAAATCCAGGGGGTGACGATGCGCGATAGATGGATCCTGGCCCTGCTCGTGCTCTCGGTGGTCATGCTGGCCGGCTGCCGCCGCGAGGAGGCGGAGCTCACGCTCCTGGAGAAGCTGGCGCGCGCTCCCGGCGTGGAGACCGTCGTGCCCCTCACGCAAGCCGGGTTCGAGCAGGCCTTCCAGGTCGACATCACCCAGGCGGTCGACCACGCCGACCCGGGGCGTGGCACCTACTCCCAGCGCTTCTATCTCTCCTATCGCGGCGAGGAGGCGCCCACCGTTTTCTACACCACCGGCTACGGGGTAACGCGCAACTACGAGAGCGAGCCGGCGGCCCTGCTGCAGGCCAACCAGGTGCTGCTGGTGCACCGCTATTTCCCCGATGCCGTGCCGTCGACCACCGACTGGTCCTTTCTCACCATCGCCCAGGCTGCCGCCGACCAGCACGCCATCCGCGAGGCCCTGCGCGACATCCTGCCCGGGAAATGGATCAGCTCCGGCGCCAGCAAGGGGGGGATGACCGCCCTGTACTACCGGTATTATTTTCCGCGTGACGTCGACGCCACCATCGCCTACGTGGCTCCGGTCATGGAGCGGCCCGACGACCCGCGCTTCGTCCCCTTCCTGCGCTCGGTGGGGAGCGCCTCCTGCCGGGGGAAGCTGTCCGCCCTGCAGCAGGAATTCCTGGGGCGGCGGTCGTCGCTCCTGCCCCTGGTCCACGAGCACGCGCTACAGAAGGGATATTCGTTCACCGTTTTCAGCGAGGCGCAGGCCTTCGAGTACGCCGTCTGCGAGTATCCCTTCGCCTTCTGGCAGTATGGGCAGGAGAGCGACTGCAGCTCCCTCCCCGGAACGGATGCCGCCGACCGGGTGCTGTTCGACCACCTGGTCGCCGTCTCGCCCCTCTCCTACTACGCCGACGCCGGCTTCGAGTACTATCGCCCCCTCTTCTACCAGGCCTATACCGAGATCGGCTACTGTCCCTACATGTTCGACCATCTCGCCGGCCTGCTGCAGTCGGTGCCGGCGCCCGACTACCGCGCCTTCGCCCCGCACGGGGTGGAGATGACGTTCCGGCCCGAGGTGATGGCGGCGGTCGTTTCCTGGCTGCGTTACAGCGGCGAGCGCATCGTCACCATCTACGGCGGCATCGATCCCTGGACCGCGGCGGCGCTCGTACCCGATCCCCTTCTCGACGCGCTGCATGTCGTCCAACCCGGCGCCAACCACCGCGTGAAGATCGGGGATCTCGACGCCAGGGACGCGGTGATCGGGGCGTTGGAGCGCTGGCTGGGAGTCGACATCGATGAGACGAGGCTGGCGGTCTCGACCGCGAAAGAGGGAAGAGAGAGATTGTAGAATCCTCGTGGATCCAGGACCCGCGGGGGCGGACGGACGTTCCCCTTCTTGGCGCCGATTCCCGCCGGCCCGGCCGTTGTTTCAGGACGAAGCGTATTTCGAGCGGCGGAACTTCTTCTCCAGCTCGCCGGCGATCTCGGCGGGATTGGTCAGGGGCATGCCGTCGGCCATGACCTCGTAGTCCAGTTGCCGTGCCTTCTTCATCTTTTCCAGGCCGGGCAGCTTGGTGCGGTTGGTCGTCTCCAGGTGCCGGCCGTTGCGGTCGACGATGATCACCCGCGGCAAAAAGACCCCCGGGCGGCCGATGAAGGCGTCCATGATCTCCACCGACTCTTCGAACTCGCGGCGCGAGGCCCGTCCCAGCGCCTCGTAGCGGTAGAGCTCGCGTCCGTCCCAGGTGGTCACGGTGGCGTAGCTTTCCGAGATCTTGGTTTCGATGGGCGTGCCCAGGTTCAGGGTATCGTGGCCACTGGGCATCAGCAGGATCTTGCCGCCGCCGCCCTCCACGTTGGCGGCGTACTTGGGAACGGTGGTGCCGGCCATCCAGCCCTGCAGGTGCTTCATGTAGAGCTTGCCGACCTGGATGGGGGTGATGAAATGGACGATGCCCTTCTCCTTGTGGCACTGCAGCAGGTAGTAGGGATGGACGCCGATCCAGAACATGCGGCGGAACGTCTCGGCGAGCGTCCGGTAGTAGTCGTTGACGTGGTTCAGCAGTACGGTCTGGTTGCGCACGGTGAAGCCGTGCTCGCGGATGCGCTTCACGGCCGCGGCCAGGTCGGCGGTGATCTCCTGGTAGTGGTTGATGTGGGTCATGAAGTACACGTACTTCGGGCTGCGCCCGGAGTAGCGGTTGGCCGAGGCCTTGACCAGCTCCAGCAGGTCGTCGGTCACCGCCATGGGCAGGACCACCGGGACGCGGGTGGCGATGCGGATGACGCGCAGGTGCTCGATGCGGCTCAGTTCCTCCAGCACGTACTGCAGCCGCTGGCGGCTGATCATGAGGGCGTCGCCCCCGGTGACCAGCACCTCCTGGATGTTGCGGTTGTAGCCGATGTAGAACAATCCCCGGTCGATCTCGCTGCGGTTCACCTCCACCGTGCCGTCCAGGGACTTGGCCCGCTGGCAGTGCACGCAGTAGGAGGCGCAGCTGGTGTTCTGGGCCACGAAGAGGGCCAGCCGGTTGGGGTAGCGCTGGTAGGCCGCGCCGTAGCTCCGCGAGCTCTCGCTCATTGCGCCCTCCAGGCCGGTGTCGGGGAACAGCAGGTTGGCCGGCGTGGGCACGCTCTGCCAGAAGATGGCGTCGAGCCGCTTGTGCGCCTTCTCGCCGAACAGCATCTCCGGGTGGAATGGATCGGGCTGAATAAGCGAGGCGTAGTAGGGGGTGATGCGCAGGGGCTGCTTGCCCTGGGCCCGCAGCGTGTCCACGGTGCGGGCGATCTCCCGCTCCTGCAGGGCATTCAGGCGGATGACCTTCTTGAGCTGCTCGACGCCGCGGATCGAGTTCTGCAGCTGCCAGCGCGGGTCATTCCACTGCTGCTCGTCCACCCCCTTCCACAGTCGGATGCGGTTGAACCTCCTCGGCTCGTACAGGATGCCCTTGTTCTTCGCCATGCCGTCCTCCCCGGGGCCACGGGCGGCTCCCTTGGCAATTGTACGGGAAAGGCGCCGCGATGGCAAGCGTCGCGCGATCGCAGGAAAAGCTTGAAAAATCGCCCGATTCGTACCATATTGTCCCCATGGGAAAAACGCCAACCGCCGCGGCCCGGGGTGCCGACCTGCTGCGGGAGCTGTTCTGGAACTCGTCGCTGCCCATCGCCGTCCTGGATGGCGATGGGCGCCTCGTCCTTGCCAGCAAGTCGTTCCGTGACTCCTTCCCGGGTTTGATCGTTCCCGGCGACCGGGAGAGGCTGCGCCTGGAGGAATGCGCCGGCGGCGCCATCTTTACGCGCGCCGCCTCGCGCCCTCCCGGCGAGCGCTTCACCCTTTCCTTGCGCGTCCCCTTCGCGGGTTCGGAGACCGAGGTCACGGTGCAGGTCGCTGCTCTCGGCAGCCGCCACCAGGGGCGGCCCCTCTTCCTCAGCGAGTGGTTTCCCGCCGGCGGTCGGGCGTCCCTCGCGCGTTCGCTGGAAGAGGTCGAGCAGAAGTATCGCACGCTGCAGGAGAACCTTCCGGTAGGCATTTACCGCGCCGACGAGGAGGGTAACATCCTGACCGCCAACGGAGCGCTTCTGCGCATGATGGGTTTCAGTTCCTTCGAGGAGCTCCAGGAGGCGCGGCTCGAGGACGTGTGGATCGATCCCGGCCAGCGCGCGGCGCTGATCGAGCGGCTGCGCCAGCACGGCGCCGTGCTCAACCACGAGGTCCACCTGCGGCGACGCGGCGGGGAGGAGCTGATCGCCGCCTTCGACGCGCGGGGCTTCTTCGACGCCGCCGGCCGCCTGCTCTACTTTGACACCATCGTCCAGGATATCACCCGCCGCGTCCGGGCCACGCGCGAGCTGGAGCGCTTGGCGCGAACCGACGGGCTCACCGGGCTGTTCAACCGCCAGCATTTCCTGGAGCGTCTCGAGGCGGAGGCGGAGAGGGCGGGACGCTACCGCCGTCCCCTCTCGCTGATGCTCATCGATCTCGATCGCTTCAAGGGGGTGAATGACGAGTACGGCCACCTGGCCGGCGACGAGGTCCTGGTCTCGGCCGCTTCGCGCATCCGCGGCGTCCTGAGAAAAAGCGACTTCGCCGGCCGCTACGGCGGCGAGGAGTTCTGCGTGGCGCTGCCCGAGACCGGTGTCGAAGGGGCAGCGGAGCTGGCCGAGCGGCTGCGCAAGGCCATGGCCTCACGAGCCCACTCCCTGCCTGGCGGCGGCTCGCTGCGCGTCAGCTGCAGCATCGGCGTCGCCACGGCCGGGGCTGCGGGTGTGGCCGACCTCCTGGCGCGGGCCGACGCGGCTCTCTACGCCGCCAAGAGCGCCGGCCGCGACCGCGTCCACGTCGCCGCCGAAGATTGAGCCCGGCTCCG
>JAFGST010000181.1 GCA_016934475.1 Candidatus Aminicenantota bacterium | reverse complement strand
CTGGGCACCGGCATCTCCATCGCCTTCACCAAGCGCTTCGGCGCCGGCCTCTTCGGCGGCGAGGGCTTCATCCTGCAGCGGCTGCAGGGCGACGGCCTGGCCTTCGTCCACGCCGGCGGCACGGTCATCGAGAAGGAGATGAAGGGCGAAACCCTGCGCGTCGACACCGGCTGCATCGTCGCCTTCTCGCCGTCGCTCGACTACGACATCGAGCGCGCCGGCAACCTCAAGTCGATGTTCTTCGGCGGCGAGGGGCTCTTCCTGGCCACGCTGAGGGGGACGGGACGGCTCTACCTCCAGACCCTGCCCTTCTCGCGCCTGGCCGACCGCGTCATCCGTGCTTCCAAGATCGGCCTGGGCCGGCAGAAGGACGAAGGCTCGGTGCTGGGCCAGCTGGGCAAGATGATCGGCGGGAAATGACGGACCTGGCCGCGGCGCTGGCGGCGCCCGGCCCGGGAAAGTTGACAAGAGGCGATTTTAATACTAAAATGGTTTCTCTCGAAGGAGGAAACATGGCATTGACGATCATCGATACCTGCATCAGCTGCGGCGCCTGCGAAGCGGTTTGCCCTGTCCAGGCCATCTCCCAGGGCGACCAATACTACGTGATCGACGCCAGCAAGTGCGTCGAGTGCAAGGGTCATTTCGATGAGCCGCAGTGCGCCTCGGTGTGTCCCACCGACTCCTGCGTCAAGCTGTAGGCCCATTCCGTCCCGCGCCCCGCGTACGCGGCTTGCCGAGCGGGAGAAAACCTCTCGAAAACCATTGCCAGGCTGGGGAAGATGACCGCCTCCGGCGGCCGCGCCATCGCCGTTCCCGCCGCCCTGTTCCTGCTGACCTTGCTGTTCACACTGGTCATCGGCGTGCAGTACCATATCAGCTACCACAACGTCGTGCTGCCCGCCGGCCAGGGATTCTTCGCCTTTCTTTGGAAAAATCCCGGTGCCTGGCTTTGGGGCCTGCCCTATTCCTTCGCCCTGCTGGGCATCCTGCTGGTTCACGAGCTAGGGCACTTCTTCGCCTGCCGCCGCCACGGCATCGAGGCCACCCTGCCGCACTTCATTCCCGCGCCCACCCTGATCGGCACCTTCGGCGCCTTCATCAAGATCCGCTCCCCCTTCTCCTCGAAGAAAGCCCTCTTCGACGTGGGACTGGCCGGCCCCCTGAGCGGCTTCCTGGTCGCCCTGCCGGTCATCGCCCTGGGCATCTCGCGCTCGCGCCTCGTTGAGCGCGGGACCCTCGACGGGGGCCTGACCCTGGGCGAGCCGCTGGCCTTCACCCTGATCGGCCGGCTGCTGCTGGGAGAGCTCCCGGTGCAGAGCGACCTGCTGGTCCATCCCGTGGCCTTCGCCGGCTGGTTCGGACTGCTGGCCACCTCCTTCAACCTGTTCCCCATCGGACAGCTCGACGGCGGCCACATCCTGTATTCCCTCCTGGGCCGCAGGGCTTACGCCGCTGGGATCGTCGCCATCGCGGCCATCGTCGTTCTAGGAATCCTTTTTTGGCAGGGCTGGCTCTTCTGGGCGCTGGTCGTCGCCCTGATCGGACTGCGCCACCCGCCGATATTCGAAGCCGAGCGCCTCGACGGCAAGAGAAAGCTCCTGGCCGCGGCCGCCCTGCTCGTCTTCATCCTCTCCTTCACTCCCGCCCCCCTGGCGCTCGCCCCCTGAGCCGCGGGCGGCTTGGAAATGCGCCCGCGACTGTGCTATGATTTTCCGATGAAAAGGGCCCTTGACCGCTACATCCTCAAGGAAATCGCCTCGCCGTTCGCCATCGGGTTGCTGGTCTACACCTTCACCCTGCTGATCAACCAGATCCTCATCCTCTCCAAGACGCTGATCTCGAAAGGGGCGACGGCTGGGACCATCTTCAAGATTCTCCTCTACCTGCTGCCCGACCTTCTCTCTTTCACCATCCCCATGGCCACGCTGATGGGCGTGCTGGCGGGGATGAGCCGCCTGAGCTCCGATTCGGAGGTCATCGCCCTGCGCACCATGGGGGTGCGCAACCGCCGGCTGCTGAAGCCGGTGATGCTGTTCTCCCTCGGTACCTGGCTCGTCTCGTCCTGGCTGATCATGTATCTGGCCCCCGAGGCCAACTACCGCTTCAACCGCCTCTACACCGGGGTGGCCCTCTCGCAGACGGTCTCGGGGATCAAGCCGGGCGTCTTCTTCCAGGGACTGCCTTCCTACAGCCTCTATTTCCGCGATCAGGAGCGCAACGGGGACTGGCGCGACGTGCTCCTGTACTCCATGCAGAAGCCGGAGGAAGACACGGTGCTCTTCGCCCGCAAGGGGCGCTTCATCACCCGTCATGGGCAGAAGGAGAACTACATCGCGCTCTTTGACGGCGTGGCGCACTCCTTCAAGAAGGACGAGCCGGGCAAGTACTCCCTGACCTTCTTCGCCCAGAAGATCGAGACGGTCTCCAACCTGATCGGCTTCCGCCAGAGCCGGCGCAGCACGCAGCTGGTCTTTCCCGAGCTGGTGCGCCGCACGCGCGCCGAGCCGCGCAACGTGCTGCTGGGCCTGGAGCTGCACAAGAAATTCGCCCTGCCCTTCGCCTGCCTGGCCCTCGGCTTCCTGGGGCTGTCGCTGGGGATCTCCACCCGCAAGGGGGGCAAGACCAGCGGTTTCGTCATCTCGCTGGGGATCATTTTCATATACTACGTGCTGATGACCGCCGGCCGCAACTTGATCATCAAGAGGGTGGTCACGCCCTTCTGGGGCTCCTGGGCGCCGACCGTCTTCCTGGTGGCCATCGGCATCGCGCTTTACCGCTTCACCAGCCGCGAAAAGGCGATCCATTGGGAAAAGCTGTTCGGCTTCAGCCTGCGCTGGCGCCGGCGGTCCGCGCCGCGGCCGCAAGCGGCAGCACCCGGCCCGGCGCGCTCCGCCTGGAGCCCGGCAAAGATCCTCGACCGCTACGTGCTGCGGCGCATGCTGCTGGTCTTCTTCCTGGTCTTCTTCTCGCTGCTGCTGGTGTTCTACATCATCAACATCCTGGAGTTGATCGACAACGTCATCGAGAACAAGGTCCCCTTCATCTATGTTCTGAAATACGACTTTTACGCCACGCCGGAAATCGTCACCATCATCCTGCCCATCGCGCTGCTGACCGCCGTGCTGCTCACGTTCTCGCTGATGAGCAAGAACAATGAGGTGACCGCCGTCCAGGTCGGCGGCGTCAGTCTGCTGCGCCTGGCGCTGCCGGCGTTCTTTCTCGGCGTGCTCCTGTCGCTGGCGGTCTTCGCGGTCCAGGAGAACGTCCTTCCCGAGGCCAACCGCCGCTCGGCCCAAGTGCTGGACGTGATCCACAAGCGCCAGTCGGTGAGCGACATCGAGCTGGCCCGCAACTGGGTGCTGGGCCGCGGCAACCAGGTCTATTTCTACAATTACTACGAAAAGGGCAACCGCCGCTTCGACAACTTCAACGTGCTCTACCTGGACGACGCCTTCCGCCTTACGCGGCGCGTCTCGGCGCGTACCGCCTCCTGGGAGGGGGAGCACACCCTGCGGCTGAGCCACGGCTTCCGCAGGGATTTCCGGGACCATCTGCCCTCGGCCATCGAGCCGTTCCGCGAGACGCGGCTGCGCATCGCCGAGAACCGCCGCTTTTTCAGCGAGAAGAGGAAATTCACCGGCGCCATGAACAGCCGCGAGCTGAAGGAGTACATCCGCTACCTGAAGTCGCAGCGCAGCGACACGCTGCGTTATCGGGCCCAGCTCTGCAACAACTACGCCTTCCCCTTCTCCTCCTTGGTCATGGTCTTCATCGCCATCCCCTTCTCCTTCCTGATGGGCAACCGCGGCGCCCTTTTCGGCATCGGCATCGCCGTGGGCATCTCCATGGTCTATTGGGCGGCCCTGGGCATTTTCAGCTCCCTGGGGACCACCGGCGCCGTCTCGCCGCTGCTCGCCGCCTTCGCCCCCCTGGTCCTCTTCACCGCCATCTCCGTCTTCCTGTTCTTCAAGATCCGGACCTGAGGAGCGGCGCTTCGCCCTGCGGTTCACAAGGCGGGAATTCTGTGTTACAATCGAAGTTCCTGCTGCCGATGGCCCCGAATCGAGGTGAAGACATGGAGAAGGAAGAAGCGAAAGCCAACCAGGACGCGCTGGAGCGGCGGGCCAAGAAAAAGCCCTCCCCCAAGCAGAACAAGCTGACCCTGGTGCCTCTGTACTGCAAGGGTTGCGGCCTGTGCGTCGACATCTGCCCTACCGGCACCCTGCAGCT
>JAFGST010000180.1 GCA_016934475.1 Candidatus Aminicenantota bacterium | reverse complement strand
TCTTGAAGCACATGAACCAGTCGAGGCAGTAGTAGTCGTCGCCGGCATTGTCGACGCGATCCTTGGCCGTGCCGCACGAACCGGCCGTCGGGACGATCACGTCGTCTCCGGGGCGCCAGTCGGCCGGGGTGGCCACGCCGAAGGCATCGGCGGTCTGCAGGGCCTGGAGCACGCGCAGCAGCTCGTCGAAGTTGCGGCCCATGCTCAGCGGGTAGTAGATGATGGTGCGGATGATCCCCTTGGGGTCGATGTAGAAGACGGCGCGAACGGCCTTGGTCGAGCTCTCGCCGGGCTGCATCATGCCGTATTTGTTGGCCACTTCCATGGTGATGTCCTCAATCAGCGGGAACTTCACCTCGACGTTCTTCATCCCCTTGTAGTCGATCCTCTCCTTGATGGTCCGCAGCCAGGCGATGTGGCTGTAGAGGCCGTCGACCGAGAGGCCGACCAGCTGGCAGTTGAGCTCGCTGAACTTATCCTCCATGGTGGCGAAGGTCATGAACTCGGAGGTGCAGACCGGGGTGAAATCGGCCGGGTGGCTGAAGAGGATGATCCACTTGCCGGCGTACTGATCCGGGAAGCTGATCTCGCCCTGGGTGGTGACCGCCTTGAAGGACGGGGCTTTGTCACCGATGCGGGGCATGCTGGTTTTGCTGTTTTCCATGGTGTATCTCCTTATGGTTGAATAGACCCTTTTTTAGCCGCGCAGCCGGCGCAGACGCCGAAGAAGCGGATGGTGTGGCCGCTGATGCGGTGAGGGGAAAGGCGCCGCGCCGCTTCGGTGATCTCCTCCTGCGGCGGCATGGCGAAGTCGCTGACCGAACCGCAGCGCTCGCAGACGAAGTGGTAGTGGGAGCGGGTGACGGCGTCGTAGCGCACGGTGCCGCTGCCGAATTCCCCGCCCTGGATCCGCCCCTCCTCCAGCAGGATGGCGATGTTGCGATAGACATTGCCGAGGCTGAGGGAAGGCATCTCGCGCCTCAGGGATTCGTAAACCTGGAGGGCCGTGGGATGATCGCCGCTCTCCTTGATCACCTGGAAGATGCGCTCACGCTGACAGCTCTTTCTCCTTGCTTTTTTCATATTAATAACGATATTTATTATTAATTATAACATCACTTTGCTCCCGTGTCAACTGCAAAGCACTGGAAGATCCATGGGCGTCATCAGCGGCATCGGTGAGAAAAAAGAACAAAGCCCGAACAAATAAAAAAAATGACCTTTTCCCTATTTGCAAAAAGGATTTTTCTATTCATTAATGGGGAAGAAGGATAAAATGGTTCCGCATCCAGGAGAAAGAAGCATGGAACACGGCGTTTTACCCTCCCGCGTGATGATCCTGGCGTGCCTGTGCCTGGCGCTGCTGGGCCAACTTGCCCCCGCCCAATCGGGAAACGAGGCGGGACTGATGGCCATCGAGCCAATCACATTCTGGTTCCAGCGCGGCAGCTACGACGACCGCCTGGTTCTCGAGTCGTCCCCGGCCCGTCTTTGGTACAGCTTCCTGAGCGCCGATAAGGACCAAGCCGGCATGCCGCTCTTCGTTTTCTTCAATGGCGGGCCCGGCAGCGCCACCAGCTGCGGCCTGATGAGCATGTACACCGGGCACTTCACGGTCGATAACCGCGTCGACGGCGGCGGCGGCTTCATTGCCAATCCCGTGCCCTGGACCCGCCTCGGCCACCTGCTCTACGTCGACGCCCGGCAAACGGGATTCTCCTACAACCTCATGGCCCAGCCGGCC
Organism: Candidatus Aminicenantota bacterium; assembly: GCA_016934475.1. Classification (GTDB taxonomy): domain Bacteria; phylum Acidobacteriota; class Aminicenantia; order UBA2199; family UBA2199; genus UBA2199. Next base: position 9,055 of record JAFGST010000180.1, on the reverse strand, counting down.
GACGTCAACGAGCGGCTGCGCGAGTTCAACGCCCAGAACTTCAACTCCTTGCTCGACGGCGCCGACTTCGTCCGCCTGCTGCTACGCTTCCTGGCCGCCCATCCGGCCCTGCGCGACCGGCCGGTGGTCGTCGTCGGCGAGAGCTACGGCGGGGTGCGGGCCACGGCCATGCTGCACATCCTTCTCAATTACGCCGACTACGGCAACGGCCGCGAGACCTTCCAGGACCCGGCTCTGGTCTCCGAGATTCAGGCGCATTTCGATGCCGTTTTCCCCGAGTATGCCGGCCGCGTCGTTCCCGCCGGGGTCATCGCGCGCCAGTTCGGCCGGCAGATCCTCATCCAGCCGGCCCTGAGCATGGACCACCAGTCGGCGGTCGCCGATGAGCTGCTGCGGCGCCCGGGCTCCATCCTCTACCGCCTCGCCGAGGAGGTGGGCGCCCCCTTCGACCCGCAGCGCTACCCCGACCTGCTCGAGTACGTCTACGACGTGGCCGGGCGCGATTACTACATGGTCAGCAAGCCCCGCGACTGGCTCAACGGCTTCTTCGACAACGCCGGCGTGCAGCTGCGCACGGTGGCCAATCTCTCCCAAGTCACCGGGGTGGACGCGGCAAGAATCGACGCGCTGTACGCCTCCTCCCGCGCCGCCGCCTACCGGGTCATCCTCGCCGATTCGCCCTGGGCCTACGCCCACGAGACGGAGTCCCCCCTGACCCGCGTCCTCTTCGAGGTGCCGGCCCGCCTGGAGAGCATGGCCGGGAACCAGGAGCCGGGAGACATGGCGGCCGTGTTCGGCGTCCTCCAGCCCTGGGACCGCTACTTCATCGGGACCAATTCCAACGCCAACTGGGCCTTCCATGTGTGCAACGTCGCCTTGGCGCGCGGCTTCGACATCCATTCCTGGCAGGCCCGCTACGGCAGGATGTTTTTGAAGAACGTCGCCCACGTGCATACCTTCATCACAAACGCCGCCCTGGACCTGGTCGTCTACACCGAGGCCCTGCCCCCGGCCCTGGCCCGGCACGACGAGATCCTGGCCGCGGTCCGCCATGAACGGGGGGGAACCGAGGAGCGACCCGGACGGATCGATCTGGAGTACCGCCCCGGGGCGTTCGCCGACCTGCCCGGCCTGGCCCGGCGATCCATCCGCTTCCCCCTCTATCGCGACAGCTGCCACGCCGTCTCCCTGACCCAGCCGCTGGACCTGCGCGACGACGTCGAAGCCTGGCTGCGCCAGACGGCCGCGGAATCCGACTCCCAGGGAGGCGAGCATGATTGAACGCCGCCGTTCATGCGACCGGATCGCCGTGCTTTTCGTTTCGCTGGCAGCGCTGATCGCGCCGTCGCTCCAAGCCCGGGGGGGAAAACGGTGCTCCTTGCGCCTGGAACTTGGAGGCGGCTGGCAGTTCTTGGATCCGGGGGATCTCAACCAGGCGGTCGCGGCCGACGATCAGCTCCAGGACCTCCAATACGAGCGCTACCTGGCCCACCTGCAGGACGCCGGCTCCATCCGCTCCTGGAACGCGCGTCTCGAGGGGCGGCGCCGACCGGTCCGGGGAGGCGCGATGTTCGAGCCCCGGCTGCGCCTCGACTTCGCCGGGCCCCTGTCCGTCTCCGCCGGGCTGCGCGTCATGGAGGCCGGGCGGTCGTGCGAACTCCTGAGCGAATACACCCGCGAGCTCGGCGGCGGGGACCAGGACGTGGAGACGCTTTCGTATTCGCCCTATCGGCTCAGCGTGCGCGGCTGGTGGCCCAGCATCGCGGTTCACTTCCGCCGCAGGCTGGTCCGGCACTTCGTCGCCGAGGCCCACGCCGCGCTCGGGCCCCTGTTTGCCAGCGTCCGCTACCGCGCCGCCTGGACCTACGCCTGGGACATGCGCGGACCCGATTACAGCTGGCCGGTGTTCCGTTCCGAAGGAGAGCGGGAGGAGAAGGGCAGCGGAACGGGAGTGGGAGTGGAACTTGGCGGCCGGTTCGAGCGCGCCCTAAACCGCCGCCTGGCGCTCTTCCTGGCCGCCGGCTACTACGGGGGGCGGGTGAATTCGCTTTCGGGCACGGGTCGCGAGGAGCGAGCGGCGAGCACCTGGACCTGGTCGGGGAAATGGCTGACCCGCCAGGAAACGGTGATCACGCCCTGGGGAACCCTTTCCCGGCGCTTTCCCACCTGCCGCCCCCAGGAGGGGGCTTCGGACTCCCCCTTCCGCCTCGACCTCTCGGGCTGGCTGCTCCGAATCGGCCTCTCCCTGAAGCTGTAGCTCCCAAGCGCCGGCGCAACCACCCACTTCGGGCTTCACCCCGGGCACCATACCTTCTTCTGCTCGCCCGTTGCAAACCCGACGGAGACGGACCGACCTCAGCAAGACGAATCCAGGATGACCGCTTCACGTATCGGCTTCCCGTCGCTGCCCATTGATCCAATCCTAGGTATTCATGCCATGTCCCTGGTCTTTGAATAGGCAGTTCTCCGTTTTGTTGGCTATTTTTTACACAACAGCTATTTTTTTTCTTGATCATGTTGATATTGAAAGAAATTCTGGTACTATATCGGCGGGATCACCGAGCAAAAACCGATCATGGCAGCCGACTGAAAAGCCGCCATTCACATTGTGCTGTGGAAAACTTCCAGTCCGCCTTCAAAGACCTTTGTGCGCTCTTATTCTTGATGAATTGCACATGATCGATATCTGTCAATTGGCCATAACAATATAATTTCCCTGTCACCCAGGATGCAAAAGGATCTGCGCGCCGCCCAGGTTGCACGGCACCGCCCGACGAACATCGCAGAACCTAAGCTGCTCGGCATTGGGCAGTCTTTCCCGGCGCCGCCGGCTTCTTCAACGCCGGGGAATGCTCTCTCCTTAGTTGAGACGTTCCTCCAGAATTCGCACTCCCTCGGCGGATGGGCGCACGACCTGCTTCATGGAGCCGCTCTTGGTGGCATTGTACGTGCCGGAGCCGGTGAAATAGCCCCAGGCCGATAAATAATTGCAACTCCAGGTCCCGGTCAGCGCCGTGCCGGCCGAGTTGAACTTGCCGGTAATTTTCAGGGAGCCGCCGGTGCCCACGGTGGTGCTGATGGTAAAGGAGCCGTTGCTGATGGAATACGTCCCCCATCCGGTGACCTCCAGGGTGAGGGTGCCTATACCGCCGGTCAACTTCATCTTGATATTGTAGCTATTGACCGTACTGCCGCTGACATTCACGAACATGGGATAACCCTGGTTGGTCGTGCCGCTCCACTTCCCCGTCACGTCGCGGTACAGCGTGGCGTTGACCGTGGCGGTCTGACCGCTGGTGGTGGTCACCGCGGTGGAATAATTGTAATATCCGCTCTTGGTCAACTTGACGGTATGCGATCCCGGGGTCACGCCGCTGACGGTGGCGTTGGTCGTCAGTCCTGTGTCCACGTTGTCCAAGAAAATCTTGGCGCCAGTGGGGGTCGAATTCACCTGGATGGCGGCGCCCTGCACGGCGGTGACCGTCAGGGTATGGTCCTTGTCCATGGTGACCGTACCCGACGAGGCGACGGCGACGCCGTCCAGTTTGACCGCCAGGTTGACATAGCCGCTCTGCAACGAATAGTTGTACGACACGACGGTGCCTTTCTTGTACTTCTCGGTAGCGGCAGGATTGCCGGTCGCTCCAGTGAGGGAAACGGTCAGTGTGTACTTGGGTTTTTTGAGGACCAAGAAGTAAAGGGCCGCAGCGCCCACCACCACGGCGGCGCCAATGAGCAGCCATGGGGTCTTCTTTTTCATCTTTTTGGTGACGGGAGCAGCTTCCTCCTCTTCGACGAAGCCGGTTTCCTCATCGCTTGAGCCGGTTGCTCCGACGGCCGGATTCTTCTCAGATGACGCGACCGTTGGCGCAGCAGGCGCCGGACTGGCCCAGAAGAACAGAAGCCCCGCAAACGCAATCATCGCGAACAGAGAAATGCATTTTCGGTGAGAATTGAAGAATACCATCTTTCCCTCCCCCTTTCTAAAAAGAATTTGATCCACTATGATCCCGATTGTAAATGCCAAAAAGAAAAAGTCAATAGGGATTTTCAGAAGTAGGAGGGAAATCCTGATTGACCATCCGATTTGACAGGGAATCAACGCAATTTGAAAAAAATGCAAGGATTTCTTCCTTGAGGCCCCGGGCTCATCCCGAGCCGCCCGGAAGGACACTGGCGGCTCTGGACCGCATTCCTCTGATGCATGTCGCCAATCACCTCCGTGGTTGACTCGTCCGCTGGATTTCACTACAATGCAGTAAAAAAATGGAAAGTTTTTTCACGTTCCTTGAAAGGCGGGTGAGCGACTCATCTTCGCTGCTGTGCATCGGCCTCGACCCGCACATCGGCGATCTTCCCTCTCCGACCGCCGCTGCCGCGCTGCGCTTCTGCATCGACCTGGTCGAGCGCACCGCACCCTGCGCCGCCGCCTTCAAGCCCAACGCCGCCTTTTTCGAGCAGTTCGGCGCCCCGGGCTGGGACGCGTTGAAGCGGGTGATCGACGGCATCCGCGAGCGCTCGCGGCACCTGGGGTCCATGATCCCGGTCATCCTTGACGCCAAGCGCGGCGACATCGCCTCCACCGCCGAGGCCTATGCCCGCTCGGCGTTCCAGGAGCTGGGCGCCCACGCCGTGACCCTCTCGCCCTACCTGGGCCGCGACTCGGTCGAGCCCTTCCTGGCCGACGGGGAAAAGGGGGCGTTCCTCCTGTGCAAGACCTCCAATCCCGGCGCCCATGACCTGCAGGACCTGCCGGTCGGGGTAGCGGGGGAACCGCTCTACGTCACAGTGGCCCGCCTGGGCCGGTCATGGAACACGCGAAACAACCTCGGCCTAGTGGTCGGCGCCACCCAGCCCGAGGCCATGGCCCGCGTCCGCCAGGCGGCGCCCGAGCTGTGGTTCCTGGCTCCCGGCATCGGCGCCCAGGGCGGAGAGCTGGAGCCGGCACTCCGGGCCGGTCTGCGCCGCGACGGTCGCGGCCTGTTGCTGCCCGTGTCGCGAGCCATCGCCCGCGCCGCCGACCCGGGCCAGGCCGCAGCGGCGCTGCGCGACGAGATCGTATCGATCCAATACCGGCTGGCCGGAAGCGGCCGCGCCTGACCGCGCGTCTTTCGCGCTCATGCTGCCTACCGTTCCTCATGAACATTAATCAAGACATTTCTCCGCCATAACAGCGGTTTTGCAAGCGGCGCCAGCGAGCCGGCCTAGGACCGGTTGCGAGACACCAGGATGAAGGCGCCCGCGCTAGCGGACGAAAAAGCGACCGCTTCTCCGCCCAGCATGGGCTAAAAAAAGCGCCCCCACTTGAACGTGGCGAATCGGGAGGGTATAATTCTTGTGCTTGAGAGAGAGAAGGAAGCCGGGGGACGCGTGCTGGAAACGGCAAGGGAGCACGTGAAGATGATACGAAAATGGCTGGAGCGGGCGATGCGGCATTACGAGGGCGCCGATCCCATCATCCGCATGAAGGCCAAGCTGTTCTTCCTGATCTATCTCCTGATCCTGTTCATCCTGCCCTTGGCCATCGCCTACAGCGCCATCTCCCATCTGCACAATCCCACCCTGGGCTACCGGCTTAATTTCTTGATCCTGATCCCCGAGGCCCTCGCCCTGCTGCCGCTCCTGGGGATATTCGTGCTCCTGCTCAGGGGGCGTTTCTCGCTGTCGGCTCACCTGCTCCTGGTCTCCCTGTTCCTGGTGACCTGGATCGTCATGCTCCTGGACCGCTCCGGAGAATTGTCCCGCCTGGACACGATCGTCTTCGTGCTGGGGATCCTGACCCTGACGCCGCTGGCCGTGGTCCGCCGCAAGGGAGCCATCCTTCTCTACGGGGGGGGCAATCTCGCGCTGTTTCTCATCTTCATCCTGCACGCCCGAGGCCAGCTGGAGATGCCCTTTCACCGCTACATGGAGTACATCGCCGACAACGTCGTCGCCTTCGTTTTCATCACTCTCACCGCCTTCAGCGTCTTCGTCATCAACCAGCGGGCGCTCGAGCGCATGAAGGGGGAGCTCGCCGAGCGCCGCCGCCAGGAAAGCGAAAAGGAGCGCCTGCAGGCACAGCTGGTTCATGCCCAGAAAATGGAATCGGTGGGCCGGCTGGCCGGCGGCGTGGCCCACGACTTCAACAACCTCCTGACCACGATCATGGGCAACGCCGGCCTGGCCATCGCGAAGCTCGATGCCGGCAGCCCCGCCGCCACCCGGCTCCGGGACATCATGCGGGCCGCCGAGAGCGCCGCGGCGCTCACCCGGCAGCTCCTGACCTTTTCTCGCGGGCAGGCGACCGAGCCGCGACTCATCGACCTCGACCGCCACGTGCGGAGGATCGTCCGGCTGCTGGAGCGGCTCATCGGCGAGGACATCCGCATCGTCCTGAAAACCGAAGCCGGCTCCGCGTCGATCATGGCCGATCCGGGCCAGGTCGAGCAGGTCGTGATCAACCTGGCGGTCAACTCCCGCGACGCCATGCCCCGGGGCGGCACCGTTACCATCGCTACGAGCCGGGAGCGCATCGACGCTTCGCCGCCGGGGGCGAACCCGATCATGGAGCCGGGGAACTACGTGGCGCTATCGGTCAACGACACCGGCTGCGGCATCTCCGAGCACGACATCCCGCGCATCTTCGATCCCTTCTTCACCACCAAGCCCGTGGGCAAGGGGACGGGGCTCGGGCTGGCGGCGGTCTACGGCGCCGTGCAGCAGAACCGCGGAGCGATCACGGTGAAGTCGGAGCCGGGACATGGGACGACCATGACGGTCTATTTCCCCGCAGCGAGCGGTACCGCCCGGGTCGAAGCGCAGGAGTTTGAAGAACTCCCGCGCGGCAGCGAGTCACTGCTGCTCGTCGAGGACGAGCCGGCGCTGATCGATTTCATGCGCCTGATCCTGTCCGGACTGGGATACCGCGTCCAGGCCGCCGCCGACGGAGCCTCGGCCCTCGCCCTTATCGGCGCAGGGACCCGCTTCGACCTTCTGCTGAGCAACGTCATCCTTTCCGACATGACGGGCGCGACCCTGGCGGCGCGGGCGCAGGCGCTCATACCCGGAGCCGGGATCCTCTGCATGTCGGGCCAGGTCGAGAAGGGGATCGCCCGCGACGGAGTCGCAGACCGTGGCGTCCATTTCATCGCCAAGCCCTTCACCGCCCAGGAACTGGCCAAGAAGGTGCGGCAAGTCTTGGATTCAAGGCAATAGGTTCGCTGTTCGACGTTCAAATTTGAGCAGCACGGTTGAAACGTTGAAGAGTTGAAAGGTTGAAGCGTTAAGACGATATTTTTGGAAATTTCCTTTTCCGAACACATGAACACTTGAACCTTTCAACTCATGAACCTTCGTTTTGAGACATCAAACGTCGAACGGATTCTATCGTTCGGGAAATCTCATCAGGTCCGAGGCCCGGAACGTCCACTCCGGGGTGACCAACATCTCGCCGAATCCGGCCGCGTACCATGGGCTCAGGCGGGAGTCTCTTGGATTCTCCAGCACCTGGATCTCCTGGGCGGGCATGTAGCTCTGGGCCAGAAGAAAAACTTCCCGGCCGGCGGCGGCGCACGCGGCCCGATCGATGACGATCACCGCGTGACCGGGGTGCCCGGGCTGGATGAAGACAGCGCCGATCTCGGGAGCATCGCTGGGAACGGCCGTGAGCTCCCGGGCCAGCGACGCCGTACCGGCATAGGCGAACACGGTCTCCAAGAAGCGTCGGAAGCTGCGCCGGTCATCGCCGGCGGGCGCGCCCGGCACCCAGCGGGCGTCATTGCCGCGCACCGCGATGCGCTCGCCGCGACGCCAGCGGGCGTACTCGGCCTGGAAGCCGCTGGTGAAGCGGAAACGGATCTCGTCGAAGCGCTCGCGGGAGAACAGGAACTCGGCGCGCAGGCGGATAATGGCATCGGCGCACTGGTGCAGGTCGCGGCTTCCGATGGACAGGTCGACCACGGCGGCATAGACGCCGGGATTGGGCTTGATGCGCCCGTCATGCAGCCGGACCGGCTCCCCGTGGGGCTTCAGGGGCAGGCGCCGAAGATATGCTGTAAAGGAGTTTTCCGCGGCTTCGACCCGCGCATAGCCCGGCGGCGGCGGGAAGCGCGCCTCGATGGTCATGCCCGCCGGGTTGATGCTGGACGGCGCCTCCTGGGCCAAGACGAACGCGTTCAGCAGCAACAGGACCGGGCTAAGCCTGAGAGCGAGGATCATGCCGGTAGAATGCTCATAGGGCCCCAGTCTCTTCCCTCTGTCTTCCCTGAGCTCGTGATTCCTGCCTTTCTCGTCACGCGTCACTAATCACTCGTCACGGTGGTTCTTGGAAATTTCTAATCCCACTCGAAGACCGTCTCGCTCAGGTGCGACGTTTCGTTGAGCTTGGAGAGGACGAACCCGCGTATCGGGTCATGCATGAGCACGGTGATGGAGGCGTTGTCCAGGTGGAACTTCCAGAACCAGCGGTCGCCGAGCCCGAGGGCCTCGGCCAGCATCGCCTTCAGGACCGACCGATGAGAAACGACGGCGATGCGCTCCTCGGCAGCGACGGCCAGCAGGAGGCCGAACGCCCGGGTGCGCGCCTTGACCGCGGCCAGCGACTCCCCGCCTGGAAAGGACATGCGCTCCGGCTCCTCGAGCCAGCGCCGCCACATCTCGGGCTCCTCGGCGGCGATCTCCCTTTTCCGTCGCCCGGCCCAGCGCCCCAGGTCGAGGTTGTTGACCAGCTCCTGGAGTTCGACGGCCAGGCCGGGGAAACACGCCGCCGCCGTGGCGGCGGCGCGTTGCAGGGGCGAGGAAAAGATCCGCTGCACGCCCAGGGGGGCGAAACAACGGCGCAGTTCCTCGGCCTGCTTCAATCCGGCGGCGCTCAGCGGCACCTCGCCCCGGCCGCGGAAGACGCCCTCGCGGTTGGCCTGGGTCTCGCCGTGGCGGATGAGATAGATCGTCTTCATGCCGGCAGGACGTGCGGCAGGGCGCTGCGCACCGTGATCCTGCGCCGGTCGGCGTTGAGCGTCTCGATCCCCACGGCGACGGCGTTGGGCAGGGAAAAATAGCCGGCGTCCAGGTACTG
>JAFGST010000179.1 GCA_016934475.1 Candidatus Aminicenantota bacterium | reverse complement strand
TCCCTTTCATAGGCCCGCTGAGTTATTTATTCATTGGCCGGAAGCAGAAGCTGTCAGGCAAGGATCAGGGGAGCCCGCCGGCGGGGTGATCCGGCAATGATGGAATGATTGATCGTTGCGGCAACCTTCTAGCAAAAGATCGAATCCCTTGGTATAATGGCGGGGCACCAGCAGGATGCGGACGAAGAATCGCCTCGCTCGTGAGGGCGGGGAGGAAAGTCCGGACTCCGCAGGGAAGGATGATCCCTAACGGGGATGCTCCCCCGCGAGTCGGGGGAGCCGGAAAGTGTCACAGAGAACAGACCGCCCCGCCGCCGCGAGGCGACGGGGCAAGGGTGAAACGGTGAGGCAAGAGCTCACCGTTCCGGCCGGCGACGGCCGGAACTGAGACAAACCCCATCCGGAGCAAGGCTGAACAAGGGGCGCTCGAGGCTTTCCCGGCCGATGCCCTGGGTTGGCCGCTGGATGCCGGCGGTAACGCCGGCGGCAGATAAATGATTCTTCGCGACAGAATCCGGCTTACAGTCCGCATCCTGCCGGTGCCCCTACGGCCGGGCTCCTGGCTTTGACTTTTCCCGGAGCGATTGCTACACTTTTCGCACAGGAGGATGAGCCATGGAAACGGAAATCATCGGGTCTGATGTTCAGGCAAGGCTGGTGGGATTGGCCGGCCCCTATCGCGATTGCGTCTATCCGCTCCGCAAGGACGAATTCCTGATCGGCCGCTCCCCCGAATGCGACCTGGTCATCGAGGAGAACACGATTTCGGCCAGGCACGCCAGGATCGTCAAGCGCGGGGAGCGGTACGAGCTGGAGGACCTGCGGTCGACCAACGGCACCTTCGTGGAGGGGGTGAGGATCGACATCAAGAAGCTGCGCAGCGAGGACCGCCTCCGTTTCGACCGCTTCGAGTTCCGCTTCGTCGATCCCGTCGATGTCAGCCGCACGGTGGTCGCCGAGGCGCCGGGGCTAGCGTCCCTGCGCAAGACCGTCCTCCGTGAAGCGGAGGCTTCCGCTCCCCGTTCCTCCACGCCTCCCCCACGGCCGTCCGGCGAGGCCGTCCGCCCTCCCGGCCCGCCCGAAACGGGCGAGCGGGCCGTACCGCCCCGCAGCGACGGGGCGGCGCCGACTCCCCAGCCGCCGGCCGCGCCCCCGCCACCTCGCCGCCCGGAAAAAGGCCTGGCGCCGGACAAAGAGGAGCTTGCTTCGGCCGACGCGAAGGGGAGCGTACTGGCCGGATGGATCGTGGCCATCCTGGCGGCCTATTTCCTGGCCGTGATCCCCATGATCGCCTACTCCGCGCTCCTTGGGGCCGGGCGGCGCGCCCTGGGGCCGCTCGTCCGCTGGTCGCTCATCCTTCATCCCGTCCGGCATCTGCACCGGGCCTGGTCGAACGTGAACTGGGGTGATCCCGCCGTCATCGTCGCGGCGGTTTTCCTGCTGCTGGGGATCATTGTAGGCGGCTGGATCCTGCAGAACGCGAGGCGCCGGAGCCGCTTCGCCTCCGCCCTGCTCTTCGCGCTGGGATACGTCCCCCTCTCCCTGCTGCTCCAGGCCGCCGCGCTCGATTTCAAGCTGTCCGGCATGCCCGTGAGCTATCCCTGGCTGCTTTCGTCCCCGAACGCCTGGGGCAATTTCGCCCTCGGCGTGGCGTATTTCTTCGTGGTAACGCTGGCGCTCAGCGGGCTCGGCACGCTGCTGGGCCGGCGGACGCGCTGAGTGGCGCCTAAAACGCCTCGGCGAAGGTGAGGTAGAAGGCGGGCTCCCCGGCAAAGCCGGCGAAGCCGACGTCGAGGCGGAGGTTCAGCTTCTCCCGGCGGTTGAACACGTAGCGCAGGCCGGCGCCGCCGGCGGCATGGAAGCCGGCCAGCGAGAGCAGGGAGGTCCGCGGCTGCACCTGGCCGATGCCGGCGAAGACGCACAAACCGAAGCGGCCCTGCAGCGGCCGGCGGTATTCCGCCTGGAAGGCGAGCATGGCGCGGTCGCGGTAGCGGCCCTCGTAATAGCCGCGCAGAAGGTTCAATCCCCCGAACCTGGGCAGCTGGGTGAACGGGGCTTCCCCCCCCAGAGAGCGCAGCACCCCCTGGATGGCGGCCACCTGCCCATGCCCCAGGCGCACGTACCCGCGGACGTCGACGCTGGCCTGTCCGAAGGCGAAGTCGCCGCCGAGGGCGCGAGCGAAGCGGCTGAGGAAAAGCGCCCCGTAGGTGCCGCTGGACGGAGAGAACGTGTTGTCGCGGCTGTCCCACTTGGCGAAGACGCCCAGCCCGGTCACGACTCCGCCGGCGGCGCCCGCGACGGCCCCGGCTTCCAGTTCCCCCCCGACCTGCGTCCCGCGCATCGAGACGGAGTGCGTTTCCAGGCGCAGGCCGGCGTAAAGGCTTTTTCCCCAGCGGCGCTGGAGGCTGAGCTGCAGGCGCCAGTTGCTGGAGGTGAAATCCTCGCGCGCCTCCTCGGCAGTCCGGTTGCCGATCCCGTAGAAGCGGTCCGGGTAATAGGAATACTTGGCCGTGCCGTCGATCAGGAAGCGCCCGCCGGCGACGTACAGCTCGGTATCGACCTGGGCGATCGACTGCCTCTTGCGGGTGCGGATGAAGTTGAAGCGGTAATGGGAGAGCCGGGCGGGCGGCTGGGATCGGCCCAGGCGGAAATGGTGGATGCCGACCAGCCCCCAGGCCAGGCTGGTCTCGGGAGTGTAGTAAATGACCGGCGCGACGACGAAGCCGGAGCGGGGAGGATCTACCGCGGCCTTCTCCGTTCCGCCCCGCAGGACGGGGCTCAGCAGGGACAGCAGCAGCAGGAGCGCCCGGAGGAGGGGGCGGCGCCGTGATCGCTCAGCGCTCATGGCCTGGACCGGATTTCGCCCTCTTTTTCATCAGGATCTTCTTCAGGGCGTTCTTACCCATGCCGAAACGCTGCCGGAAGAAGTCGTACAGGTCGTCGGTGTTTTCCAGGAGGGGAGCCTCTTCCGCCTGGGCGCACCCCGGGCTGCCGGCGATGACCACGACCATTTCTCCCAGGAGAGTCTCCTCCTGGAGGGCCGCCTGCCGGCTCCCCAGCCGCGAGCGCACGATCCTTTCGTGCTTCTTGCTGATCTCGCGGGCCAGGGCGAAATCGCGGTCGCCGAGGACCGCGAAAGCGTCCTGCAGGAGGCTCCCCAGGCGCTGCGGCGACTCGTAAAGGACCAGCGTGTAGGGCAGGGGGGACAAGGTTTTCAGGAAGCGCCGCCGCTCGCCGCGGTGGCGAGGCGGGAAGCCGAGGAACAGGAAGCGGCGGGGATCGATCCCCGAGGCGACCAGGGCGGGTACGAAGGCGGTCGGCCCGGGCAGGGGGATGACCGCGATGCCGGCGGCGATGGCCTTGCGGACAAGGGTGAATCCCGGGTCCGATATCCCGGGGGTCCCCGAGTCGCTGACCAGAGCCCCGTCCTGCTTTTTCAGCATGGCGACGATCCTGTCGGCCTGGGTCTCCTCCTTCGGCCGGTAGTGGCTGACGATGCGCTTGCCGATGCCCAGGTGGCTCAGCAGCTTGCGGGTGCGGCGGGTGTCCTCGGCGATGACGAAATCCACCCGGGAGAGCATCTCGGCGGCGCGGCGGGTGATGTCGCCCAAGTTGCCGATGGGAGTAGGGACGATATACAGCGCCATTAAAGTGATGAGTGAACGAACTCACGGAGCTCAGTGATGAGTGATGAGAAGGAAGCAGAAGTGAAGAAGCATGTTTGATCAGGGTTGTTTCTCATCACGCATCACTCATTACTCATCACTCATTGCTACTTGTTCCAATCCCGCAAATACCGGAAATCGATGCCCACGGTGCGCTGGTGCAGCTTGGCCACCGGCGGCATGGTGCGCTTGAACTGCGAGCGGACGATCATCTCCTTGACGCGGCGGACGGCCGCCAGCGGGTAGCCGCGCTCCACGATGTCCCCCTCGTCGAAGCGCCGGTCGACCATCAGGTGCAGGATGACGTCGAGGTCCTTGTAGGCGATGCCGATCTCCCCCTCGTCGGTCTGGTCGGGCCACAGGTCGGCCGTCGGCGTCTTGGCCAGGATGGCCTTGGGGATGCCCAGGTGGCGGGCCAGCTCGAAGACCTGCGTCTTGTAGAGGTCGCCGATGGGCAGGAAGGCGGCGGCCGAGTCGCCGAACTGGGTGGAGTAGCCGACCAGGAGCTCGCTCTTGTTGGAGGTGCCGGCCACCAGCGCTTGCTTGCGCGCCGAGAAGTCGTAGAGGACCGACATCCTTTCGCGGGCGCACTTGTTGCCCACCTGCAGCTGGGTCTCGGCCGGGTAGCGGTCGAAGTAGGCGTCCACGGCGGGGGAGATGTCGATCCGCTCGTGGTTCACCCCGAGCTGGCGGCAGAGTTCCCTGCCGTGCGCGGTGCTGGCGGGAGAGGAGAGACGGTAGGGCAGGAGCAGGGCGAAGGTGTGGCGGGCGCCCAGGGCCTTGCGGCACAGCGCCAGGACGACGGCCGAGTCCAGGCCGCCCGACACGCCGACGATGGCGTTGCGGAAGCCGTTCTTGCGGACCGCGTCCTTGATGAAGGCGACCAGCACCTTCTCGGTCAGCTTACAGTCGATCTTGAGCATCGAGAATCCTCCGCAGCTCCTTGAGCACCAGGCGCGGCTGCTCGTCGCGCAGGTAGCAGGAGGCCAGGCGGGCGCGGCGCACGTCGGCGGACCGCACCTCGGCGTCCAGGACGTCGGGCTCGACGTACTTGGCCTTCTGCACGATGCCCCGGCCGGCCGCGGCGAAAAAGGAGCCGCCGCCGAAGCCGATGCCGTCCTCGAAGCCGGTGCGGTTGACGAACAGGTAGTTCTGCTGGTAGAACTGGGAAAAGACGAAGCCCATGGTCTCCCAGAGCCGGTACGAGGAGATGCCCTCGGCCTCGATCCCGCGCTGCGGGCTGTTGGAGATGCCGATCAGCAGGTCGGTCTTCTGGACGAAGTACAGGTAGGCCAGCATGGGGAAGAGGATCTCGCGGCAGATGAGGATGCCGGCGGTCCAGGCGCCGATGCGGAAGGCGCGGAACTCGTCGCCGGGCTGGAAGATCATCCCCTCCTCGAACATGCCGTAGTTGGGCAGCTGCGCCTTGCGGTGCACGTGGCGGCAGCGCCCCTTCGAGAAATAAAGGGCGGCGTTGCGGATGATCCCCGCCTCCTCCTCCAGCGGCGCGCCGACGATGAGGTCGATGCGCCGGCTCAATTGCTCCAGCCGCCGCCATGCGTCCCCGCCCGGGGACAGCGCGGCATCGGCGGCGATGTCCTTCAGGTGGTAGCCGCTGAGGCTCAGCTCGGGGAACACGATGAGTTGGCGCTCGTCGCGGACCGCCCGCTCGACCGCGGCGGCGTGGAGATCCAGGTTTTTTTTGACGTTGCCCAGCGCGGGGCTGAACTGGATGGCCCTGATCCTCATGCTCCGATACTATCACAAGGCCGGGCCGGAGACAAACCCCGCGCCCGCTCCCGCGAGCTGCGTTTCTACTACCGCCTCGGGGTCAGCTTCTGACCCGCCCCGGCGGATCCCCCGCTGGGATTTCATTTTCGTCCGGCACCAATTTTGTCCAAAATAGCTTTTAAAACCAGATTAGCCAAGCATAAAACCTACGGACAACCTATGGCTGGATCGGGCAAGTTGTCCTTCGTTCACTCGGGGACTCAGCCTTACCCGCCGAGGG
>JAFGST010000178.1 GCA_016934475.1 Candidatus Aminicenantota bacterium | reverse complement strand
TAGCGCATGACCGAGTCGGGCACGGCGCCGCCCCAGACCTCCAGGGCGGGAAAGCCCGCCTCGCGGTAGAGGGGCAGCAGGCGGTCCACCTGGGACTGGGTCATGCGCGTGGCGAACTGCGACTGCTGCCCGTCGCGCAGGGTCAGGTCGCGGATCAGGAGCTTGTCGGCCATCGAGGTCTCCTTGGGTTCCCGGCGCCGCTGGGAGGCGGCGCCCAATTAAAAATTAATTATATAACAAAATGGGCCGAAAAAAAAGGAATACTTCACGTAAATTCGTGCATAAGCGTGGGTGAGGATGGACGAGTTTCCGACCCGAAGGGCGAGGAATGGGAACAAATTCCAAGCACCAAGCACCAAATTCCAAATAAATTCCAAGTTCCAAATTCCAATGTCCTAATCGAAAAGGGCATTTTGAGTATCTTTTCTTCGTTTTGGTCATTGGAAATTGGAGCTTATTTGAAATTTGGTGCTTGGAACTTGGTGCTTCAGTCCAACCAGTTCTCGCTTCAAATCAATCAAATTCAGCACAAAATTGTAAGTGGAGTCATAAACGGGCCGGCGGCGGCCGGGTCAGGAGAAGACGCCGGGGATCTCCTCCCCGCAGAAGCGGCAGCGGCCGTCCTTCAGCCCCGCGTTCTCCACGCTGTACATCAGGCGGCGCAGCAGCACCTTGCCGCAGGCGGGGCAGAAGGTGTGCTCGGCATCGGAGAGCAGGTTGCCGACGTAGCAGAAGCGGACGCCGGCGTCCATGGCGATGCGCCGCGCCCCGTGCAGCGTAGCCGGCGGCGTGGGCGGGATGTTCTTCATCATGAACGTGGGCACGAAGCGCGAGAAATGGAGCGGCACGTCGCGCCCCAGCTCGCGGACCAGCCAGCGGCACATGCGCTCGATCTCCTCCCGCCCGTCGTTCAGCCCCGGGATGAGCAGGACCACGACCTCGAGCCACGTCCCCTCGGCGCGGACGGTGAGCAGCGTGTCCAGGACCGGCTTGAGGCGGCCGCCGCACTGCTCCGCGTAGAACGTTTCCGTGAAGGCCTTGAGGTCGATCTTGACCGCCCCCAGGTGGCGGCACAGCTCGCGCATCGGCGCCTTCTCGATGAAGCCGTTGCTGATCATGACGTTGGGCACCCCCTGCTCGCGGCCCAGGGCGGCGCAGTCGCGCATGTACTCGAAGAAGATCACCGGCTCGCCGTAGGTGTGGGCGACGAGGCGGCAGCCGCCGGCCCGCGCCCGGCGCACCACGTCGGCGGGGGGCATGTCGATCCAGCGGACCTGCTCGGGCCGGCGCTGCGATATCTCCCAGTTCTGGCAGAAGCGGCAGGTGAAGTTGCAGCCGGCCGTGGCCAGCGAGTAGGCCTGGCTGCCCGGGTAATAGTGGAAGAGGGGCTTCTTCTCCACGGGGTCGACGTGCACGGCGCAGGGCTGGCCGTAGACCAGGGTGTAGTAGGTGCCGCCGCGGTTCTCGCGCACGCCGCAGGTTCCCCGCTCCAGGTCGGCCACCTGGCACTGGTGGGGGCACAGCCGGCAGACGACCTTCTGGTCGGGAAGCTTCTCGTAATAGGCGGCCTCGCGGCCGCGGGGCTGCGGCGCGGCCGCAGCCGACCCCGCGGGCCGGAGCAGCAGCGGCGCGGCCAGGGCGGCTCCGCCGGCTCGGGTCAGGAAAGCGCGGCGCTTCACAGCTCGAGCCTCCGGATCCGTCGCCCGTCGGCCTGGCCCAGGCCCATGCCGCCGGCGGTTCGGATGTAGCTGGGCTCGCGGCCGGAGGCGGCAAGGGACGGCAGGCCCATGCCGCGGCGCAGCCCGTCGACGATCGCCCAGCCGCAGAAATCGAGGGCCACGGGATCGCGGCTGACCAGCAGGCCGCCGTACTCGGCGGCGTAGCGCGGGAAGTAGGCCGGCCCGTTGTGGGCCTGGACGCGCGAGGCGTCGCAGACCGAGAGGCGCAGCTTGCCGCGCACCTGCGGGTGGCGGCACAGGTCGGCGACGAACGGGTCGCAGCGGTTGGCGTGGAACTTGTTGGGATTGAAGATGGCGCCGTACATGTTCTTCAGGGAGATGGAGACGCCGGCCAGGTCGTGGTCCTTGAGCACCGGCACGCTGACCAGGGCGTCGACCTCGTCCATGATGCGGCTGAAAATGGTGCCCACGCTGCCCGACTCGGTGACCGGGCCGTCGTAGCCACCGCCGGGAAGCTCGTCCGTGCCCATGGTCCGCAGGCCGGAGCGCGAGATCCGGTAGCCCGCGTTCTCCAGCTCGCGGCTGCTGCGCTCCCAGACGATGATGTTCCGCCGCGGCAGGCCGGCGGCAAGCAGGCCCTCGACGATGGCCGCGGTCAGGGCGCGGCTGGAGGAGAGCCGGGGGCCGGGCAGGCAGCTGAGCTTGACGCCCACGGTCTCGCTAGGGGAGAACAGCGAGCCCCAGGCCTGCCCCCTTCCGCCCTTGCCGGTGAGGGCCAACATGGCGCGGTCGAGGAATTCGCGGGCCGCCGTGGCGGGGATGTCGTCGCCGGCGCGGCGCAGCAGCGGCGAGACGGCCTGGACGACCAGGCTCGCTTCCCCTTCGCCGCCGGCGGAACCGCGGGGCAGACCGGCCGCGGCCAGGGCCGCTCCGGAGCCCAGAAGGATCCCGGCGAAGCGCCTACGGCTGAGGCTCACTCGCCCGCCTCCTTTTCGCCGAAGACCTGGGCCTGGAAGACGAAGAAGCGCATGCTGGGTGAGCGGCGGTAGGCGTCGCGCTGGAGCCCGGCCTTCTGGCACAGGCGGCCCAGGAACTCGTCCAGGGTCCAGCCGGTCTCGCCGGCCACTTGGGGCAGGAAGACGGCCTGGGCGCTCCCGTCGCGGATGACCACGCCGTCCCGGCCCAGGCGGATCGAGCGGTAGTCCTCGACCTCCTGCAGCGGCGTCATGACCGAGATCTCGATGTCGATGTCGTTCAGCTCCTGGGCCTGCAGCGGGGAGAAGCGCCCGTCGGCGAAGGCGGCGCGCATGGCGTTGGCGCGCACGCCGCGGTGCAGGGGCTCGACGCCAATGAGGGTGCCGATACAGCCGCGCAGCTCGCCCCGGCGGCGCAGGGTGACGAAGACCCCCCGTTCTTCCGCGAGCCCGGGTTGGGCGGCAAGCTTCCCGTCGTCCTGCGGCGCGGCTGCTTGTCCCTGAAAATGGTCGAGCAGCGCCTGTCGCGCGAGCCGCAGCAGCGCCTTCCTTGCGCCGGCATCCAAGGGGCCCACGGCGCCGCGGGAAAAGAGCAGGGCGGCGTAGCTGACGCTGGTCGAGTAGTCGCCGTTCAGGTCGCCGGAGCGGTAATAGTCGGCCAGCTCCGCGCGCAGGTCCCGGCCCGCGAACAGGCGGATCAGGACGCCGATGGGGACGAAGCCGCAGGCGGTGATGCCCGTCCGCTCGCGGTAGGCGTGGTAACGGTCGAAGTCGAGGCCCAGGACGGGCTCGATGAAGCCCTTGTCCAGCTTCTCCAGGTTGGCCGCCAGATCGCGGCGGAAGGGGGTGTAGCCGAAGGATTCGCCGTAGTGGGTCAGGTCGCTGCTGGCCACGATCAGGGTCCGATCGTCGACATGGGGGGCGATGGCCTCGGCCGCGGCCGCGAAGTCGTCCTTCTTCAGGGCGCCGAAGAGGATGGGGACGATGCGGAAGGCTTTCCCGCCCAGCGCCTTCTGCAGGAAGGGGAGCTGGTTCTCCAGGGAGTGCTCGTAGCGCATGGCGTCGCGGTCGTGCCGGAACAGGCGGTGGCGGGCCAGGGCCCGGCAGACCTCCCCGTCCACCGCGACCGTGCCCAGCGGGGTGGACCAGGCGTCGTAGTCACAGACCCGGGCGCCGTAGAAGCCGGAGCGGTGCGATGAGCCCATCAGGATGACGCGCCGGACCTCCTGGCCGGGCGCCAGGGCGCGGTAGGCCTTGGCCGCGCAGCGTCCCGAGTAGGCGAAGCCGGCGTGGGGGGCGACGATGCCGCGCACGACGCATCCCGCCCCCGGCGGCGGCAGGGGGGCGAAAAAGCCGTCGAGCATCCTCCCCAGCTCGGCGGGATCGGAGGGGTACCAGGGCCCGGTCTGCAGATACGGCCGGACGCCTTCGGCTGCCGACGACAGCGCCGCCAGCAAGATCAATGCTGCGATTGCTCCTCGCTTCATAGGGTCCTCTGACCCAAATTGTAAGGCAATTGGCGGGCACGGTCAACAGAGATCGAACAGCTAGAAGGTTTTATCCAGTAATCTGCCCGGTGGTCAAGCTGCCCATTCGGTCACTCGTGGATTTGTCCTTACCCGCTATCGGCATCGTGCTCGCTCCGCCTGCGGAGTCGCCCACAGTTCTGGCGTGATCAGGGACTCCGCGGCGGTCCCCAAATGGGATCGCTCGCACTCAGCCAAGCGGGTCCCCAAGGCCAAACCACACGTTCCCTCAGGGCAGCTTTGCCCGCTTTGATGAAGAGCGCTGGTTTTCCAACATCGAACAGCGAACGACGAACTCCGAACCTACTTCTTCTGGCTGTTCAGATAACTTTTGATCGCTCCTTCGCCGGCCGCGCGGAAAGCCCGCGCGACGCCGCCGACGCCGAGCTTGACGCCGCCGAACACGCGCGAGACCAGGAGCCCCCCCTCCAGGTCCTCTCGGCGCAGGAGCTCGAGCAGCACCCGCCCGGGGCGGCCGACCTCGCCGTCGTCGCGCGATGTCTCGACCGCGGCCCCCTGCGCGTCCCGGCCGCGGAAGGCCCAGCAGTGGTGACGGGCCTTGCGGTGCTCCCCCTTCTTCCGGCGCACGGCGTCCCGCATCTCCTCCTCGCCGGCGGCCGGGAACAGCACGGCGAAGAAGCGCGAGCGCTCGGCGACGAGCTTGAATTCGGCGACGCGCTCCGCCTTCATGCGGCGCCCCTCATTCCAGCTTCAGCCCGAGCACGGCGCCGCGCTCCATGGCGGTCGTCTCCAGGCCGAGGTGCACCAGGCTCCGTCCGGCCAGGGAGAATCCTTTCAGCCCGCGCAAGGAGAGGCGCAGGCGGCGTTGCGGCTCCCCCGCGGCCTCCATAAGCAGCGTCCGGCCGTTGCGCACCCTCAACGCCGTCCGCTCGAGGTTGAAGAAGAGCAGGTTCAGCTCGTCGGCGGCGCTGCCCTTCAGGTCGAAGAACAGGTCGTAGTCCTGCCCGGCCCTGGCCCGGAAGGCTTCCGCCTCATGCTGGGGGGCGAAATTCCTCGAGCTGCAGAAGAAGGAGAGCCCCGAGGCGGCGTAGCGGTTCTGCAGGCGGACGTGGGGGAAGCCGCAGAACAGGAACAGCAGCGCCAGGCCCAGCAAGGGTGGGGCCGCCCTCCGCATCCACGGCGGCAGCGGCCGCTGGAACGGGGAGTAATACAGCAGCAGGGCCACGGCGAGCGCGGCCAGCCAGACCCCGTTGGGCAGGTAGGCGGAGTTGTCGCGCTTCAGGAAGGAGGGGAAGAAGGATGCCAGGTCGATCGCCTCGCTGCTCATGAAGCGCAGCCAGGAGGAGGCGCGCTCGGTTACCTGCCGCGTCACCGGCTGGTAGAGGAATAGGGGGTAGTAAAGGAACCAAACGCTGGCGAAGGCGGTCATGCCGGCCAGCAGCCGGAACAGGGAGCGCAGGCTCCCGGAGGGGGTTGCGCGGTAGAGGGCGGCCAGGAGGACGATCATGATCCACAGGCAAAAAACGAGGGGGCGCGCCAGCGGCGAGTAGCCCCCGCGCACGGTGGTGTAGGCATGGAAGAGGACATAGGGGACGGCGAGCGAGGCCAGGAGGGCGAAATCGCGGACGCTGGAGCGCACCCGCTTCTTGAACGCCAGGAAGACGAGCAGGAAGACGGGGGCGACGACCAGGAGGCCGTCGCGCTGGTCGAGAAAGAACGAGAGCAGGGTCTCGACCTGGAACTTCAGGGGAATGGCCGAGAAGTTCCTTTCCGGGGAGATGACGCGCGGATCGAACGAGCCGTACAGGAGGCGGCTGTAGAGACCCAGCAGCGCCAGGCTCAGCGCCGGGGCCGCGAGGAATGCGGCCAGGCGTCGCCAGCGGGCGCCGCCGCGGGGCTCGTCGCGCCAAATCCAGGCCAGGACGAACAGGGCCAGCGCCAGGACGGGAAGGGCGTACTTCAGGTGCAGCCAGGGGGCGGCGGCCAGGAAGAGCCCCGAAAGAAAATAGCGCCGCTTCTTGCGGGCGGAGAGGTAGGCGAAGATGACCAGGGTGGCGGCGGGCAGTTCCGGGAACAGGTGGACGGCGTGGAAGAGCAGCGGGAAGGTGAGCAGGAAGAAAAGGAACAGCCTACGGTTGTCCCGCTGCGGCCAGGCGGCGCGCAGGACCAGGAAGAGCCCCAGGGCGAAGAACGAGTTGATCAGCGCCGCGGCCAGGCGGAAGAACAGGGCGCCGGGGATCGCCCCGCCCAGGAGGCGGTAGAGAAGGTAAAAGGGGAGCAGCAGGAACGACACCCCGGGCAGGTGGAACGAGCGGTAGCGCCCGTCGTGGACCATGCCGTGGAAGCGGATCTCCACCGGCAGGTAGTCGAGGTAGGAACGCTCCTCGACGTTGTTCTTCAGGTCGAGGTCGCCGTCCTCGACCAGGCTCTGGGCGATCATCACGTAATGGGGCTCGTCGCCGGACAGCTGGATGCCCTGGATATACAGGCCCGTCGCCGCCAGAAAGAAGGCCAGCAGCGAGAGCAGCCAGGCGCGCCGCGGCGTTGCCGTGGCCGAGGTGAAAACGGCCGCCGAACGCGGCGGCCGCGCGGCCAGCGCCAGCACGTAGAGCAGCATGACGAAGCAGGCCAGGCGGACGCGGAAATCGCCGATCGACGAGTAATGGAGCAACAGCAGCGGCGATGCCAGCATGCCCAGGTAGGGGGTCGGGCCGCGCCGGGAAAGGAAGCCCCAGGCGCGCTCGCCCGCGACGGCGACCGCGGCGATAGCCAGCAGGAAAAAGAGGCCGCCGTCGCCCAGGAGCCAGGCCAGCGCCAGCGCGGCCGCGCCCGCGGCGTCGGCCGCCATGAGCAGCGGCCCGCGCCTACGGTCGGAGACCGCGGCCGTGCCGCGGCCGCTCGTCAGATCCACTGGCTGAGGTTGATGAAGGCCTTGATCTTGCCGTCGGCCTCGCGCAGGCGCGCCGACAAGCTGCGGGCCAGGGTGATCAGGATCTGGACGCCGCTGGCCGGATCCTTCTCGATGAAGTGCAGGAAGCGCTCGCGGCTGATCTCCATGATGAAGGTATCGCTGTGGGCGATGGCCGTGGCGCTGCGCGGCAGCTCCTCCAGGAGCGCCATCTCGCCGAAAAAATCCCCTTTCTTCAGCACGGTCAGCGTCTCCTCGCCGCTGATGTCGGCGCGCTGGGTGATGCGCACGTCGCCCGAGATGATCACCAGCAGCGAACTCCCGGTGTTGTTCTCCTCGAAGATCGTCTCCCCGGCCTGGAACACGCGCTCGCTGAAGAGGTAGGCCAGCTCCTTGACGGCGCCGTAGCTCAGTTCGCGGAAGAGACTGAGGTTTTTCAGGATCTCGATGATGATGTCCTTGTCGGGATTCATGGCCGTCATTGTAGCATAATAAAAAACCGTTGGACAGGCCGGCGCGCCGGGCTCAGCTCCCGGGATTCAGAAGCCCCCCCAGCCCCTCGCGGATGTACTCCCTAAGGAAGCGGAACACGTCGGGATGGGAGAAATGGAGGCTCCCGGCCTGGCGGCGGATGTCCTTGCTGGCCAGGGAAAACTCCCCCCTCGCGCTGCGGTAGCGGAAGCGGAGGTTGACCCGTTCCAGGCTGACCAGGAGCGACAGCAGGGTGCCCTCCAGGTCGCCGAGCGGCGGGCAGTCGATGTGGCTCATTTGCAGGCGAGCCCGCACCCGCGTCCCGCGTCCCGGGCGGCTGGCCATGTGAAAATCGCCTCTACAGGCCTGGGCCGTGGCCTTGAGCAGGGGGATGCCCAGGCCGACCTTCTTGAAGCTCTTGCTGGTGAAGAATGGGTCCTGGGCCTGGAGCAGGGTTTGGCGGTCCATGCCGCTGCCGTCGTCTACGACCTCCAGGGTCAGGAGGTCGCCCCGCGCCGACTCCGAGATGCGCAGGTCGATGGTGGCGGCCCCGGCCGAAACGGCATTCTGCACCAGGTCCATGAGGTGGAAGGCAAGGTCCTCAACCATGGGCGCGCTCGTAGGTCACCCGGAACTCCCCGGCCCGCAGCGCGGCGTGAAGGTCCGCCAGGGAGGGGGAGGAAGATTCGACGACCAGGCGCGCCCTGCCGATGTCCTCGAGGTAGTGGGCGTCGGAGCTGCTGATCAGCGGGTGGCGTTCGAGGCAGGGGAAGGCTTTCAGCACCTGCTCGCGCCGCGAGGAGCAGGAGATCTCCATGACCGCCCCCTCGAGTTCGGCCGGGACCATTCCCAGGTTCACCAGCAGGCCGAACGGCGGCGCCTCGACGTGGGCGGGGATGCAGACGCCGCCGTGCTCCCGGGCAAGCTCGAGCAGGCCGGGGATGGAGAGGTCCAGCGCGTTGAGCAGCAGCTTCTCCTCGTGGCGGACGATGTTCTCCCGCTCGTCGACCACGACCTGGTCGCCGAAGAAGTCGGGATCGTTGCGCACGTCGGGCAGCAGGGCGTCGATGCGCCCGTGGAAACGCTCGGCCTGGCCGCGCTCCTCGAAGAGACACAGCACGTGAACGTCCTCCCGGGTCTGCGCCTCCATGCCGAACAGGACTTTGAGTCCGCTGGCCTCGGCCAGCTTCGCCGCGGTGAAGCCGTTCTCGACGCTGTTGTGGTCGGTGACGGCGATGACGTCCAGGGAGAGCTCGCGGGCCCGGCGCACGATGGCCGTAGGCGACATCTCCAGCGAGGCGCAGGGCGACAGGGTGGAGTGGATATGCAGGTCGGCCGCCAGTTTCATCCTGGCTGCCATCGTAGGCGATGGGCCGGCAAAAGTCAATCGCGGCGGCGGCCGCGGTCCGGGCTAGTATTCCAGGAGCAGGTGGGCCTGGACCCCGAGCAGGCGGCGGTCCTGGGTGGCGGGATCGGCGAAGAAGGGGCAGAAATACTTGCGGCTCTTGATCTTCACCAGGTACAGGTAGCGGCTGAAGAAGCGCAGCCCCGGGACATGGCTGAAGCTGACGCTGCGCACCTCGCCGGCCGGGATGAAAACGGTCCTGGCCTTGTGCTCGACCTGCAGGCGGACGTGGTTGTCCCTGGGGATGTTCTTCAGCTGGAAGGTGAAACGCTGCACTTTCCCCGGGGCCAGGACGAACAGCTCCAGTTGCTTGTCGGCGTGGGTCCAGAAAGCCTCGCCCTCGATCGGGTTGTAGTTGTCGTTCAGGAAAAACAGGGTGTACTTGCCGGCGATCCTGCGGTTGAAGGCCCGGGGATTGGTGTTGCTGGGCAGCGTCGCGTACTGGGTCTTCTCGGGCGGGAACAGGCGGATGGGGAAGGAGAGCCCCGGGTAGCGGGGAAAGGCCGAGTGCTGCAGGCCGTTCAGCAGGACCGGGGACAGGAAGATGATCGCCGCTGCCACCGGCGCCAGGGAGACGAGAGGGGAGCGCAGGCGCCGCTCCCGCAGACCGAGGAAGAAGAACAGGGGGTAGATGCTCAGGAAGTAGCGGTTGCCCAGGGAGCCGCCGCCGCCGAAATAGTTGTCGGGCATCAGCAGGATGCAGCAAAGGATGGCCGCGGCGATGGCGGCCAGCAGGAACCAGTCGGAGGCGTGCTTCCTCTGGAAAAAGAAGAACAGCAGCAGGAAGAAGGCCGGCGGGAAGTAGAGAAGCATGCCGGTGAAGCGCCCGAAGAAGAAGTAGAAGGCGTTGAGCACGGCGATGGCCGGGCTCAGGAAGAAGCGGTTCCAATAGGTGTCGGTGCTCATCTTGTAGCCGCCGGCGAAGGAAAAGTCGTCGCGCTCGAGGGGGAAGTTGCCGTAGAACGAGCGCCGCTCCCCGCCCTGATAGTTGACCTCGCCGGTCTGGACATAGTTGAAGGCGAACAGGGCGCCCAGGAACAGGACGCAGAGCAGCCCCAGGATGACGAAGCGCTTCCATTGCCTGCGGTGGAGCAGGAGCAGGAACAGCAGGCCGAAGTGCAGCAGGTTGTTGGGCTTGGAGAAGACCGCCGCGGCCATGAACAGGGCGGCGGCGTAGCCCCAGGCCGGCCTTTTGAACTCGTAGAAGAAGAAGAACAGGGCGGCGAAATTGACGAAGAAATTGAACAGGTCGGCGGTAACCCACCAGACATAGATGAAGCTGACGCTGCCGAAGACGTAGACCAGCGTGAACGCCAGGCTCCTTCCCGGCTCGTGGAAGCGGCGCAGCAGCAGGAATCCCATCAGCACGACGAGGAAGAGCATCAGGCCGTTGGCCAGCAGGATGCCGTGGCTGCCCCACAGGCGGAAGAAGGGGGCCAGCGCCAGCGGGTGGATGAAGGACTTGGCGTAGTAAAGCCGGCCGTCACGGGCCTGCTTCAGGAAAAGCCCCATGGGGCCGACCCAGTACTCCCGGCGGATGCGCATGATGTCCTCCCGGGTGTACTCCAGGTCGCCGTCGAAGGCCAGGCTCTGCATGATGGCGAAATAGGTCGACTCGTCGGAGAAGAAGCCGCCGTTCTTGATGCGCGCCAGGTCGCTGCCGAAGGCGAAGAAGATCACGAACAGCAGGAACATGGCGAAGAATATCCTGATGGCCTTGGGTGTCATGCGCCGACCATTATAGCAGAACCGTGGGCGAATGGGAATCGCGCTGCGCCCTTGAAACGCGCCCGGCTTTGTATTATAATCCGGGCGGGCGCGGATCGTCCCCGGCTCGGACCCGCCCTGCTGCCCGGATCCCAGGTCAACCGTGAGGTGAACGGATGGATTTCATTAAAAACGCCCTGAAGATGACCTTGCTGGCCGTCGCCTGCCTCCTGCTCTTTCCCGCCCGCGCCTACTGCTATATCGATCCCGGCACCGGCAGCTACCTCTTCCAGATCATCATCGCCGCCTTCGTGGCCGTCTCCTTCGCCGTCAAGCTCTACTGGAACAAGATCAAGAAGCTCGTTGGCCGCCTGTTCGCCAAGAAGGAAAAATGACGCCGGCGGAAGGGGCGGTCGCCGGGTCCTTCCGCGATCCCAGCGGCTTTCTCTTCTGGCGCGACGGCACGCTGTACCGCCAGATCGAAAGCGTCTACCGGGAGCACTACGACCGGCTGATGACCTCGGGGCTATACCGCGAGCTGCATGACGGGGGAATGCTGGTTGGGCACGAGGAGTGCCCGGTGGAGCGGGCCGCCCGGCCCGGCGCCTACAAGGTCATCCGCCCCGAGATGGTGCCGTTCGTCTCCTATCCCTACGAGTGGTGCTTCAGCCAGCTCCGCGACGCCGCCCGGCTGACCCTCGCCGTCCAGAAGAAGGCCCTGGAGCACGGCATGTCCCTCAAGGACGCCAGCGCCTACAACGTGCAGTTCGTCGACGGCCGGCCGCAACTGATCGATACTCTCTCGTTCGAGCTCTACCCGGAGGGGCGCCCCTGGGTGGCCTACCGCCAGTTCTGCCAGCATTTCCTGGCCCCGCTGGCCCTGATGGCCCACCGTGACGTCCGCCTGAATCCGCTTTCCCGGATCCACCTGGACGGCGTCCCCCTGGACCTGGCCTCCGCCCTGCTGCCCGCGCGCACGCGGCTCGCGTTCTCCCTGCTTTCCCACGTGCACCTGCACGCACGCTCGCAGCAGAAGTACGCCGATCGGCCGCTGCAGGCCCGCCAGCGACCCATGAGCCGCTTCGCCCTGCGGGCCCTGATCGACAGCCTGGAGAGCGCCGTCGCCAAGCTGCGCTGGCATCCGCGCTTCAGCGAGTGGTCCGAGTACTATGCCCACACGAACTACTCGGACCAGGCCGCCGGCGTCAAGAAGCGGCGGGTGGACGAATTCCTGGGCCAGGCCGCCCCGCGCCGCGTGTGGGACCTCGGGGCCAACACCGGCGAGTACAGCCGGCTGGCCTCCGGGCGCGGCATCCCCACCGTGGCCCTGGACATCGACGCCGCCGCCGTTGAAAAGAACTACCGCCGCGTCCGCGAGGAAAACGACCCCTTTCTGCTGCCGCTGGTCGGAGACCTCACCAATCCCAGCCCGGGCGTCGGCTGGGAAAACCGCGAGCGCATGTCCCTGCTCGAGCGCGGCCCGGTCGACTTGGTCATGGCCCTGGCCCTGGTGCATCACCTGGCGATCTCCAACAACCTGCCTTTCGGCCATATCGCCCGGCTGTTCGGCCGCCTGGCCGAATTTCTGATCATCGAGTTCATCCCCAAAAACGATTCCCAGGTCGGGCGCCTGCTGGCGACGCGGGAGGATGTGTTCCCCACCTATCACGCCGAAGGCTTCGAGGCGGCCTTCGGGGAGTATTTCACCGTCGTCCGCAGGGAAAGGGTCGAGCAATCCGACCGGCTGCTCTACCTGATGCGCCGCAAGAACCCACGACGCGACTAATTCCCCGCCGCCGTTTCCCGCTTCCCCATTTTTTGCAGGCGCAGGCCGAGTTGCCGGCGTAAAAAGGCGGCCGGAGCGTCGCGCCGGCCCAGGTCGCGAACGGGCCCGCCCTGCTCCAGCATGCGCTTCAGGGACGCCAGCGGCCGGCGCGGATCGAATTCCCCCTCCAGCAGCGAAGCGAAGGCGCCGGCCCGCTCCTCTTCCTCCACAAGCGGCAGGGGATCGGAACCGCGCAGGACGGGTCGCCCGCGCCGGGCCATGTCCTGGAAAGCCCTGGGGGCGGGCCAAAACGCCGGGCGCGAGGGATTGTCGGCGAGGAAGAAGAGGGGAGCCTCGGAGCGGAGGGCCGCTTCCCGCACCCGGCGGCCGCGCCGGCCTAGCCATTTCCCGGCCCCCCAGGGGACGATGGCCAGGGCCCCGGCTGCAGCCAGACCGTCCAGCACATCGCCCAGGGGCCGGCCGTCGGCCAGGGGCGGAATGGCGCCGGCGCTCAGGACCTCGAGGCGCTCCGCGGTGACGATCTGCCGGCCGGCGACGACGAACGCCTCCTCAGCGCCGCGGGCGACGGAGAGGGAGTAGGGTTCGGCCGTGGCGCCGAAGCGGAAGCCGGGAGGCGCCGGCGCCGAGGGGGCGGCCCAGCGCGAGAAGGCGTCGCAGCCCGGCGCCTCGGTCAGCAGGGCCAGGCGCCAGGGGGCGCCGGCTACGGAGAGGTTGCCGAGCAGCGCCGCGAAGAACCGTTCCGGGTCGTACATCCCGTAGAAGTGCAGATGGAAATCGATCGCCACTCGGGAGCGCATGCTAGCGGTCCGCCTCCAGGAAGCGACGGTGCCACAGGGCGAGGTTGACCAGGCTCCACAGGATATGGTCGTGGTTGCGCTTGCCGCCTCGGTGCTCGGCGACCATTCGGGCGACCGCCCCGGCGTGGAAGCGCTCGCGGATGAACGGCGAGGCCGCCAGCACCTCCTCCATGTAGGGGAGCAGGTCGCCGCGCAGCCAGTGCTTGATGGGAAAGCTGAATCCGTGCTTGGGCCGCGTGGCGATGCCCGGCGGCAGGTGGTCGGCCATGGCCTTCTTGAATACCGCCTTGGTGGTCCAGCCGGACAGCTTCAGCCGCGCCGGGATGCGGCAGGCGAACTCGACCAGCTCGGGATCGATGAGCGGGGCGCGGATCTCCAGGGCGCAAGCCATGCTCATCTTGTCCACTTTCATCAGCGGGTTCTCCGGCAGCATGAACGTGAGCTCGCTGTGGATTTCGCTTTCCAGCCCGTCCCCGGAGCCGGCGGCGGCGCGGTCGGCGAAGGCCAGAGTGGCGGAGAGGACCTCCTCGCCGTCGCGGCCGCGGAAAAGGCCGCGGGCCGTTTCCGGGGTGAGGAAGTATTGCCAGCGCATGTGGCCGCCGGCGGGCAGCGACGCGCCCTGGAAGAAGCGGCGCAGGCTGTTCAGCGCCCCCTTCTTCTGCGGGCGGTCGGGGAGTGTGGCCGCCAGCCGACCCGCGGCCCGGCGCAGGGGGGCGGGCAGCCGGCGCAGCCAGCGCTCGGCGCGGCTGGCCTTGAAGCGGTCATAGCCGACGAAGACCTCGTCGCCGCCCTCGCCGGAGAGGCAGACTGTCACGTGCTCGCGGGCCTTGCGGCAGATCAGGTAATAAGGCAGCACGGAGAATTCCGAGAAGGGCTGGTCGAGGTGCCAGACCGCCTTCTCGATGATTTCAGGGGTGATGGGATCGATCAGGAGCTCGCTGTGCTCGGTGCCGAAGTGGCGGGCCACCCGGCGCGCGTAGGAGAACTCGGAGAATCCCGCCTCCTTGTAGCCCAGGGCGAAGGTGCGGATGGGATCGGCGCCGCTGCGGCGCATCATGGCCACGACGGTGCTCGAGTCGATGCCGCCGGAGAGAAAGGCGCCGAGGGGGACGTCGCTCTCCAGGCGCAGCCGCACCGCGCGTTCGAGCTGGGCCCGCAGCGCCTCGTGCCACTCGGCCTCGGGGCGCTCCTCGCGCTCCGCTCCCAGGCGCCAGTAGGGCCTGACGTCGGCGCGGCCCTCCTCCCAGGTGAGCAAATGGCCGGCGGGCAGCGCCCGCACGGCGGTGAAGGCGGTCATGGGCGCCGGGATGAACTCGAAGCCCAGGAAGCAGTCGAGGGCGGTCTCGTCGACCGCGCGCGGCACGCTGGTATTCTTGAGCAGGGCCTTGATCTCGGAGGCGAAGGCCAAGCGGCCGCCCGCCAGGCAATAATACAGGGGCTTTTCCCCCAGCCGGTCGCGGGCCAGGATCAGGCGCCTGCGCCGGGCGTCCCAGAGGGCGAAGGCGAACATCCCGTTCAGGCGCCGCAGGCAGTCGATTCCCTCCTCCTCGTAGGCGTGCAGGATCACCTCGGAGTCGGAGCGGCTGCGGAAGACGTGGTTGCGGCCTTCCAGCCAGCGCTTCACCTCGCGGAAGTTGTATATCTCGCCGTTGTGCACCAGCCAGAGGCTGCCGTCCTCGTTGGCGATGGGCTGGCGCCCGTTCTCCGACAGGTCGATGATCGACAACCGGCGATGGCCGAGCGCGATCCCCGGGGCGCAATGAAAGCCGCTCTGGTCGGGGCCGCGGTGGGCCATCTCGTCGGCCATGGCCCGGACAATGGCCTCGTCCTCCCAGGTGAAGCCGCAGATGCCGCACATGGATCAGCCGCGGCCGGGGCCGGCCGACGGCGGCCGCAGCGCCGCCCAGGTGCGGCGCATGCCTTCGGCCAGGTCGAAGCGCGGCTCGAAGCCGAGCCGCTGGCGGGCCTTGGCGATGGAAAATGCCGTGTTGTTGGTGAAGAACTTCAGCGTCCGGGTAGAGACGGGCGGACGCCGCCCCAGCCTCAAGAAGAGCCGCTCGACCACGGCGAACAGCGGGAACACCAGCCAGCGCGGCAGGCGCAGGCGCGGCCTTCGGCAGCCGGCCGCCGCGGCCATCGCTTCCATCAGCTCACGCAGCGTGACCGCGCCCCGGTCGCCGATGACGAACACCTCGCCCACGGCCTCGGGGCGCGTGGCCAGCCGGTCGCAGGCCTCGTTGAAGTCCTCGACGTACAGGCAGTGGCGCAGGCTGCGGCCGTCGCCGACATAGAAGAACGTCCCCTTGCGCAGCGAGCGGAACAGCTTTTCCGTGCGCGGGCAGCCGGGGCCGTAGACCCATGCCGGGCGCATGATGGCCAGCGCCAGCCCCGTCTCCCGAGCCGCCGCCGTGACCGCCTCCTCTCCCGCCAGCTTGCTCTTCTCGTAAACCAGGTCGGGGCGGCAAGGGGTGGTCTCATCGGCGGGCGGTTGGCGGATCTCGCCGTAGACGCCCACGCTGGAGCAATGAACGAAGCGCCGCACGCCCTGGCGCCGGGCGAGGCGGGCCAGGCCGGCCGCCCCATCGCGGTTGATGCGGTAGTACGCCTCCTCGCCGAGGGTGACGTCGAGGTGGGCCGAGGCCAGGTGGAAGACCACGTCGGCGCCGGCGAGCACCGGGGCCATGGCCTCGAGGTCGCAGATGTCGGCGACGCGGAGGTCGAGGCCCGGCCGCGGGCCGACGTCGGCGAGGCGGTCGAGGCGCAGGTCGACGCCGCGCACCAGCCGGCCGCGGGCGAGCTGGTCCAGCAGCAGGTGGCGGCCCAGGAAGCCGTTGGCCCCGGTGACGACGACGATCATCGGCCGGCTTCCAGGACCACGGCGTAGCCGCGGGTGAAGGCGACCAGGTAATCGAGGCGCGAGACGATCCAGAAGAACGGGTAGACGATGGAGTAGGCCCGGTAGCTCTTCTTCACGGCCTCGAGCTGGTCCCTGCGCACCGGGGCGATCGTCCCCTCCTCGACCGGAGCCGCGCTCTTCTTGGCCAGCACCTTGACGTACATGAAGTTGATCGCCAGCTCGAGCATCTCGGTGAAGAAGCGGGCGTAGGAGCTCCCGCGGCGGAAGGTCAGCCCTGCGGCCTCGGCGAGGCGCCGCAGGTCGGGCAGATCGAAGCCGGTGCGGCGGTGGCCGTAGGCGCGGGCGTCCATGCCTACGGCCTTCTTGATGCGCACCGCCAGCTTCCTCTCGTTGCCGTTGGGCGTGGTCAGGATCACCGTGCCGCCGGCCCGGGTGACGCGCGCCAGCTCCCGGGTCACGGGCAGCGGATCCTCCAGGTGCTCATGGACGTCGACGCTGACGGCCAGGTCGAACTCGCCGTCGGCAAAGGGGAGCTGCGCGGCGGCGCGGTCCAGCCGGACCACCGTCTCGCCAAGGAGCTCCTCCATGCCGGCGATGCCCTGGGCCTCGAAGTCGGCCCAGGTCCAGCTTCCGCCCATGGCACGGATCTTGTAGTTGATGGCGCCGTTGTTGTCGCCGCAGGTGACCAGCAGGCAGCGCCGGCCGGCCAGCGGCGGGAAGTGCCGGGCCAGGGCGGCGACCTTCATCTTCTTCTTCAGCGAACGGTTGAACATCTTGAGCTGCCAGGGCGCGGCGGTTGCTTCGTTCTTTTTTTCCGGCATGTGCCGGCATTGTAAGGCATGGCCGCTTTTTTTTCAAGTGCGGGGGACCCATTTCCCCAGTCGATCCGCGATTCCAGCGGACGAATTCGCGATTTGCGCCTTGACACGCGGCGCTTTTCGCTATAATATACAACCATGGCAATCCAAATTATGAAGAGAATCCTGGTCCTGACGATCGCCGCCTTGCTGCTGGCGGCCTGTGGCGGCGGCGGGAAGGAAAAGGTCCGGGTGGTGGTTCTCGGATTCGACGGGGCCAACTGGCCGACCATCGACCCCTTGATCGCCGAGGGCAAGCTGCCGTTCATCCAGAAAATGAAGAAGGAAAGCGCCTGGGCCGACTTCCAGACCGACCGGCCCACCAAGTCGGCGGTGGTCTGGACCAACATCGCCACGGGCAAGACCATGCTGAAACACGGCATTCTCGATTTCGCCTTCGTCAAGGCCAACAACATCCAGGTGCCGTACTCCAACGCCGAGAAGCGCGAGCCCTCCCTGTGGCACATGCTGGACCGCTTCGGCCTGCGCACCGTGGTGATCAACTGGTTCGTGACCTACCCCCCCGACCAGTTCGACGGCGTGATGGTCTCGGACCGCTTCCGCCAGATCCTGAACAAGAAGCCCGAGGCGGCCAACGAATGCGTCGACACGGTGCAGCCCTCGATCGATTTTTACCGCCTGAAGCAGGTGGTGCGCCGCGACTACCGGGAGATCCTCGAGCGCACCGGGCTTCCCGATTTTCCGGAGATGTTCCAGAAGCTGCACCCGGACAGCAACTTCAAGAAATCGTTCACCCTGGGCAATTCGCGCACCTTCGTCAAGCAGGACGCGCTGGTCGAGGACGTGACCGACACCCTGTTCAAGACCAAGGAAGCCGACCTCTACATGACCTATTTCCGTCTTCCCGACGTCTTCCAGCATTTCGTCCTGGGGCTGATCCCCGACGAGGAGCTGGAGGGGGTGTTCTACGAGGGCAAGGATTGGCGGATCTCGGAGGAAAAGCGCCGCGAGATCATCGGTCGCATCTCGCGCTTGATGGAGCCGGTGTACCGCTACATGGACCGCCTGCTGCAGAAATACGTCAGCGATCCCAAGTTCAAGGACGCCTATTTCCTCGTCATGTCCGACCACGGCTTCAGCCTCTACGGCGGCGGCTACAACCACTACAACCTCCCCGAGGGCATGGAGCCCCCGCCGGGCATCCTGATGATCAAGGGCCCCGCGGTGAGACCGGGGAAGACGAGCGCCTGCATCTACGACATCGCCCCTACCGTCCTGTACCTGATGGGCCTGCCGCTGGACAAGAACATGGACGGCAAGCCGCTGCGCGACGTCTTCAAGCTGAGCCGGAAGGTCAGGACCACGACCTACCGCCTCGACCGGGACAAGAAAAGCGTCGCCCGCAACGCCTCGGACCAGGACACCCTCGAGGAGTTGAAGGCCCTGGGGTACATCAACTGATGAAGCGGAGAATGGGGCTCACGAATCGTCCGTCCCGGGGGCGGATCCCGTGGATGCCGCTGCTTCTCGCGGCGATGCTCCTGGCATCGTGCGGCAAGGGCAAGGTCCCGCCGGCGCCGCAGAAGCCCAACGTGCTGCTGATCGCCGTCGACACCCTGCGCGCCGATCACCTCGGCTGCTACGGCTATGCGCAGGCGACCAGCCCGCGCCTCGACGCCTTCGCCCGCCGGAGCGTTTTCTTCGAGCACGCCTTCTGCCCCATCCCCAAGACGTCGGCTTCGTTCGCCTCCATGATGACCGGGCTCCATCCCCACGTGCACAAGACCAAGCCCAACCGCGGCACGCTGAACGAGAAGTACCTGACCCTGGCCGAGCTGCTGAAGGTCGAGGGCTACGAGACCGCCGCCGTCGTCGACAACGCCAACGTCTCGAGCTTCTTCAAGTTCAACCAGGGATTCGACTCCTTCACCGAGGTCTGGAACCAGGTGGAGGACAAGAGCGGCTCCACCGCCTTCATCACCGCCCGCGTCCTGGAGTTCCTCGGCCGGCCGCGCCAGCGCCCCTTCTTCATGTGGGTGAACTACATCGAGCCGCACACCCCCTACATGCCCCCGGCCGGGTTCGTCCGCGACTATCCCCCCGGGCGCGACCTGCGTGAGCTGGAGAACTACATCCTGCCCAAGCGCGTGCGCGCCGAGATCGAACGAAACAACGTCTTCCACGAGGGCGTCTATCTTGCGAGGTACGACGGTGCCGTGCGCTACGTCGACTCCGAGATCGGCAGGATCATCGACGTCGTCTTCGCCCGCGGCCTGGACAAGGACACCGTCGTCATCGTCATCGCCGACCACGGCGAGGACCTGGGGGAGCGCAACTACTTCTTCGACCACGGCGCGCTGACCTTCACCGCCGGGGCCCGCGTGCCCCTGATCGCCCATTTCCCGGGGCGCAAGGCGCAGAGGGTCCGCACCCCGGTCAGCGTCATGGACGTCTATCCCACCATCCTGGAGCTCCTGGGCAAGCAGCCGCCCTACCCGCTGCAGGGGATCAGCCTGTTCGCCCCGCGCCCCGGCCGCCTGCTGCACATCGTGGGCATCGGCAGCCACGCCGTGGTCCGCGACCGCCAGCACTTCGTCAGCCTGTCGCCCAGGCTGTCCAGGAAGCTGAAGCTGGCGCCGCTTCATTTTTTCGACCTGTTCGCCGATCCGCGGGAAACGAGCAACGTCTACGGCCGCAACGCGGCCGCGGCCCGGGCCATGGACGCCCAGTACGACGCGTTCATCGACCGCTTCGGCGACCTCTTCCGCGCCCCAACCGCCGGCCGGCAGGGCGCGCTCAGCGAGAAGGAGAAGAAGAGCCTGGAAACCCTCGGCTACCTGTGAGCCGGCCGCCATTCATTGGGGTCCCGGCGAGAGAGGAGAATAGCCTAGTACGATTGATGAATTTTGGGGGTTGATTTTTCCAGGAATTTATTGATATAATACAATTCACCGATTATAAAAATCAAAAATTGAGGAGTTGACCAATGCGTTTTCACAAATGGCTATCGTTGAGTGTGGTGGGAATACTTGTCTTTGCCGGTGTTTCCGCCTCGCTTGGCGCATGGATCGGCCCAATCCTCATCGGCGCCGAGGCCAATTTGAATTTCCAGGATAAAGTGCCTGTGAGGTTCCATCCCTCTGGTGCCGTATACATCACCTGCATGGCCCATAACGCAGATCTGGAGCGGAAGGACGTATATCTTTTCCGATATGCAGGGGTTGGCCTGAAAGGAGAGAAAATCGGCAAGGTTTCGGATGGAAAGAGGTTCTGCTATGAACCGGATATGTACATCACCGAAGACGGAGTCGTGCATATCACGTGGGCCGAGGCGACTCATGCCAATGCGGAAATTCAGTCGATCATGTACCGTTCTTACGATAACGGCACTTTTTCGCCCGTTCAGGTTATCAAAGATATGAATATCCCCGGCACCCTCGATCCCAGCAGTTTCAACAAAGAGAAGATCGATAACCTGAAGATTGCCGTGGACAACGATGGCAATGTATTCACGGCCTTCATGGTTTGGCCGAGCGCGCGCTGCAAGTTCCTAAGCCGCTACGGAACCAAGGTCACCGAGGAAGAGTGGCCGGTGGGTGGCCGGAGCAAGCATCCAAGCCTGTGTGTGGATCAAAACTATGTGCATATCGGCTGGCAGCAGTTGCTGGGTGCTTACACCGTTTATTATGCCCGGCGCGAAAACACGCCTGGTGCCAAATGGACAGCGATCGATGTCAAGGGAGGGATCCACCGCCCGGCTATCGACCTGGACCAGAACGGTGATCCCCATTATTTTTACATGGCCAACGATGGGGCGGATCCTGGTTCACGCCATGTCGTTTACAAGTACTGGCTTGGGAACCGGTTCTCTGCAAGGGAGAGTGTAAGTGGCGGGCCAAAGAAATACCAGAATGTCGAAGTGGCGGTCAAAGACAACAAGAATATGATTGTCACCTGTGCGGTCTTCAAATCGGTTGCGACGGACTTCCTGTTCAATTGGCGGAAAAACGGCCTTTGGAATCCCGCGGGCGTGGTTCAGGTTCCCGGGGCTTCGGGGAAGCTCGACAATCCCATGGTGGACCTGAGCAACAGCGACATCGGCGCCTTTTCTTACAACATGGGTGGGGCCGTATACCTCATTCTCAGTGACCCCTTGGTGCTCAATGATCTGCCGGTCGCCGTGATCAACGCCGACAAGGACACGGTGTTCTGGGACGAGGAGGTCGCCTTCAACGCCAATGGCAGCAGCGACAAGGACGGCTCCATCGTCCGCTACGAGTGGAAGGTGATCCAGGACAACGTGACGCTCGATGGCGCCAGCATCACCTACCGCTTCAACAAGAGCTACAACAACGTCCGTGTGCGCCTGACGGTCATCGACGACAAGAACGGCCGCGGCTCCGCCGAGAAGGTCATCAACGTCAAGGCCCTCTACACGGCGCCGGCCACCTGGTCCATCCAGCCGGTCCAGACGCTGGTCTTCAACCGCCAGGGTAACGTCGTCACCTGGGAGCCCAATCCCAAGAACGACGCCGCCGGCTACACCATCGTCAAGTACAAGATCTTCCGCCGCGAGGGCGACGGCGAGTATCAGGAGATTGCCGAGGTGAACGCCGACAAGCGGGCCTTCGCCGACGTCGCCATCGATGCCGACAAGACCTACTATTACGCCGTGTCGGCGGTCGACGACCAGGGCCACAAGAGCCCCTACGATAATTTCTAGCGGATCGGAATCGCGCGACGAAGACCGATGACCGTGGACAGCCGAATCCAATCGCAGTAAAGGAGCAGCGATGAAAAACAACGTGTTTGCGTTATTTCTGGCAGTGATCTTGGTGCTCGGGGGTTCGCTGGCGGCCGTCGCCGCGGACGCCCAGGGCACGGAACAGGAAAAAGTGAAATGCCCGGGGCGGGTGCCGGTCGAAGTGGAGACCGTCCAGCCGGCCCCGTTTTCCGAATACGCCCGCCTGAAGGGAGCGGCGCGGCCCGAGGTGGTCCCCATCCTCAGCCCCGTCGCCGGCGTCGTCTCCCAGGTCCAGGTCGCCGAGGGCAGCCTGGTCGACAGCGGGCAGGAACTGGCCGTGTTGAACGCTGGCCAGGATGAGAAGGTCCAGGCGCTCGAGCAGGAGGTAGCCCGCAGGAAAAAGATTTTGACCGCGCGGCAGAACTGGAAGGAGAAGAGCGAGCGGGCCATCCAAGTAGCCGAGAAGGACTACCAGGCGGCGCTGGCCAGCTTGGAGCAGGCTCGCTCCCTGGCCGGACACGTCGTTGCCGCTCCGCTGGCCGGCATCGTCCGCGTCAAGACGGCCCCCGGCACCGAGATCGGCAGCGGCGAGCTGCTCTTCGAGATCGTCGATCCCCTGAACCTGCGGGTCGAATCCAAGACCGGGAACGCCTCCTTGTTCACGGTCGGCGAGACGCTTCCAGCCGCGGTCGAGGACCAGGAAGGCGAGCTTCAGGCCGAGGTCGTCTCGGCCGGCGACGGTGGGGTGCGACTCCGCGTGGCCAATCCCCAGGGGCAGCTGCGCGAGGGCGTGATCGTTCACAGCCGCAAGAGGATCGTCGAGCATGCCGAGGCCATCGCGATCCCCGACGGCGCCGTGGAGCAGGACAGCCTGGGCGATTTCGTCTACGTCGCCGAGAAGAAAAGGGCCAAGAAGATATATGTGACCCTCGGCGCCAGCGAAGCCGGGCGCACGCGGATCGAAAAGGGGCTCTCGCCGGGATCCCAGATCATCGTTTCCGGCTTCGAGTGCCTTTCCGACAACAAAAAGATCAAGGTCGCCGTGACGCCTGCGCCGGCCGCCGAATCCGCCATCGCGGCCGATCTGGGCGACAAGAAGGCCGAGGCCGCCGCGCGCGCGGACGAGGCCAAGGCCAGGAAGGAAAAGGAGCGGCTGGAGAAGGAGGAGGCCAGGAAGGCCGCCGCCGAGGCCGAGCTGCGGAAGAAACAGGAAGACGAAGCCGCCCGCAAGGAGGCCAAGGCCCAGCGGGAAAAGGAGAAGCAGGAAAAGCTGGCCGCCAAGAAGGCCGAGGCCGAAGCCGCCAAGGCGGCCCGGGCCGAGAAGAAAAAAGCGGCCGCCGAGGCGAAAAAGTCCGCCTGCCCGCGGAAGGTTCCGGTGCTGGTCGAGCTCACGCGCGCGGAGACCTTCCGGGAATACGGCTATTACACGGCGCCGGCCCTGGCCGAGACGGTCGTCGTCGCCGCACCGGCGCCGGGCGTGCTCCATGCCCTCAAGGTGGAGGAAGGTGCCCAGGTGCAGCGCGACCAGGAGCTTTTCGTGCTCACCGTCGGCGAGAGCGACGAAGTCGCCGGGCTGCGCCGGGAAGCCGAGCGCAGGCATCAGGCGCTCGTCGCCCGCCAGAACGCCAAGGTGCGGAACGAGCGGGCCATCCAGGCCGCCGAGCGCGAGTACCAGAAAGCGCTGGCCCTGCTGGAGGAAAAGGCCGCGCCCTTTGTCCAGGCATTCTCCGCCCCGGTCGCGGGAGTCGTCCGGAGCCTGCAGGCCGCGCCGGGAGCCGAGATCGCCGCCGGCGTGCCCCTGCTGGAGATCGTGACCGAGCAGCAGCTGCTGGTGACCATCGCCCTGGACGCCGACAGCGCCCGCTTCCTCGAGGGCGAGCAGGCCGGGGGAACGTTCGCCGGGCAGGAGGCGGAAACGAGTGCCGAGATCGTCGAGGCCGGCCATGACCGAGCGGTGCTGCGCCTGGACAACGCCGCCGGCCAGATACAGGTCGGCAGCCCGTTCACCGTCCGCAAGCTGAAGAGGGAACATGCCGAAGCCGTCACCGTGCCCGTTGCGGCCCTGCAGCAGGACAGCCTGGGCGACTTCGTCTTCGTGGTCGAGAAGAAGAAAGCCCGGAAAACCTACGTGACGACGGGCGCCACCGAGGCCGGCCGCACGCTGGTGCCCAAGGGGCTCGGCGTCGGCCTGCCCCTGGTCGTCTCGGGCTTCGAGTGCCTGGCCGAGGGCAAGAAGGTGCGCGTTGTCGACGAGGAGCAGCTGGCCAGGGAGAAGGAGGCGCTGCAGGCGGAAAAGCCGGCGCCAAAGCCCGAGGAGCCGGCCCAGCCGCAACTGCCGGGGATCGATGCCTTTATCGCCTACCTGGAGGCCAACCGCGAAGCCTTGGGCTACGACCGGTACGAGCGGACGGAGATCGACGGCCGGCCGGCGGTGCGGATCGTCTCCGGCCTGGAAACGCAGAAGCAGCTGCTCGACCTGGTCAACGAATACGCCGTGGCCGAGATGGGCCTGGAGCTCAAGGATGAGCGGGTGATCTCCATCGTTATTTTCAAGGTTCCGGAGCGCATCCGCAAGGAGAAGCCCGCCCGTGTCGAGAGGGCTGGGCTGTTCGGCGGCCGGCTGAGCCTTGCCGCGCACGGCACCTATTACCTGATGCTGGACAAGAATTTCAAGGAGGCCTACGTCTCGCTGGCCGGCTTCGGCGGCTCGCTGGCGTTCCGCTTCGCCTCCAAGCTCGATTTCTGGGCCAGCGGCGGCATGGCCGCCAAGAACAACCAGCCCGAATGGAGCCCCGAGGAACTGAAGTTCCGGATGATCCCTCTTTCAGCCGCCGTGCGCTACTTCCTGGTGAAGCAGGACAAGCTCAGCGTCTTTGCCGGCGCCGGGCCCAGCGTCTTCCTGGTCAAGGACATCAATCCGGCCGGGGACATCAAGACCACGATCATCGGGGCCAACGCCCTGGCCGGGGGACATTACTGGCTTTCCAAGAAGGTGTTCGCCCAGATGTTCGTGAAGTTCAACCTGGCCTCCAAGGACATCTACCCCGATTCCGACCTGGACGATCCGCTGAACCTGACCGGGCTGGAGCTGAACCTGGGCGTGGGCATCGTGCTGTAAGCCCCGCCGCGGAGCCGGGACCTAGGGAAACTTCGGGCTCTTTTTCGGAAGATAGATGAGGTTCGGCCGCCGCCGGGTGCCGCTGACCGGCCAGAAATGGGCGCGGTCAGGGAAGACGGCGCGGCGAAACTCGTAGCCGCGCTCCAAGACGGGCCGGAACCAGTTGGGCGTGTCCAGAACCAGGGCGGCGAAACGTCGCCCGGCGATGGCTTGCTCGACTTCCCGCTCCAATGCAGCCCCGACTGGACCGCGATCGATGCGCGTCAGGTTCTTCAGGGCCACCTCGTGGGCGAAGCGGCGCTTGCCGGCCATGTGGGTGAGAAAGCCGTGGCCCGGGACCATGACGTCGCCCGGTAGCGCCTTCAGCGTCCGGACGAGGTGGTCGCCGGCTCTGCGGTCGGCGGCGTCGGGAACCAGGGGCAGGGGATTGTAGGCCAGAAGGGCGAGCTGGACCAGCGCGGCCGCGAACAGGAACGTCCGGAACGCGGGCGCCGCCGCCGCACCCCAGAAGCGCGAGATTCCCAGGCCGAAGCCGATGGCCAGCATGGCGTGGGCCGAGAGCAGGGCATTGCCGTAGGCCCCGTATTCCAGCCGGGAGAACCAGGCACTGCCGATCATGCCCGCGGCGAAGGCGGCGTAAAAGAAAAAGCGCTTTTTTCCCTCGCTTCCCCATTCGAACAGCAGAAAGGCCAGAAACAGGAAGAGGGCGACCCCCAGGGGCTTCAGCATGTCGTCGGTCCAGAATCCGGCGATGCGCCGGGGAACGACCTTCTGCGCCCAGCGCTGCCCGGTGAGGTCGAATATGTAATACGTGTACCAGCCATGATGCACCAGGTTCATGATCCAAACGGCGCCGGCCGTCAACGCCGCCGACAGCCCCAGCAGCCAAGCCCCGCGGCGCTTCTCGAAGAAGACGGCGTAGGCCAGGAGCGGCAGGGCGATCATCGGCGCCGACTGCTTGGTCAGGAAGGCCAGCAGCAGGACCAGCGCTGGTGCCGTGAAACCGCCACGGCCGGAATGGAAGCGGACAAGGAAGGCGAACAGCAGGATCAGCAGCAGGTAGAGGGAGTCGATGCGGGCCAGGTCGAGCCAGGCATCGCTCAGCCGGTAGGTGGCGGCGAACAGGGCGGCGGCAACGAAGGCCCATGAGCGCTGCCGCGTTTCGCGGCGCACGAAAGAATAGACCAGGACCATGACGCCCAGCGAGGCGGCGAGGGAGATCAGGCGCAGGGGCAGGAAGCCCGCGCCCAGGAGGCGCGTCAGCGCGGCGGCCAGGTAGAAGTACAGAGGAGGATAGGCGTAGGGAACGAATCCCAAGGAGGGCGGTCCGTAGAGCGTTCCGCCGCCCAGCAGCTGCAGGACATGGTCGACCATGCCCCCCTCCATGGCTTCGAGTTCGTAGGGATAGGCGATGCGGGCCAGCGCGGTCAGCAGGTAGGCGGCGACGTAGAGCACGCCGGCGCCTGCCAGGATGGCCTTCAAGACCTTGGCGCTGCGGCCGCTTCCGCTCATGGTTTCACGCCCGTTTCCACCGGCCTCGGCCCGGCTTCATGCGGCGGGGCCCTCCGTCCTGACGGCCGTCACCGAGAACTTGTAGGCCAGGCGCCTGGCCAGGGGGAGGGGGAGCAGGTTGTACAGCGGCCGGAAGCCGAAGCGGTAGAGGGCGGCCTTGAGGCCGCGCCGGGCCACGGGCAGGGCGCGGTAGTGCTCCGGAACCGCCTCCTCGACGACGAAGCCCCGGAACATGTCCAGGATCTCGGCTTCGGTGAAGAAGTCGGTGACCGGGGGGTCCTGCTCCTTGTGCTCGATGTTCTCGCGCCCGAAGCGGGAGAGGACGTACATCCAGGATGGCCGGCGGTAAAAATGGGAGATGATGGCCCGGCCCCCCGGTTTGAGCACGCGGCGCACCTCGGCGATCGCCCGGGGCGTGTCCCCGGTGTGATGCAGGACGCCGTTGGCCCAGACGGCGTCGAAGGTGGCGTCGGCGAAGCTCAGGGCCAGGACGTTCTCGCGGCGCACCTCCTCGGCCCGGACGCCGGCGCAGGAGAAATGGGCCCGGGCGAGCTCGACCGCCGCGTCGGTGAGGTCGGTGGCTGTCACGCGCACGCCGCGCTTCAGGAACTCGAGGCTGTCGAACCCCATGCCGCAGCCGATCTCCAGCAGGTGGCGACCCCGAAGCCGCGCGGCCTCGCGCTCGATGCGCTCCATGATCCAGGGGAACTTGAAGGGGTTCATCCAGGGGCGGATCTGGGCGAAAAACTCGGGGCTGCCGACCTCGGCTTCCCGGTCGGGCCGGTACTGCACGCCGAGCGGGCGCGCCTGCCAGTAGTCGTATACCGACGAGACCGCGCGTTGATTCTGGTCGTTCATGATCCTCTCTTGCTGCGGGCGCCGTGAGCCGGTGCCCTGGTGTATTTAACCATATCCAGCGCCAAAGTCAATGCCCAGCGG
Source organism: Candidatus Aminicenantota bacterium (assembly GCA_016934475.1). Lineage (GTDB taxonomy): Bacteria > Acidobacteriota > Aminicenantia > UBA2199 > UBA2199 > UBA2199. The sequence goes on along the minus strand of JAFGST010000178.1, from coordinate 5,543 downwards.
CGAAATCACCTCGGCCGGCGTGACCGGGGCCCGATGCCGGCAAATTGAAAAAGCGGACGAATTATGTTATATCTTACCCATGAGCAAGCGAAAACATTCGACCATGGCCCGGATCGTCGTTTCCCTCGCCCTGGCGCTGGCGCTGGCTCCGGCGGTTTTCGCCGCCTGGAGCGCCCCCATTTGCATCGCCGAGCAGGGGGGCGTCGATCACAAGAAGCCGGAGGTGCGCTTTTCACCGGAGGGAAAGATTTACGTCGTCTACGAGGCGGGAGCAAAGATCCACCTGGGCGCGGTCAAGGGCAACAGCGGCGAGTACGTGCGCCGGATCTCCGAGTCCTCGCTCCTGGCCTACGAGCCCATCATGTGGATCAATAAACGGGGCTTTATTCACATCGCCTGGGTGGAGTGCAACGATTACAATTCAAACACCCAATATATCAAATACCGTTTTTTTAACGGTTCCAGTTGGTCCAGTGTCAGTACGATGATCGTTCTGAACATCACCGGCACCTTGCCGGGAGGATTTGTCAATCGAAAGGTGGAGAACCTTCGCATGGCGGTAGACGAGAACAACAATGTGTTTCTCGCTTACATGGTCCAACCTGCCGCTCGTTGTCAATTTGTCAGCATGTACGGCACCCGTGTTCGGCTTGAGACATGGCCGCTCTCGGGTCGTTCCAAACACCCCGATGTGGCCGTCGACTCCAGCTATGTGCACATCGCCTGGCAGCATTTGTGGGGGGATTACACCGTCGCCTATTGCCGACGAACCAACACCGCCAATGGTTCTTTCGGTGATCCGATCGATGTACGCGATGGCATCCACCGTCCACGCATCGCGACCGATCCCAACCGTATTCCCCACGTGTTCTATCAGGACAACTATAACGATACCGCTTCACGAATCTCAATCTACAAATACTGGACGGGTAATGGTTTTTCGCCCAAGTTCGTCGTTTCCGGTAACGATGTGCACAAATACAGCAACTTGGACATCGATGTCAAAGATAAAAACAACATCTTTACCATGGAACTCGCCCCCAACCAGATTTTTTTCAACTGGATGCAGAACGGTGTCTGGACGGGGCACAATCGGATCAACGAAGCCCTTTCACGGCCCGATTACACAAGCTGTGCTCTCAGCCACGATGGCTCGACGGCGGTGGTCGCCTATGTCAATAGAAATGATTCGGTTTATGTAAACATCAACGGCGATGGGACGCCCACCCCGGGACCGATCCTGAACATTCCGCCTATTGCTCGCTTCATTTTCAGCCCCACCTCCGGTCTGTACCCTTTGAGCGTCAGTTTTAACGCCAGTGCTTCCACCGACAGCGACGGACAGATTGTCAGCTACCAATGGTCTTTCGGTGATTTGTCCTCCACCGGCAAGGGTGTCACCACCCAGCACACCTACGCAAGCAAGGGCCGCTTTCTAATCACCCTCAAGGTTACCGACGATGCCGGAGCAACGGCCACGGCCACCGGGGAAGTGGACGTGCTGGGTCTTGCCCCTCCGTTGAATGTGCAATACGAGCGTCACGAAAACCGCAATCTTTTCTCCATCGAATATCTCTACCGCCTGACCTGGAATTCCAATCCGCGCAATGAAGAGATCGGCGCCAAGATCGTTTCCTACAAGATCTATCGCCGTAAGGTCGGCGGGGGGGGGTACAGTTACCTGCACACCCTCAATGCCGGAAACCTTTCCAGCATGGAATACCTGGACCGTACGCTGGGATCAACGCCACTCGTGTACTGTTACGCGGTGAGCGCCGTGGACAGCAGCGGCCGCGAGAGTGAAATGGCGGAGTTGGGGGACAGCGCGGACGTTGACGAAGCGGAAACCGAGCGGATACGGCCGGAGATCAGAACAGGGTATAAATAAAGGGAGCGATGGCGCTACCCTCGGTGAGAAAGAGAAGCAATCCCAGCAGCAGCAGGGTGATGACGATGGGGATCAGCCAGTATTGCTTCTTGTGCTTGACGAATTCCCACATTTCCTTGAGGATCGAAAGTTTTCCCATCGTGTGAACTCCTAGAATTGCTTGTGCACGTCGCCCGGCCCGTCCGCCTCTTCGTAGTAGCTGGCCAGGGAGGGATCGGGGCGTGCCTTGACGAACCTCTTGCCGGCCAGGCGCATCAGCAGCGCGATGGGCGTCAGCACCAGGAAAAAGACGAGGATGGACAGCAAGGCGAATATGGCGCTGCCCAGGGCGCCGCTGGCGGTCAGGATCACCCGGTAGACGGGGAAAAACACGCGCGGGAATCCCATCAGGATTCCGATCACCGCCGCCTCTGCCGCCAGCCAGGCGATGCGGGCCGACGGCGCCGCCCCGCGGGTCAGGCGCAGGGTCAGAAAGGCCAGCAAGGCGAGCAGGATGGCCAGGAACAGCCGCACCTGCCGGGGTTGATAGCGTATGGTTTTCATCTCAATCCAGGGGAAATTCCTTCATCCAGCTTTCGTCGACGGCGATGAATTCCTGCTCCTGCTTCTCGATCAGGAAATTCTCCAGCACCAGGTAGTCCATGTTCGTCCTCATGAAGCAGCGGTAGGCGTCCTCCGGGCTTTCAACGATCGGCTCGCCGCGGACGTTGAACGACGTGTTGATGATCACCGGGCAGCCGGTCATCTTGTAGAACTCGTCGATGACGGCATAGTAATAAGGGTTGGTCTCGCGGTTGACCGTGTGCAGCCGCGCCGAGTAGTCGACGTGGGTGATGGCCGGCACGGTCGAGCGCTTCAGGGGCAGCTTGGCCAGCCCCTTCACCTGCTGCTGGTCGGCGGGCAGCGGCAGGCGGTATTTCTCGTTGATGTCGTAGACCAGCAGCATGTAGGGCGAGGGGTGGTGGAAATCGAAGTAGTCGCCGGTGTGCTCCTCGAGCATCGATGGGGCGAAGGGGCGGAAGGACTCGCGGAACTTGATCTTGAGGTTCATCTTGGACTGCATCTCCGGGGAGCGGGCGTCGCCGATGATGCTGCGGCCGCCGAGGGCCCGCGGTCCGAACTCCATGCGGCCCTGGAAGAAGCCGATGATCTTCTGCCCGGCGATCAGGCGCGCCACTTCGCGGCACAGCTCCGGGCGCGGGAATTCGCGGTAGCGGATGCCGCGCTCGTCCAGGAAGGCCTTGACCTGCTCGCGGGTGTAATGCGGGCCCAGGAAGGAGCCTCCCTGGAGGGCGCGTCCGCCGTCCACCCGGCGCTCGTTCTTCAGGTGCCGGTGCCAGACGGCCAGGGCCGCGCCCAGGGCTCCGCCGGCGTCGCCGGCGGCCGGCTGGATCCAGATGTTGCGGAAGATCTGCTTCTTGAGGATCTTGCCGTTGGCCACGCAGTTCAGGGCCACGCCGCCGGCCAGGCAGAGGTTCTCCGAGTCCACCTGGCGGCGGGCGAAGCGCACGATCCCCTCCATGACCTCCTCCAGGACGGCCTGGACGGACGCCGCCAGGTCCATGTCGACCTGGCGCAGCTCGGTTTCGGGCTTGCGGCGCGTCGTTCCGAACAGCTCGGCGAAGCGGCGGTTGGTCATGGTCAGCCCGGTATGATAGTTGAAATACTTGAGGTTCAGGCGGAACGAGCCGTCCTCCCTGACGTCGATCAGCTCCCGGAGGATCCGCTCCTTGTACACGGGCTCCCCGTAGGGCGCCAGCCCCATCAGCTTGTACTCTCCGGAATTGACCTTGAAACCCGTGAAGTAGGTAAAAGCCGAATACAGCAGGCCCAGGGAGTGGGGGAAGGTGATGCGCTTGAGGATGCGAAAGTCGTTGCCGCGGGCGCTGGCGATGGTCAGCGTGTCCCATTCGCCCACGCCGTCCAGGGTGACGACGGCCGCGTCCTGGAAGGGGGAGGGATAGAACGCGGAGGCGATGTGCGACTCGTGGTGCGAGGGGAAGAGGAAGGGGATGTCGTCCCGCCCCAGCTTCTCCTTGATGATCTCCTTGATGAAGAGCTTCTTCTTGGCCCAGACCGGCACGGCCGAGAGAAAGCTGCGGATGCCGGCGGGGGCGAACTGCATGTAGGTGGAGAAGAGGCGCTCGAACTTCAGGATGTTCTTCTCGTAGAACGCCACGGTGTCGATGTCGGCGGGCGTGGTGCCGGTGTATTCCAGGCAGCGGCGCAGCGCATTTTCCGGGAACTCCGAATCGTGCTTCTTGCGCGAGAAACGCTCCTCCTGGGCGGCGAAGACGATCTCCCCGTCGCGGACCAGGCACACGGCGCTGTCGTGGTAGAATGCCGAAATCCCTAAAATACGCATGTTTTTCTTTGTGTTCGGGAAAGCATAATGTACCAAGAAAACGGGTCGCTGTCAACCGCGGCGGCGGCCGTCAGCGCGGCGCCGCCAGGGGCAGCGGCAGTTGCCCGCTGGAGGAGAGCTCGCGCAGGATCCGCATCATGCCCCGGGCGGCCACGGCGTGCCCTTGCCGGTTCCAGTGCGGGTCGGTGGCGAAGCAGGTGGGGAACACCCCGGAGTTCCTGAAGTCGTCCAGGAGCGAGAAGACCGGGAACTCCACCTCGCGGCCGAACCCGGCGAGCCAGGCGAACGGCTCCATGACGTAGGGGCCCATGGGCGTGTACTCCCCTGGCTCCAGCCTGTTGCGCGGCGTCTCGTCGGCGTTGTACTGGATGTGGCGCGGCAGCAGCACCAGGACGAACCGCGCCCCCAGCGTGTCGCGCGAGTAGGCGTCGAGGGCGCGGATGTTGCGCTCGATCTCGCCCAGGTATTTGCGGCTTTTCTCCAGGGGCTGGTTGACGATGAAATAGCGCTCCTCGGGGACGGCGGGCTCGCTGGCGCGAAAGCGCAGGCCCTTCTTGAAGGCCTGCCATTGCGGCGCCAGGCGGAAGCGGTAGAGCAGGAAGGTGAAGGGGGAAAAACAGGAGGGGTTTTCCAGGCGGTCGCGGTACTTGACGTCGTCATGGAAATCGGTCATGTCCAGGCACAGGAAGACGACGTCGGGGCTGTACCTGGCGCCCAGTTGCTTCAGGCGCTCCAGGGAGAGGAGCGGCGACGCCGAGATCCAGCCGAAATTGGCGATCTGGAACCGGAAGCCAGGGCAGGCCTTTTCCAGCAGCTCCCCCAGCTGGAAGGGGAAGGAGTCGTCCTTGGGAACCATGTAGCCCTGGGTGAAGGAATCGCCCAGGAAGATGAAGTTGAACGACGCCGGCGTGAAGGCGGACCGCGGGTGGCCGCCGAAGGTGCGCACGCCGTCTTCGTTGAATCCGCGCCGGGGATCGGGCTTGGGGTAATGGGTCAGCTCGGACTGGAATTCCCTGGCCATCCTCCGCTTCAGGATCTTGCCGCCCACGTACTCGAAGACAATGACGCTGAGCGCCACGCTGGCCAGCACGATCCACACCGTCCGGTTGCGCTTGACCAGCGCCTGGAACAGGATCCAGGCTCCGATGAGGGAGAACAGCAGGTGCGCGCCGTGCCGGGTGAAGACCACCCCGAACAGCAGCAGCAGCAGCAGGAAAACGGCGAATTCCCTCTTGCTCATGTATGGCATCCTATTTCACCTGCAGCACCAGGAATTCGCCGTCGCTGTAG
>JAFGST010000177.1 GCA_016934475.1 Candidatus Aminicenantota bacterium | reverse complement strand
GTCGCCCTCCATGCTGAAGACCCCGTCGACGATGATCAGCTTGCCCTTCTCGGCAGGCTGATGGGCCAGCTTGTCCTCGAGGTCCTTCATGTCGTTGTGCTTGAACTTGGCCACATGGGCGTAGGAAAGGCGCACGGCGTCCATGATCGATGCGTGGACCATGCGGTCCAGGATGATGACATCGTCGCGCCCCGCCAGGGCCGAGATGGTCCCCAGGTTGGTCTGCATGCCGGTGGAAAAGGTCAGGGCCTCTTCCTTGCCCATGAAGCGGGCCAGCTTCTTTTCCAGTTCGACGTGCAGGGAATAGGTTCCGTTCAGGAAGCGCGAGCCGCAGGTGGAGGAGCCGTATTTCTGGACCTCGGCGATGGTCGAGGCCTTGATTTTCGGATCATCGAAGAGTCCCAAATAGTTGTTGGAGCCGACCATGAGGATTTTTTTCCCGCCGACCCAGACGTGGTTGCCCTCCACTTTCTCGATCTCGGTGAAATAGGGATAGAGCCCGGAGTTTTTCGCGTCCTCGACCCGGGTGAATTCGAAGCACTTCTTGAAAACATCCATCGTTCACTCCTCGTTTGCATAATTGCTGCGGATTCTATAGAATTTTTCCATGCACATACTCGTCACCGGCGGAACGGGATTCGTCGGCAGCCATCTGATCCGGGAGCTCCTGGCCGAAAAAAAGCACCGCGTGCATGCGCTGGTCCGGGACAGCGGCAAGCTTAAGACATTCGAATTCCACGACGACATTTCCGTGGTCCACGGCGATCTCTTCGCGTCCGAGCCCCTCCCGCCCGCCACCGAAGTGGTATTCCATTTGGCGGCGGTCACCAAGGCCGTATCCCCGCGGGAGTTCATTCGCGTCAACCAGGAGGGCACCCGCTCGCTGCTGGAAAGGCTGCGGCCCCTGCCGGCGTTGCGCAAGGTCCTCCTGCTCTCGTCGTTGGCGGCCGCCGGGCCCAACCGCCAGGTCACACGACTGCGCGAGGAAATGCCCGCCGATCCGATTTCCCTGTACGGCAAGAGCAAGCTAGCCCAGGAGAAAATCCTCGCCGCCCACTGCGCGGCCCCCCATGTCGTCGTTCGTGCCCCGGTCGTATTCGGTCCGGGCGACATGGACATGCTCGAAGCCCTGCGCATCGTGCGCCGGGGGATCCTCCCCGTTCTCGGGCGAAAGGAGCACTGGTACTCGGTGGTGTACGTCAAGGACCTAGTGCGCGGCATGGCGGCGGCGGCTTTCAGCCCTTGCCAGGACGAGATATTCTACATCGCCAACCCGGAACCGATCGAGTGGCGGACATTCATGGGGCTGGCCGCCCGGCTTCTGGGCAAAGAAAAAACGAAGCGGATCATGATCCCACGGATCCTGGGCCGCGTGCTGGCCGAGTTCAGCGAAACCCGAATCCGCACTTTTGGGAAAAAGGCGATCTTCAACCGAGATAAGTTCATTGAAATGAAATATCCGGCCTGGGTATGTTCGAGCGAAAAAATCGCCGCCCGCCTCCATTTTCAACCCCGATTCACTCTGGAGGCGGCTCTGGAGGAAACGATCGGCTGGTATTGCCAGCAAGGTCTGCTGTGAGCGGAATTCATTTTTTCTTGATCTTGTAATTGCGGCGGGAAATGAAATTGGCCGAGAATTTCTGGGAGGTCTTCACCGACCAGTTGTCCTGGAGCAGGAGGGTGAAGATGATTTCTCCGCTGATGGTCAGGTTGCCGATCAGGGCGCTGTCGTTCAACGAGAAGGGGACCTCGATCTCCTTCTGCGGATCCAGGAACACCCCTTCCTTCTCCTGGGTGGTCGGCAGGTTCAGTTCCGATCCGGCGAAAAATATCTTGGCGAACGAAACGTTCTCGTTCTCCTCCAGCTGGATCAGGAATTCGGGATTGGCCGAAATCCGGACCCCGTTGCGCGCGGCGATCCTGATTTTCAGCAGCCCCTCGTTGCCTTGGAGGATGTGGCGCGGGGACACCTCGCATTCGATCTTCAGGAAATCGTCCTGGGAAAATCCTCGGCCGATGCAAAGGAACAGGCACATCAGAATCAGGGCGTTGAATTTGGTCATCTTTCTTGGCTGAAAATATACAATAATTTGCCCGGCATGTCAAGCTTGCCGGCTAACGGGAGCGCCGAACAACAAGGAAATCCGGGGGATCAGGGCTTGCCCAGCCTGCGTTGCAGGATATCGGCGAGGGTGACGGGAGAAAAGCGATCATGAAGCGTTCTTTCGAGCATCTCCCATACTTGCCTGGCCAGGCACGTATCCTTCAGCCCGCAGTTCTTGCCGACGACGCAATCGGCGAGCGACAGCCGTTCCTGAAAGGCGTCCATCAGCATCTGCAGGGTGATCTGCTCGGGCTTGAGGGCCAGCCTGTACCCCCCGTGGATGCCCTGGACGCTGCGGACCAAACCGGCCTTCTCCAGGGGGCCAACCAGCTTGCGCAGATACTTGGGGGAAACCTGCATGCGTTCACCCAGATCGGTCGTGTTCACCAGGGAATTGGCCTGGGCGATGGCGATAAGCATGCGCAGCCCATAGCGGATCTTGGTATTGATCTTCATCCCGCAAATATAACCTTTTTAGTACAACCCGTCAATAAAAAAACCCCTTGCCCTGGGAAGAACAAGGGGTTTTCGCTTTCCGGTTTTATTTTTCCTTGGCCAGGTCCTTCATGAACTGCTCGGTGGCCAATTTCCGCTTGCGGAGATCCTGGAACTTCTGGGCCATGGCCTCGGCCTGCTTGGTGTATTCGGCGGCCTTCAGGGGCTCGGCGATCGCCTTCTGGCGATAGAGCAGGTTCATGTAGGCCCAGGGATCGGGGAAGTTGGGATGGAGCTCGACGGATTTGTTCAGGGCCTCAAATCCTTTCTCCACGACCTGCAGCCTCTCGACCGGGCCCATGATGTCGGGAGGGGTCTGGTAGCTCTTGTTCCAGATGACAACACCCAGCCGGTAGTAGGCGTCGGCCAGGAGTTCGTTCTTTTCCTTCTCGTCCATCGAGGAGGTGGCGATCTTCTCAATCCTGATTTCGTGGTTCTTGATGGCGTCGTCCCACTTGCGCTTGTCCTGGTAAAACCCGGCCAGGTAAAGATATCCTTCCGGGTTTTCCGGATCCAGGGCGATCCGCTTCTCGTACATATCGATGGCCTTGTCGTACTTGCCGTTGTTGTTGTAGAAACCGGCCAGGTTGTAGTAGGAAACCGGGTCATCGGGAGTGAATTTCTGCACACGCAGGTAATACTTCTCGGCCTCCTCGAAGTTGCGCAGCTTGTCGTTGATGTCCCCGAGCGCCTGGATGATATTTTCGTTGTCCGGATTGAGCCCCAGGGCTTTCTGGAGGTATTTGACGGCCTTTGTCCCGTATTCCTTGTTCTGCTCCGAGTCGTCTCCGGGGCGGTAGACCATGATGTAACTCGAGCCAAGATAATAATAGGAGGCCTTCAGGTTGGGATTCAGTTCCAGCGCGGCCTCGTACTCGCTGATGGCCTTCTTGAACTTTTCCTCGCTGTAGTAGCGGTTGGCCGTCTTGAAATGTTTGTTGGCCTTCAGGTTGGTGATTTTCAGCTTGTCGCAGGCGGCGAAACTGGCGGCGATTACGGCGGCCAAGAACAGTATGAGCAAAACCGACCAAAGTTTTTTCATACGAACCTCCTCAGCAAAGTGAACTTATAATTTAATTGCGGAAAAAAGTCAAGTTGTCGAGGCTCTTTTTTATCGATTTCATTTCACCCGGTAGAACCAAAGCAGGAACAGCCAAAGGTCCTGCACATAGGGGATGGCCTTGTTGTTCAGGAAGATTTTCGTCGTTTCATGGTCCTTGACCAACTCGAACAATTCGAACAGACCCTCGACATCCTGGGGATGAAAGCTGGCGTAGGCCTTGTAAAAATCCCCCTCTCCCTCCTCCATGAAATGCGCGTTCTTGCGGGCCAGGGCCAATGCCTTCTCGAAATTGCGCGAGAGGTGCTTCTGGAAGCGGATGGTGATCTTGAATTCGCGGTTGGACTTGCGGGGATTCAGGATGTTCTGCAGCTTCTCTTCCTCGATCCGGCTCCGCGCGTCCATGCCCGGATTATATTCCACTGCCGGCGCAGAGTAAAGGGATCTTTCCCTCCGGGCCGGGCAACATTCACCCCCCATCCGACAAAGACCGGTCGGCCTGGATGCGCTCCCAGGTCTCGCGGAAGATCGTCGGCATGTCGAGGTGATAGGGGCACTTCGGCACACACTGGCCGCAGGCGACGCAATCCTTGAAGGCCTTGGGCAGGGCGGCGAGCCGCTCCAGGGCCCAGTCCTTCAGGTGGTAATGGAAGTAGTAGTTCCTGAGTACATGAAGAAAGGAAATCGGCAGGCCCTGGGGGCAGGGCATGCAGTATTCACAGCGGCGGCAGAAATGGTCGCCCAGGCGGTCCTTCTCGGCCTGCAACCGGGCGGTCTCCTCCGCGCGCAGCGGCGACAGGTCGGCCAGCGCCGCCACATTTTCCAGGACCTGCCGCTCCGAGTCCATCCCCGGAATGGCCACATCGATCCCATGGTTGAAGATGAAGCGGAAGTTCAGGCCCGTCTCGCGGATGTTGCCGCCACCCACCGGCTTCATGGCGATGACGCCGACCCGCTGCCGATGCGCCTCGGGGATGAGTTCCTTCATGGCCCCGGTTTCCATGAAATTACACGGGACCTGGACGGTGGCGAAAGGAAAGCGCGCCAGCGCCATGGCCACGATGGCGGGCTTGTGCCCGGTGATGCCGACATGAAGGATCTTGCCCTGCTCCTTGGCCTTGATCATCGCGGCCACGGCGCCGCCGGGAGAAAGGACCCGCTCCAGTTCTTCCATGCTGGCCACGTTGTGGCACTGGTAGATGTCGATATAATCTGTCCGCAGCTGCCGCAGGCTCTCTTCGATGTCGCGCTGGACCTCCGCGGCCCCGCGTTGAAACGACTTGCTGGCGATGATCACCCGCCGGCGGTGGCGGGACAAGACCCGCCCGAACTTGCTTTCGCTGTCGGTGTAGATGCGCGCGGTGTCAAAAAAGGCGATGCCGCAGTCAACGGCCTTTTCCAGAACGCGGTCCGAGGCGCTCACCTCCAGCCTTTGGATCGGGATGCCGCCCATGCCCATGCGCGAGAGGCTTCGGACGCCGGGGATGAGGACGGTCTCCCTGTCCTGCGGCCCTTTCCCCGCTTCAATCATCCAGGTGCACTCCGCGCTCGATGAGCATGCGATAGAACAGGTTCAGGGGGAATCCCATGACATTGAAAAAGCAGCCCTCGATCCGCTCCACGAAGAGGGCGGCCCGTCCCTGGATGGCATAGGCGCCCGCCTTGTCCAGGAAATGCTCGTGGTCCAGATAGAGATCGATCTCCCTGTCCTCCAGCGCCTTGAAAAATACACGGGTGCGGGAAATGGCGAAGCGGGTTTCTCCCTGGTGCATCACGGCCAAGCCGGTCAGCACCTGGTGCATCCGCCCCGACAGGCGGCGCAGCATCGCCTGGGCCTCGCCGCGATCGCCCGGCTTGCCGATCGACGAGCCGTCGAGGAGGACCACGGTGTCGGCGCTGACCAGCAGGCTCTGGAAAAAGCTCTTGCGGTACACGGCGATACCCTTGGCGATGGCCACCCGGCGCAGGAATTCCTCGATCGCTTCTCCGGGGTGGAGAATCTCCTCGATATCCGGGGGGAGGACCTGCGGTTGGATGCCGATCATCTGCAGCAGTTCTTTGCGCCGCGGGGACGCCGAGGCCAAAACGACGTTCATTTTTTAAAAAATTCCCGGATGCGGCATTCGTAGGGGGCTGCGATGCAGAGCTTTTCTCCGCGCAGCAGAAAGGATCTGAGTTCGTCCAGGGACTTGAGCTTGTGCGTTTCGAAGATTTTCCCGATGGTCTTGGGCCCGATTCCCTTGATCTGGGACAATTCATACAGGCTGTCGGGGAATTCCAGCAGCAAATCGTCCAGGCTCTTCAGCGAGCCGAGGATGACCAGGTCCTCGATCTTCTGGGCCAACACCTTGCCGATGCCCTCGATCCGGGTCAGGTCTTCCCCGGCCAGCAGCATGTCCTCGATGGGGATCAGGTGCTCGCGGATGCTTTTGGCGGCCTTGCTGTAGGCGCTGATCTTGAATTCGTTCTCGTCCTTCAACGACAGAAAAAAGGCCATCTTGTCGAAGGCGCGGGAGATTTCCTGGTTGGTCATGTTCGTGGTCGCTGCGGATGATTCCGTTGGGCTACGAATTCCATCGGCTCCCATCATAGCAAAATTTCCCGCAAAAGTAAATTTGACTTTGCGGCGGATGTCGCCTACAATTTCCCCATGCACAAAATCGCTTTTTCGGGGATCCCCGGCAGCGGCAGGACCTCGATCCTGGCGGAAGTGAAGAAGCTCCTGTCATTGAAATACCGCGTGGAAGACGTTATGGACCTGCGGCTGAACAGCCCGTTCGACTTCGACCAGAAGCCCGGCTTCGTCAGCCAGTTCTTCTTCATCACCAACCAAATCAACGAGGAGAACGTCCGTTCCCAGAACCATCCCGACTTCCTGCTCTGCGACGGGTCGCTCCTGGACCACTGGGTGGAGTGGCAGAGGGCACTCGATGCCAAGCACGGCAACGGCGTCGCCAAGGAAAGAAAGGACCTGCTGGAAACCCTCTATCGTTTCTGGCTGCCCACCTACACCGCGATCTTCCGAATCCGGATCGATGCAAAGGTGCTGAAAAAAAGGATCCCCGAGGCCGGGCTGCGCGAATACCCGCTGGAGCTTTGCCCGCAGCTGGACGCGCTGTACGGCCGCATCATCGAGCAGGACCGTCTGGCGTCCTGCGATGTCTGGAACCACCAATCCATCGACGAAAGCGCCCAGGAAGTCATGGCGCAGATCGCGGACCAGAAGCTGCTCTGACGGCGGCGCGCGTTTTGCGGGAGGCATCCTTGCGGGTCAAACTGGCCGGATTCAACATCGACACGGACGTTCTGCGGCGGCTGGATCCCGACGGCCAGCCGTATCTGACTCCGGAAACGCTCAGCGCCGCCTACGCCCGCATCAGCCGCAGCTCCCTGCCGGTCGATCAATTGCGCAAGAAGGCCTGCCAGGACGTCGTGAAGGCCCGCCGGTCGAACCAGCGGATTATCTTCGAGATGGGGCATCACTCGGTGGCCGAGCATGCGGTCTTCAACTTCGACATCATGGGCGTCTCGCGGCTGGCCCTGGAGGAGATCGAAAAATTCCGCCTGGTGTCCTACACGGAAAAATCGCAGCGCTACGTCACTCTGGAGGGCGACCAGGTCATGCCCCGGGAGATCGGGGATGCGGAGTGCAAGAAGCTGTTCCTGGCGACCGTGCGAAGGCAGAACCGCTTCTATTTCAAGGCCTTCCATGCGCTGCACCGGCGACTGCGCCGGCGCTTCCCCCAAGAACTCGCCTGCGCCGGCGGACGGAAACAGGTCGAAAACTGGGCCAAGGAAGACTCCCGCTACATCCTGCCGCTGGCTAGCCGCGGTCAGGTCGGCATGACCATCAATGCCCGCAACCTGGAGCACCTGCTGCGCCGGTTCCGTCTCAGCCCACGGCGGGAGGTGCGGGAAATCGGCGCAAAACTGTATGCGCTGGTCTTGCCCATCGCTCCCTCCATCATCCTGTTCCCCGAACCGTCGCCATTCGAGCGCCAGGCCTTCCCAATCCCGGATGAATCCCCGGAATCCCTCCCCCGGCCAAGGATGGCGCCGGCCGGTTCGGAGCTGAAGATCGTTTCCTCGACCCCGGCGGCCGATGATCTGCTCCTGGCCTCGGGCCTCGCCGCCCGCCATGGTCTCGGCCTGCCCGCGGCAGCGCTCGCCGTGAAACGCCTTCCTCAGGCACGCAAGCGCTCCCTGTTCCGCGATTTCTTCAGGAGCATGCAGTTCTTCGACGCCCCGCCCCGGGAGTTCGAGATGGCCGGCATCGCCTTTCAGGCCATTGTCAGCGCCTCCAACTTCGCTCAGCTCAAGCGCCATCGCATGGCCACGCTTCTGGCCGCGAACTATGACCCGGAGCTGGGATGCACCGTGCCGGAGAGCATCCGCGAGGCCGGCCTGGACGGAGAATTCATGGAGATCATCGAGGCCACCGACCGCGCTTTCCGGCGCCTCGGGGAACGGGTCGGCGCGGCGGCCGACTACCTGTTGACCAATTCCCATCGCCGCCGCGTGCTGATGAAGATGAATCTGAGGGAACTCTATCATTTCGTCCGGCTGCGGGCCGACGAGAACGCCCAATGGGACATCCGCGGACTGGCCTTGCGCCTGGCCGCCGAGGCCAAGAAGCGCATGCCGCTGGCCGCCATGATGCTCTGCGGCAAGAGCGCTTTTGCCGAAGAATTCGCCCGGATCTATGGAGAGCCGCCCAGGGCGAATCCCTGAAGCGGTTTCCATCCTCGCTTCAAGAAATATAGAAATCGACGGCGAACAGGATGGAGACCAGAGCCATCAGCGGGTGGATCTCGCGGACCTTTCCGGTCAGCAGCTTCAACAGCACGTAGCAAATGAAGCCGTAGCCGATGCCCCTGGCGATGCTGAAAGTGAAGGGGATCATGATGATGGTTAAGAATGACGGCAGGGCCGTGCCGGGATCATCCCAGCCTATGGAACGCACGCCGGCGATCAGGAGAAAGCCCACCAGGACCAGGGCCGGGGCCGTGGCGTAGTAGGGCACGATGGCCACCAGCGGCGTGAAGAAAACGGCCAGCAGGAACAGCAGGCCCACGACCACCGAGGTCAGTCCCGTGCGCCCCCCCTCGCCCACTCCAGCGGCGCTTTCCACGTAGGTCGTCACCGAGCTGCAGCCAAACAGCCCGCCGCCGAGGGCGCCCAGGGAATCGACCAGCAGGACGTGCCTCAGCCGCGGCATCCGGCCGGCCTCGTCCAGGAAACCGGCCTGTTCCCCGACCGCGACGACCGATCCCATGGTGTCGAAGAAATCGGTGATCAGGAAGGCGAAAACGGTTCCCAGCAGACCCAGGCGCAGGGCGCCCCCGATGTCCAGGGCGAAGAACGTGCGGAAATACTCCGCCTTGACGCCGGCCAGCGGCATGGCCGGCAGGCGGACCAGTCCGCAGAGGACGGCCGTCGCCGTGCATGCCATGATGCCGATCAGCAAGGCTCCCCGGATCTTTTTCACCATCAGGACCGCCGACAAGGCAAGCCCGAATACCGCCACCAGGCTTTCCGGGCCGAAGGGACCGAAAGCGATCATGGTCGCCGCATCAGGGACGACCAGCCCGGCATTCTGCAACCCGATCAGGGCGATGAGCAGGCCGATGCCCACGCCGATGCCGCGCTTCAGGTCGAGGGGGATGGCGTTCATTACCCCCTCCCGGACCCGGGTCAGGACCAGGACCGTGATGATCGCACCCTCCAGGAAAACGACTCCCATCGCCGTCTGCCAGGGAACCTTCAGGCCGATGATCACGCCGTAAGCCAGGAAGGCGTTCAGGCCCATGCCCGGGGCGAGGGCCAGGGGATAATTGCTGGCCAGCCCCATCAGGATGCTCAGGATCCCGGCGCCGAAGCAGGTGGCGACCACCAAGGCCGGAACGAATTCCTCGCCCATGGCGGCGGCCAGTATTTTCGGGTTGACGAAAATGATATAGGCCATGGCCATGAACGAAACGACGCCAGCGAGGATCTCTCTTCCCGCCGTCGTCCCGCTTTCCTTCAGCCTAAAAAAATCCATGCCGGCCCTCTCTTGCCCTTGAGCGGCGGCTGCTCCGATTCCGTACGGCTCGCCCCATCGGGTCTAGTCGCGAATGTATACCTGATAAAGGTACGTCAGTTTCACCTCCGCCCCCGGTTTCAACTCGATTTCCCAGGTCAGGACGTGCTTGGGATTCACCTGCCTGAGACCCTTGGCGGTCGGGATATCCCTGGCCGCCGGCAGCATCTCGAGGACGTGGCCCGACAGTTCCTTGCCGATCTCCACGGGGACGGTTCTGGCGATCCGGCTACGCAGCGTCAGTTCACCCCTCACCTTGACCAGGTCATAGGAATGGCCATGGAACGTTTGGGCATTGCGGCGGCGCTCGACCTCCACTTCGGCCTGCTCGGCCAGGATGTTCATGGCCCGGTTGATGCGGATCGTCGTCTCCGCGCCCGGGGCCGTGTAGTAGCATATGTCCTGACCGATGAACGCCCCGTCGGCCACGAATTCGGCCGCGGCGGTGGTCAGGGGCATCGACAGGCTGTTGACCAGGCGGCAGGAATGCCATATTTCCTCGGCGGTTTTTCCGTCCGCTCGCGCCTCGTCGGGGCGATAGCGGTTCTCCGGGTCAAGAAAATCCCTGATCTTCCAGGTGTAGATATGCTTGTAGGCCATTTCGGCCGAGAACAGCGGCAGCCACGACGTTTCGCCCCTTTTCAGTGAGAAATCCTCGACCGGATAAAGAAAAAGATCCTCCGAAACCTTTCCCGCCGCTTCGCCCGCATACTCCGGCTGCGGGGGAATTTCCTGGTCCGAGAAAACCGGCGCGTTCACCAGCACGGCCTGCTGGGTCAGCATGCCGGCAGCCGAACGGGAGTATTCGTCCCTCCCGCCGGCCAGGGAGCGGAGAAATTCCGCCAGGCTCTGGCTCATCGCCAGAGGGCTCGCGATCCCGCCGAAGCGGATGTTCGGGAAGCCCGTGACCAGGTGCAGCTCGACGTGGTCGAAATCGGCCAGCTCGTTGATGATCAGCGCCTGGGCGCTGAACTTGGCGACCGTAGCCTGGGAAAGATCGATCCGATATCCCGGGACCCACGTGACCCCGCGGGCCAGATAACGGACGGCGACCTTCTTGCCCCCAGCGGCAGCGTCAAGCTCCATGCGGATGCTCGGGCGACTGTGCCTGACGGGCAGGGTCGTGTGAAGAGCATCCGCGCCGAAATCGGCACGGGCGACCGCGCCGGCATTCAGGGCGACCGTGCCTTTGTCGGTCCGGATCAGCAGGAGGCGGGCGTCCGGCAGCGACGGCTGGATGCGGTCGCCCTGTTGCCGCCGGTAGTCCATGAAATAGGGATTGCCGGGATCGGCGGGCGACGCGGCGCCCCCCCCCGGGAGGATCACTCCCTCGATGATGTCCTTTTCCCCCGGACCGGCACGGAGGATCACCCGGCGACCGGCATTGGCCAGCAGTAATTGCCCTAGGCTCTGCACCGGAATCCGCTCCTCCCGCTCTTCCATTGCCGTGACCAGGCTCCGCACCTTCACCTCACGGCCATAGCCGACCCAGAACGTTCCATACAACGGGATCGGCAGCTGCCCGAAGCGGATCGTTCTCTCGCCGCCGGGAAGGGTGGCGCTGGCACTGAAATATCCGATCCCATTCTTGAAGAGAGCGACTTTCTCGATTTGCATCCGGGCGGTCGGGGCGCCGATCACCGCAAGACGGAACGCCGGCCCTGAAGCGAACACAACCGCCGCCATCACCCCGAACCGCATCCGCATCCGCCCTCGAGCTTCCTTCATGCTCACCTCCTTGCCACGGACGAAGATCGCGGCCCGCCTTCGCAGCGGACCCGCGCCCGATTCCGTTATAATAAGCAAAAACCCAATGAAATTTCAAATGGGGGCATCCGCGCCCGGGAAGATCCTCGATTGACTGAGCCCGATGTTTATGGTATTTTTTGAAAATCATGGCAGACATATTCCGCATCGTGATCCAGTTTGTTTCCGTGCTCTTCGCCATATCGGTCCACGAGTCGGCCCACGCCTGGACCGCCGATAAGTTCGGCGATCCCACGGCCCGGCTGCAGGGCCGGATCACGCTGAATCCCATCGCCCATATCGACCTCATCGGCACCATCATCTTTCCCCTGCTGCTGGCCGTCGTCGGCACCCCCGTCTTCGGCTGGGCCAAGCCGGTCATGGTCAATCCCTACAACCTGCGCGACCGCCGCCGGGCCGGGATGTTCATTTCCGCGGCCGGGCCGGTCGCCAACATCATGGTCAGCATGGTCATCATCGTCCTGTTGCTGCTGCTTTTCCAGCCCATCATGACCACCTCCAGCCTCACCGTCCTGCTGCTGGTCAAGATCGCCTCCTACCTTCTGCTGATCAATATCTTCCTGGCCGTATTCAACCTGATCCCCATCCCGCCCCTGGACGGCAGCGGCATCCTGGAGGGGGTGCTGAAGGGCGAAGCGCTGGTCCTCTATGAAAAGATCAAGCCCTACGGCTTTTTCATCCTGCTGCTGATCATCTACACGCGGATATTCGACCGGATCGCCAACGCGATCTTCGGCGTCCTGTTCAAGATGTTCCCCTCGCTGATCTATATCCTATTGAAAGCCGGGGTCGTGGGATGAACCCCCGGGTGATCATGAGCGGCATCCGGCCGACGGGCACCGGGGCGGCCCACCTGGGACACTGGGAAGGCGCGCTGAAAAGCTGGGTACAGTTGCAGGAGATGGGCGAATGCTATTTTTCGATCGTCGACTGGCACGCCCTGACCACCGAATACCAGGACGTGAAGGGCATTCAGGACAATATCCGTCAGTCCCTTCTCGACCTGTTGGCCGTGGGCATCGATCCGGAAAAAAGCGTCGTCTACCTGCAGTCCGCCGTCAAGGAGATCGCCGAGCTGTCCCTGCTCCTGGGCATGGTGACCCCCCTGGGCTGGCTGGAACGGGTTCCCACCTTCAAGGAGCAGCAGGCGCAGTTGAGCGACCGTGACATCAACACCTTCGGTTTCCTCGGCTACCCGCTGCTGCAGACGGTGGACATTATCATCATGAAGGCCGACACCGTGCCCGTGGGCGAGGATCAGGTCTTCCACCTGGAGCTGGCCCGCGAGATCGTGCGCCGCTTCCATGGGCTGTACGGCGACTGCTTCCCCGAGCCCCAGCCCTTCCTGACCCCCATCCCCAAGCTCCCGGGCGTGGACGGCCGCAAGATGAGCAAGAGCTATGACAACGCCATCTATCTGTGCGACAGCGCATCCACCATCGGCGAGAAGATCCGTCCCATGGTCACCGACGTGCGCCGCAAGCGCCGCTCCGACCCCGGGGTCCCCGAGGACTGCCCGGTGTTCGTCCTGCACAAGGCCTATTCCAAGGGAGACGAGATCGCCATGGTCGACGCCGAGTGCCGCAAGGCCGGCATCGGCTGCCTGGACTGCAAGGGCATCCTCATCCGCAACGTGAACGATTTCCTGGAGCCCTTCCGCCAAAGGCGGAGCGACTACGAGAGAACGGCCGTCGCGGACATCCTGGCTCCGGGGAACCGCCGCGCCGCCGAGCGGGCCCGGCGCACGATCGAGCAGGTCCGGGGCCTGATGAACGTGTAATGCAAACGGAATTCGACGGCTACCAGGTGCAGACCGAGTTCTTTGCCGGCCCCCTGGACCTGCTGCTGCACCTGATCCGCAAGAACAAGCTGAAGATCATGGAGGTCCGCCTCTCCCAAATCACCGCCGAGTACCTGGCCTATCTGGAAAACCGCAGGGGTATCAATCCCTCGCGCGAAAGCGAGTTCCTGATGACCGCCGCCACCCTGATCTACATCAAGTCCCGCTCCCTGCTCCCCAAGCCCGAGATCCCCTCCGAGGAATCGGAGGAAAAGCAGCTGATGCACACCCTGATCGAGTACGAGAAGATCCAAAAGATATCGCGCATGCTGCAGGAGATGGAGTACACGGAGCTGCTTCTGTGGCGGCGACTGGAAATGAACGAGAACTTCAGCAACCGCGAGTACGCCTTGAAAGAAGTTTCGGCCTTCCAGCTGGCGGAGATTTTTTTCGACATCATCAAGAAAAAGGAGAGCGAGCAGTTTCTCACCATATCGTCGAAAAACTATTCCATCGCCGAAAAAAAGGAGGAGATCCTTTCCCTGCTGGCCGGCAGGGGATTCATCGATTTCAGTGAGTACCTCTCGCGACTGGACTCCATCGAGGAAATCCTGGTCAGCTTTTTCACCCTTCTGGAAATGATCAAGTGCCACCTGCTCATCGCCGTCCAGGAGCAGCTGTTCGGCACCATCTCCCTCTATCCCAACCAGGCGGGGCAACTGGACAACTGAGACGATGAGCCCCGAACAACTCCAGCGTCAGGTGGCCCTGGTCGAGGCCGTCCTGTTCGTTTCCAAGGAGCCGGTCGAACCGGGACGAATCATGGAGTTCCTGGAAATCCAGGATATCGCGGAATTCGAAAAAATCCTTGAAGCGATGGAAAAAGACTACTTGCTGGAGCGGCCCGAACGGGGGCTGCAGCTGAAGCGGAGCGGCGGCGGGCTACAGCTGGTGACCAAGCCCGACCTGCACGACGAGCTGAAGCGGTTCTTCACCGTCAAGCAGTCGGCGAAGCTGACCCTCGCCTCCCTGGAGACGCTCTCGATCATCGCCTACCGCCAGCCGGCCACCCTGGCCGAGATCTCCGACATGCGCGGCGTCAATTCCACCGGACCGGTGAAGAACCTGCTGCAGAAGAAGCTGATACGGATCACGGGCCGCAAAAAAGTGCCGGGCCTGCCCGCCCTTTACGCCACCACCCAAGAGTTTCTGGTCTATTTCGGCCTGAACGATCTTTCGGAACTGCCGTCGCTGGAGGAATTGACCGAGCTTTTCGAGGAAAAGGAACAGCCCTCGTTGTTCAAGTAGGAGGTGGAGATGGAATCCTTGCTCAACCCCCACGTTCTGCAGATCGATCCCTACCGGCCGGGAAAACCGGTCGAGGAAATCCAGCGGGAATTCGGCCTGGCCCGGATCGTCAAGCTGGCCTCCAACGAAAACATGCTGCCGATCCCGGTCAACGTCCGCAAAGCCGTCGCCGAGGAACTTTCCCAGGCCCATTATTATCCGGATTCGGACAGTCACCGCCTGCGCCAGCGCATCGCCGAGTACAACGGCATCGGCATGGAGAGCGTCATCGTCGGAGCCGGGTCGGTGGAAATCATCCACATGCTGATCCGGGCCTTTCTCAAGCCCGGGGAAAGGGTTCTGACGTCGGAAAAAACGTTTTCCCTGTACAAGATCGCCACGACCGAGATCGCCGGGGCCGCCGCTTTTGTTGAGGCCCCGATGGACCCCGAATTCCGCTTCGATCTTGATGCCATCGCCGGGCGCATCGATGAGCGGAACAAGATCATCTTCATCACCAATCCCAACAATCCCACCGGGACCTTCCTGCATGCCGACGCCGTACGCTCCTTCATCGACCGCGTGCCAGGCGACCGGATCATCGTCCTGGACAACGCCTACCAAGAATACATCGACGACCCCGACGACTACGTGACCGGCCTGAGCGAGATCGCCGCGGGAAGGAACGTGGTCGTCCTGCGCACATTTTCCAAGATCTACGGCCTGGCCGGACTGCGCATCGGCTATGCCATGGCCAGGCCGGAGATCATTGCCATCCTCAACCGCGTCAAGCCGCCCTTCAACGTCACCCGCCTCGGCCAGTGCGCCGCCCTGGCCTCGCTGGAGAACGAGGACTTCAAGAACGAATCGCTGCGCCTGAACCGTGCCGCCAAGCCCCGGCTGTTCGCCCAGCTGCAGGAATTGGGACTGCGCGTGATCCCATCGCAGGCCAATTTCCTCCTCTTTTTCCCCGGGATCGGTGTCGACGTGGCCGAATTGAACCGCCGTCTGCTCGAGCAAGGGGTGATCGTCCGGCCCGCGGCGGGATTCGGCATTCCGGAAGCCATGCGCGTCACCATCGGCCTGCCGCAGGACAACGATTTTTTCGTCGCCAAGCTGAAGCAGGTGCTGGAAGACATGAAGCGCTAGCTCGTTCCTCAGAGCCCTAAGGAGAAGCCATGGACTACGATCTTCTGTTTATCGGCGGCGGCCCGGCAGGCTACGAGGGGGCAATCGCCGCGGCCAAGAAAGGCATGCGCACCGCGGTGGTCGAGATGGATCTGCCCGGCGGTACTTGCCTGCAGCGCGGCTGCATCCCCACCAAGGCCATCCTGCACTCGGTCAGGGCCATCAAGCAGATCAACGATTTCGCCAAGATCGGAGTGCGCGTGGAGAAGTTCCAGGTCGCCATCGACGAGATCCGCCGGCGCAAGGAGCGCATCGTCGCCAAGCAAACCCGCGGGATCGAACTCCTCTTCAAGCGGCATGGGGTGACGCTGATCAAGGGCAAGGCGCTTTTGACCGGGCACGACACCGTCCTCATCGACGGCCAGAAAAAGGTGTCGTCTCGCCACGTCGTGGTCGCCAGCGGTTCCCGGCCAGCCGAATTGCCGTTCCTGCAACGGGACGGCCGGCGGATCGTCGCTTCCGACGACCTTTTGGGACTGGATGATGTGCCCGATACCTTGCTGGTCATCGGCGCCGGAGCCGTCGGCCTGGAGTGGGCGCTGATCTATAACTACCTGGGAAGCAAGGTCACGGTTGTGGAGATCATGGAGACCGTCATGCCGGGGATGGATCCCGAAATCGCCCAGATCCTGAGGAACGAACTGATCAAGCAGAACATCACCATCCATACCGCCACCACCATCAGCGAGCCCCGCATTGACGATGCGGTCAGCCTGCAGTTCAGGAAGGGAAACCAAGATTGGCGCCAGGACTTCAGCAAGGCCCTGCTGGCCGTGGGACGCGTAGCCAGCACGGCCGAGGCGATCGCCCCGGACCTGCCCATGCGCCTCGACGCCAAGGGTTTCATCGCCGTCTCGGCGAACCTGGAAACGACGCTGCCCGGCGTCTTCGCCTGCGGCGACGTGATCGGAGCGCCGCTTCTGGCCCACAAGGCCTCCCACCAGGCCATGGCCATCGTGGAGCTCATCCACGACAATAGGCCGATCCCCCACCACCCCCTGCCGGCGGCCGTCTTCACGTTCCCCGAGGTAGCCACGGTGGGGATCAGCGAAAGCCAGGCCCGCAGGGAAGGCGTGCCGATCAAGGTCGGCCGTTTTCCCTATGCCGCCGGATCCCGGGCCAACGCCATCGACGAGAAGAGCGGCCTGGTCAAGGTGATCACCGGCGTAGACAACACGGTTTTGGGCGCCCATATCGTCGGGGCCGAGGCCGGCGAACTGATCCCGCTGTTGACCTATGCCGTTTCCCGGCGCCTGAAAAGCGACGATTTCAAGGACCTGGTCTTCATCCACCCCACGCTGGGCGAAAGCGTCTGGGAGGCGCTGGGCGAGACCGGGGGCTTCGCGATCCACATCTAGAGGCATCGTCGGCGGATCCATCGCCGATGTCCGCCGCCCAAGCGCGGGGTTTGCTTTTTAATTCTCTTTCATCTATAATTTCTTCATGAAAAAGCTTCTGGCCTTCCTCTGGCTCCTTCTCCCCCTTGGAATGGGCGCCGAGATCTACACCCTGCGCTTCGAGGGTCCGATCGATCCACTCCTGGAGGAGTACGCCGTCCACTCGCTGAAGGATATCGGCCAGCGGGGCAATGCCCGCCTGGTCATCATCGAGATCGACACCCCGGGCGGCTTCGATACCTCGATGAGGGTCATCATCAAGGCCATGCTGAATACGGGCGTCCCCGTCGCGGTCTACGTCTCGCCGCGGGGAGCACGCGCCGCCTCGGCCGGATTCTTTATCCTGCTGGCGGCCGATGTCGCCGCCATGGCGCCCGGGACCAACACCGGCGCCGCCCATCCCGTCTCGGTCACCGGCAGCGAGATCGAAAAGACCATGAAGGAGAAGGTGACCAACGACGCCGTCTCCTATGTCAAGAGCCTGGCCAAGAACCGCCGGCGCAACATGGAGATGTCCGAGAAAGCGGTCAGCGAAAGCCGCTCCTACACGGCGGAGGAATGCCTGAAGGGCGGACTGATCGACCTGATCGCCGCCGACACCCGGGAGCTCGTCGGACGCCTGCAGGGCAAGACCCTCGCCAGGGCCGACGGCGGCGAAACCACGCTGGAGCTGGAAAAGGAAAGGATCATTGCGCTGGAAATGAGCGCCAGGCAAAAATTCCTGCGCACGATCACCAATCCCAGCCTGGCCTATTTCCTTCTGATTTTCGGCCTGATCGGCCTGTACATCGAATTCACCCACCCGGGCGGAGTGATCCCCGGCATCCTGGGCGGCATCTCCCTGCTGCTGGCCTTCCTGGCCTTCCAGATCCTGCCGATCAACTATGTCGGGCTATTTCTCATCCTCCTCTCGATCGGGTTTTTCATCGCCGAGATCAAGGTCCAGGGATTCGGCATCCTGGGGATCGGGGGAATCATCTCGTTCATACTGGGATCGGTCATGCTGATCAATTCGCCCATCCCGGAAATGAGGCCGGCCATGCCCATGATCATCAGCTTCGCCCTGTGCTTCGCCTGTGTCCTGCTGTTCTTGACCATGAAGGTGTATCAGGCCATGAGACGAAAGAAGGAGACGGGCAGCGAAGGTCTCATCGGCGAAACCGGCGTCGCCAAAACCGACATCGACAACCATCAAGGAAAGGTCTTCATCCATGGCGAATGGTGGAACGCAGTGGCCGACGGCCTGATCCCGACCGGGACCCGGGTTCGGGTCGAGTCCATGGACAACCTGGTGCTGAAGGTAACCAAGTCAGGAGGGTAAAATGAATATTATGTCCAGCCCGATGCTGGTCGTGGCCGTGGTGGTCGTTTTCCTCATTTTAAGCTGGATCAAGGTCCTGAAGGAATACGAAAGAGGTGTCATCTTCCGCCTGGGCCGCGTCCTGGAAGCGCCCAAGGGGCCGGGACTGATCCTGGTGCTGTCGCCCATCGACAAGCTGGTGCGCATCGGCTTGCGCACCATCGTCCTGGACGTCCCGCCGCAGGACATCATTACCCGCGACAACGTCTCGGTCAAGGTGAACGCCGTGGTCTACTTCCGCGTCATCGAACCGAAAAAGGCGGTCATCGAAGTCCAGGACTACCTGTACGCCACCTCGCAGCTCTCGCAGACGACGCTGCGCTCCGTGCTGGGACAGGCCGACCTGGACGAGCTGCTCGGCGAAAGGGACAAGCTGAATTCCCGGCTGCAGACGATCATCGACGAGCACACCGATCCCTGGGGCATCAAGGTGTCCATGGTGGAGATCAAGCACGTCGACCTTCCCCAGGAGATGCAGCGGGCGATGGCCAAGCAGGCCGAGGCCGAGAGAGAACGCCGAGCCAAGATCATCCACGCCGAAGGCGAAAACCAGGCGTCGGCCAAGCTGCTGGAAGCGGCCAACACCATGTCGAAAAACGATACCACCCTGCAGCTGCGGTATTTGCAGACCCTGGTGGAGATCGGGGCCGAGAATTCCACTACCATCGTGTTTCCCATGCCGATCGATCTGATGAAAGGACTGTTCGAAAAGAAGTAAATGGAAAGGACCTATTTCGAGTTCAAGATCACCTTCGTCCACATCGTGGTTTTCCTGGTCGCCGTCATGGCCATCGGCATCTTCCTTTTCTACATGGGCTACAAGGCCGGCCAGCGCCGAAGCGATCCGCGCACGGTGATCGCCAACGAGGCGGACCTGCCCGCCGCCGGCGGCGAGCTGCAGGTCGTGGACGAAAAACCGCTGAAAACGGCCGAGCCCGGCCGTTCCATCCCGCGGGAAATGCAGCTGCACCAGGAACAGGCCCGGAAGGAAGTCCCGGCTCCCGAACCCAAGCCGGCCGAGGTCCAGGTCAGATACACTATCCAGGTGGGAGCCTTTGCCGAGTTCGCCAACGCCCAGCGCTGCAGCCGCAAGTTCACCAGCCTTGGATACCAGGCCGCGATCATCACCGATAACCAGAAGAAACTACACACCGTTCAGGTGGGCAACTTTGCCTCCCTGGCCGAAGCCCAGGCGGAGAAGACCAAGCTGGAAAGCCTGGAGAAGAGCAAATTCACGATCAAGAAGTCGCGTTGAGGACTCCACGGGCGGCGCTTTGGACGGCGGCCGCCCTCCTTTACGGCCTGTCCTTTCCGAAAGCGGGCCTGTTCCCGCTGGCCTTCGTGTTCCTGCTGCCGCTGCTGCGGGCGGTTGAGGGGAGAACCCCGGGCTCCTGCATGCGGATTTTTTTCTGTTTCTCCTTTGTCTCCTACCTGATCCTCCTGTACTGGATCCCGCGAGTCATGGTCACCTATGGCGGCACGACCTGGCTTCTGGGCATCGTCGGCCTGGCCAGCCTGGCCGCATTTCTGTCGCTGATCGCCGGCCTGGCCGGTGTGCTGATCGCCCGGGCGGCCTCCGGCGGGGCCGGCTTCGCCGCCGCCTTCTGGATCCCGACGCTCTGGGTGGCCAAGGACCTGTTCATCGAGAAGATCATCAGCGGCTTCCCCTGGTGCCTGGCGGGCTATTCCCAGTACCGCAACACTTGGTTCATCCAGTGGGCCGAGCTCGGCGGCATCCATCTGCTCACATTCCTGCTTATCGCCGCCAACATCCTTTTTTACCTGCTGCTCAAGCGCAGGAAGAGGAAGAATGTCCTGGCGCTGGCGGCCTTTCTCGTTGTCGTCCACGCCGGTGGATTCCTGCTGCTGCGGAACAGCGAAGCCCGGCGTGCCGCCGAGGCGGAGCACCTTGCGGGGATTGTCCAGCCCAACAGCGATCACGACCGGCCCTTCTACTTTACCCGGACGCAGGCAACGCTGGATCGCCTCTTTGGCGTTTCCGGCGAGCTGGCCCGGGACGGAGCCGAATTCGTGGTATGGCCCGAGTTCACCGTGCCGATCTATCCCCGGCAATCCCCGTACTACAAGGAGCAGTTCACCCACTTCGCTCGCTGGCACGCTCCGCTGCTGGCCGGCTTCACCGATCAGCGGGGCTCCGCGGGCGTGTTCAACTCGGTCATGCTGTTCCACAAGGGCGGGATCGAGACCTACGACAAGGTGCACCTGACCCCCTTCGGGGAGTATATTCCGTTCCGGCGCTGGCTATTCTTCGTCAGAAAGATCACCGACGAGATCGGCGACTTCACCCCCGGAGCCGAGATCCACAACCTGGCCCTGAACGGGCACCGGCTGTCGACGCCGGTCTGCTACGAGATCATCTATCCGGAGCTGGTCCGCTCCATGATCGACCGGGGGGGAGAGGCGATCGTGACCCTTTCCAACGACTCCTGGTTTGGGGATACGTCGGCCCCGCGCCAGCACCTGGCCATGGCAACACTGCGCAGCGTGGAGAACCGCCGCTGGCTGTTGCGCTCGACGTCCAACGGCATCTCGGCCCTGGTCGATCCCGCCGGCCGCATCGTGCGCCGCGTGCCGCTACGCAGCCAACGGGAGTTCCTGGCCCGTTTCCAGTACCTGGACCGGAAGACCTTTTTCACCCGCTGGGGCTATCTTTTTCCTTATGCCTGCCTGCTGCTGGTCCTCGGCTGGTTGCTTGGATCGCTGCCGGGGAAAAAACGGCCGCCTACCAGCCCTGCAGGTGATAGAAAAAATCGCCGCAGGAGCCGATCAGCTCAAAGCGCTCCCGGGGGGGCGTGATCGACCGCGCCAGTCCCATGTAGTAATTCAGGCTGAAGAGCGGGATCAGCGGCAGGTCTTCCCGCCACAGCTCGTGGGCCCTCCGGTATATTCCCCGCCGCTTCGCCTCGTCCATCTCGCGCAGACCCGCCTCCAGGACGGCGTCCATCTCCGGAGAGGAGTAGCCGGCGTAGTTGAAATAGCCCGCGGAGGAGAGGACATCCTTCATGTTCCAGTCCATATCCAGGAGGAACGCCGATACGGCTAGGTCGAAATCCCCCTTCTTCAGGCGCTGCAGGAACATCTGGTATTCGACGAACTCCGGATGCAGCTCGATCTGGCAGTCCTTCATCTCCTCGCATAAAAAGAGGACCAGTTGCTTGCGCACGACCGATTCGCCGTTGGCCAGGATGCGCAGCCGCCGCTTTTCCGTAAGCGGCTCCACGACCAAGGGCCGAGGCGGAAGCGCGGAGGAAAGGAGCAGAAACGACGAGAAAACCCTCTCGCCCATCCCCTGCAAGAAGTCGTCCAGGAAGCGGGTCGTCAGCAGCTTGTTGTAGACGACCCGTCTCAGTCTCTCGTCGATCCGCGGGTTCCTCACATTGAACACCAGGTACGTGTAGCCGAATTTCTTATAGGCCAGCAGGCGAAAGCGCTCGCGCCAAGCCCTCACCCTGCCGTAGCTCCTGGCGTCATCAGCCGAGATCTCGACGGCGTCAACCTCGGCGTTCATCAGCTTCAGGGGCGCCTGCCGTGATTCGCCGAGAACGGTGTAACGGATCCGATCGTAGGAAAGGGGGCGCGGCCAATGGGGATTCCGTCGGAGCTCGAAAACCCACGGCTCGTGCACGACGTCCAGGCGGTACGGCCCGCTGCCCTGGGGGACGCGGCGCCGGAATTCGTCAGCCGTCAGGCCCTCAACGTCGGCGGTGTGTAGGATCTTGAAGGTCAGGTAGTTCTTCCAGGGAGCGAACCTGCCCTTCAGGGTGAGGCGCAGGGTCAGCGGACCGGTCGCCTCGATCTTCCTCAGAAAATCCAGGTCGGAAAGATAGGGATAGTCGTAGCGCGGGTCCTTCAGCAGGCCCACCGTGGCCACGACATCCCGGCTGCCCAGGGGGGAGCCGTCGGCGAATCGCGTTCCCCGCTTCAGCTGCAGCGTGATCTCCAGGCGATCTTCGTCCCAGCTAAAGGATTCCACCAGCTCGGGGCGCACCTCTCCCCGGCGATCGAAAAAGAACAGGGACTGGTAGACCTTGTTCGCGATCGCCTGGGAGGTCTCGTTGGTGGCATAGACCGGATTGAACGAGCGGGGAAAATCAAAACAGGCGATGCGCAGCGTTCCCCTTTCCCCGGCAAAGGCCAGGAGCGGCAGCAACAATAGAAGGCGACTGCTGCGGTGCCAGAGGGTCAATTCATCGTCCTGGGCCCGGGACCAGGGCGCCGCCACGGATCTTCATCTATTTGACCAGCCGGACCTCGGCGATCTCCGGGATCTCCTGCCTCATCACCTGTTCCACGTAGCCCTTGATGGTGAAGGTGCTCATCGGGCAGCCCAAGCAGTGGCCCTTGAGGCGGACCAGGACCGCCCGCTCCGCTTCCAGCACGCCGACCAACTCGATGTCACCCCCATCGCCCTGCAGGGCGGGACGGACCTTCTCTATCACCGCGGCGACCTTTTTCTTCCATTCCATGGGACTCCTTAGCCGTATTGTATCATGGCCCGCAGGGCCCTGCCAGCCCGCTCCATGACGTCGGCGGCGAGCTCGATCTCATAGCGCTCCAGGCGCAGGGAATCGTAGACGTCCCCCAGAGTCGTCCGCTTCATGTTGCTGCAGATCCTGGGGCTGCCGGCGGGAATGAATTTCTTCCCCGGGTTCTCCCTGGCCATCCTCTGCAGCAAGCCCTGTTCGGTGGCGACAATATACTCTTCGGCTGGCGAGCTTTCGGCATAGCGCAGCATCCCGCTGGTGGAGAGGATCTCGTCGGCGACGGCCATGACCTCCGGGGTCACTTCCGGGTGGACGATGACCTTGGCCCGCGGATGCGCGGCGCGCATGGCCTCGACCTCCTCCCTCCTGATGCGCTGGTGAACATAGCAGTATCCCTCGAACAGGTGGATCGTTTTCCCGGGCAGCTTCTTCTGCACGTAGCTTCCCAGGTTGCGGTCGGGGACAAAAACGATCTCGGCGGCCGGGATGCTGCGGACGACCTCGACGGCATTGGAGGACGTGCAGCACACATCGCTTTCCGCCTTGATCTCGGCCGCGGAGTTCACATAGGTGACGACCGGGGCGCCGGGGTGGCGGGCCTTCAGCTCGCGGAGCTCGTCGACCGTGATCATGTCGGCCATCGGGCAGCCGGCATCCAGGCGCGGCAGCAGCACCTGCTTGCCCGGGGACAGGATCTTGGCGGTCTCGGCCATGAATTTCACGCCGGCGAAAACGATGACGGCCTGGCTGGCAGAGGCCGCCTTCCGGCTCAACTCCAGCGAATCGCCCAGGAAATCGGCGGCGAGCTGGACTTCTTCGACCTGGTAGTTGTGGGCCAGGATGACGGCGTTTTTACTGGTCTTCAGCTCGCGGATCTCGCGCTTCAGGTCGAGGAATTCATTCATCGGTTGCTCTGGCAACGATTGTACCGGTTTTCCCCAAGACGGTCAAACCGCCGCAAGGCCTTGGGGCGTCGCTGCCGTCCCGGCGACTCCCGGAATCCCCGTTGGCCGTGCACGGGGCTCTTGGGAGGCGGATTCAGACACCGATGGAACTCAAGCATCCCGCTTACAAACGGCCTGGAATATTGTATAATAGGGCAAGTCTTTTGGAGAAGAAATGAAACGCAAACCTGTTCCATCCACCGTGGCTGTCCTGCTTTTGCCGGCCCTGCTCTGCCTGCCGGCCTGCTCGGTAAGGAAGTTCGCACTGAACCAGGTGGCCAACGCCCTGACCGGCGGTTCGGCGAGCACGGTGTTCACCGGGGACAACGATCCCGAGCTCGTCGCCGATGCGTTGCCTTTCGCCATCAAGATGTACGAATCCCTCCTCGCCGCCAATCCCGGCCACCAGGGATTGCGCCTACAAACGGGAAGCCTGTACATCATGTACGCCAACGCCTTCCTGCAGACCCCGGCCACCATGCTCCCCGAGGAGGAATACCACGAGCAGGAGTTCGCCTACAAGCGGGCCAAGAACCTGTACCTGCGCGGTCGCGACATCATCATCGCCGGCCTGGAAAGAAAATATCCCGGCTTCGAGCAGATCCTGCACAAGCGCGATCAGACCACCATCCTGGAGCGCACGAACGAAAAAGATCTTCCGCTCCTCTACTGGGCCGGGGCCGGCTGGTTGGGGGCCTACGCCATCGATCCCTTCGACATGGACCTGGGCCTGACGCTGCCGGCGGCGGCCGCCCTGATCGAGCGCGTGCACGAGTTGGACCCGGACTACGGCGGCGGGGTCATCCACGAATTCTACATTCTTTACTATGGATCGCTACCCGAATACATGGGGGGGAGCAAGGAAAAAGCCCGCGAGCACTTCGAGAAGGCCTTGGCTGTTTCCCAGGGACGCTCGGCCACACCGTATCTTTCCCTGGCCACGGCCGTGACGGTCAAGGAACAAAACGTCCAGGAATTCAAGAAGCTGCTGCACCAGGCCCTGGCGATCGACCCGGAGAAGAATCCGGAGAACCGGCTGCTGGCCATCCTGAACCAGCGCAAGACACGCTGGCTTCTCGAGCACGTCGATGACTATTTCCTGGAAAGCGAGGAAGGCGCGGCCGACGCCGAGGAGAGCGTAACATGAAGTCGATACGCGCATGTCTGCTCCTGCTGGCGGCGGCTCTGGCTTTACCGGCTCAGGTGATCAAGATCGGCAGCATTGCCCCTGACCGTTCTCCCTGGAACGATGCCCTGAAGGAGATCGCCCGGGAATGGCAGGCGATCACCCGCGGCCAGATCCGCTTGAAGATTTACCCCGGGGGGATCGCCGGCAACGAAGAGGACATGATCCGCAAAATGAAGGTCGGAATCCTGGGCGGCGCCGTGCTGACCAACATCGGCCTGACCAAGATCTACCCCGACGCCTTCGTCCTCAGCACTCCCTTCATGTTCCACTCCGAGAAGGAGATGGCGTACGTCCTGAAGCGCCTCACGCCGATCTTTGAGCAACAGATCAAGGGGAGGGGATTCCAGGTCATCATCTGGACCATGAGCGGCTGGGTGAACTTTTTCACTAAGGATCCCATCCAGTACCCCCAGGACCTGAAAAAGCAGAAGCTGGCGTTCAGCACCGGCGAGCCGGCGCTGGAGCAGGCATGGAAAAAATCGGGCTACCACATTGTCCCCACCGAGCTAAAAGACCTGATGATGGCGCTGCAGAGCGGCATGGTCAATGCCTTTTACCTGCCGCCGCTGGTGGCCGGCTCGGGGCAGTATTTTCCGCTGGCCCCGAACATGTGCCCCTTGAAGGTCGCCCCCCTGGTGGGCGGCATGGTGATCGAGGACGGGATCTGGAGCCGGATCCCCGGTACTTACAAGCAGCCCATGATGGATGCGGTCGAGAAAGTGTCGGTTCGGCTGGCCAAAGAAACCGCGATTCTGGAAGACAAGGCCATGGAGGCCATGAAGAAGCACGGCCTGCGCATCAACGAGGTCCCCGCCGACAGCCTTGCGCAATGGAAGGAGGCGGCCGACAAGGGGATGGACGAGCTGATCGGCAAGGTGTTCGGCAGGGAGATTTACGAGAAGCTGCTGCAGATCCTGCGCGAATACCGCCAAGGCGACGATGCGTGAGAAGCTCTTCCGGGCGGGGCGGTCCCTGGAAAACCTGCTCTCCCTGCTGACGGTCCTGCTCCTGGCGCTGTTTCCCGTGATGGAAGTGGTCGCCCGCAAGTTCTTCCGCACGGGTGTCCGCAATTCGACCGAGTTCACCCATCATCTGGTGCTGGTTTTGGCCTTCCTCGGCGCGGCCATCACCTCCCGGGAGAATCGCCACCTTTCGCTCACGCTCAACATCAAGTTCCGGGAGCGGTTCCAGGTCCGTATCCGGCTGTTCAATGGATTCCTGAGCACGGTCTTCTGCACGGCCTTCGCCTGGTGCTCCATGTCCTTCCTCCTGAACGCTTTCGACGCCAGCGAGCGGATCGCCTTCTTTCCCCTGCGCTGGATCGTGATGGTCATGCCTCTCGGCTACGCCCTGATGGCGTTCCGCTTCGCCGTGCGCGCATCCGCGAAGACGGCGGGCAAGATCCTCGCCTCCTCGGGATTCATGGTCGGGACGTTCCTGGCCTGGGGACCGCTAGTGAACATTGTCCAGCTTCTCCTGCCGTCCGGCAACCGGTTCTTCGAATCTTTCCTTCCCCTCTTCAACCAGATCGGGATCCACCTGTCGACCCCCATCATCCTGCTGCTGGCCATGACGGCGCTGACCGGGGTCCCAATTTTCGTCGTTCTCGGCGGTATCGGCTACATGCTCTTCGCCCATGCCGCCCAGCCCCTGGAAGTGATCGCCAACGAGGCCTATTTCCTCCTGACCAGCCACTCCATCCCGGCGATTCCCCTCTTCACCTTCACCGGCTTCTTGCTGTCCGAAAGCAAGGCCGGCGAACGGTTCGTGCGTCTCTTCAAGGCCTTTTTCTCCTGGTTCCCCGGCGGCCTGGCCATCATGGCCATCCTGGTATGCACTTTCTTCACGACCTTCACCGGGGCCTCGGGAGTCACCATCCTGGCCGTGGGCGCTCTGCTTTCCTACGTGCTGATCAAAGGCCGCTACAAAAAGAGCTTCAGCTCCGGCCTTCTGACCGCCAGCGGCAGCATCGGCCTGCTCTTCCCCCCCAGTCTGCCGGTTATCATCTACGGGGTCACGGCCCAGATCAGCATCCGCGACATGTTCGTGGGCGGCATCGGGCCGGGGATCATCATGGTGCTGGCCATGGTCCTGTTCGCGGTTTTTTTCTCCCGCAGGAACAAGATCCCGCGCGAGCGTTTCGTCACCAGGGAAGCGCTGGCGGCCATCCGCGTGTCCTTCTGGGAGATCCTCCTGCCCGTCATCATCGTCTGGGGTTATTTCGGCGGCATCACCACTCTGGTCGAAAGCGGCGCCGTGGCGGTCGTCTACGCGCTGATCGTCGAGGTCTTCATTCACCGGGATATCCGGCCAAGGGAACTGCCCCAGGTCCTGCTCAAGTGCCTGCCGATCATCGGCGGCGTACTGGCCATCCTGGCGCTGGCCAAGGGGCTGTCGTATTTCATCGTCGACGCCGAAATCCCCATGCGGCTGACCGCCTGGGTGCAGAGCGCCATCGGCTCCAAGTACGTTTTCCTCCTGCTGCTTAACCTGGCCCTGCTGATCACCGGCTGCTTTATGGATATCTTTTCGGCGATCATGGTCGTGGTTCCCCTGATCATCCCCCTGGGCAACCTGTTCGGCATCCATCCCGTGCACTTGGGGATCATCTTCCTGGCGAACATGGAGTTGGGATACCTCACGCCGCCGGTCGGCTTGAACCTTTTCCTGGCCTCATATTCCTTCAATGAGCCGATGGGGAGGATCTACAGGGACGTACTGCCCTTCCTGTTGATCCAACTAGCGGCGGTCCTGCTGATCACCTACGTCCCTTTTCTCTCCACCGGCCTCCTGGGTTTGATCGCCAAGTGATCCCGAACCGCCGCCCGGCCGGGTGGGGAGGGAGCAGGGATCAGGGGAACTCGGGTGAATTTCCGATCAAGATGGAAACGATCTTTTTTTCGCCGTTTTCCTGGATAATGAATATCCCTTGGATGCCGTCGATGCGGACATAGGGAGTCTTCCTCTCCGAGTAGGCCAGCTTGATCGAGGGATAATGGATGCGCAGCCGGTCCAGGGAGCTGCCGATGCCGACGCCCATTTCGGTCTTGAAAACGTCGTTGACGACCGTGATGCCCCACACCGCTCCCTCTTTTTCATAAATATAGAACAACGGCTCGCCGCGCCCGTCCAGGACCTTGTACACGTCGTAGTAGACGTCATCGACAAGGACTTTTCTTTTTAGCAGGTCGTACGAGTCGGGCAGGCGGCTCTTCAGTCGCCGGGTGGGCAGACCCAGGGGAACGGCGCCAACTCGGTCTCCCGAGATCAACAGCTCCTCGGCAACGGGCTTTCCCCAATGACGAACCGCTCGCAGCAGCGCCTGAACGGTTTTCTTGCCGGACGGGCCGGGCCGCAGGGTCGGTTCCAGGCCGGCGTTGCGTATTTCGGAAAGGATGCGGGAAAAATCGGTTCGTTGCACATCCTGCAGTACGTGGTTGACGGTCTTGAATACACCGTTCAGGGGTGTGATCACGGTGATTTCCTCCGAGACGATCTTGCCTTCTACCATGGGTTCGACCACCGTAACCTTGAATCCCCGGAAATCGCCCCGGGTGACCCGGGAGACGGTCCGTCCCCGAGCGGTCTGCTGGCTGGGCTGAAGGATCTGAATCCGGATCCTGAACGCGTCGGCCAGCGCCGCCAGCTGCGCGTCGATCTCGGCGGAGACCAGCGGACCATCGGCGCGTGGCGCCAGCGGGGCCTGCCCGGCATACGGTTCGTCGGTCAGAACTCGCTCGGCATATCTTTCGTCCCTGGCCGCGTTGCGCTCGGCCAGAAAGGCCGGGTAGCCGGCGGCGGCGGACTCCTCCTGGGTGTCCTGAGCCGCGGCTGTCGGGACTACCTGGGCCGTCTTCTGCCGCGGGCGGGTGGCCACGAAAAACAGAATCAGAATTAGCAACAGTCCGACCGCAACGATCAGCCAGGCGTGCTTCGGCCACGCCGCCCCGGGTGCCGCTTTCACGGGCGCGGCGCCGGGTTTTTTGCCGGCTCCCGGCGGAGCTGCAGCGGCGGCCCCTTCCGTTACGGCGGTCGCCTCGCTCTCCGGGGTTGTCTCAGGAGGTCGCGCGGCCGCCGGTCCCGCGCCGTGGGGTACGTCGGCCGACGGACCTGAGGTGGCTTGGGAAGCCGGGATGTTGTCCTTTTCGCTGGGTGTCGTCGATTCAGGCATGCTCATCTCCAGCACAAAAAGTATCGCATGGGCAATCTTTTGTCAATCGTGCCCGGAATCGGCCGGCGGCAGGCCCGGATCCCCTTCGCGCCGCTAGTCCCAGACGCCGGGCAAGGCGGCGCCGCAGAAGCGACAGGTTCCCGATTGCAGCCCGACGCTTTCGACGCGATATCCCCTGCGCTCGATCAGGGTTTCGGCGCATGCCGGACAACGCGTGTTGCTCCATCGCGAATCGGCCAGGTTCCCGCCGTAGGTAAACTTCATCCCCTCGTCCTCGGCATGCTGCAGCACCCCATGAATCGCGGCGGCGTCGGTGGGCGGAATGTCGGCCAGACGATATTGGGGAAAGAAGCGGGACACGTGCCAGGGGATGCTCGCGTCCAGCTCGAGCAGGAAGGAGATCAACTGCTCCAGTTCTTCGGGCCCGTCGTTCAATCCCGGGATCAGCAGGGTCGTGACCTCGATCCAGATTCCCATGCGCCTCATGGCGGCGATCGTCTCCAGGACCGGCTGCAGCCGGGCCGAGCAGTATTTCCTGTAAAAGTCGTCGCGAAAGGACTTCAGGTCGATGTTGGCCCCGTCCAGGAACGGGGCCAGCAGCGATAGAGCCCGCATCGTCAGGTAGCCATTGCTGACCATCACGTTCCGGAGCCGGGCCGCGCGCGCCAGTCTGGCGGTCTCCAGCATCAGTTCAAAGAAGACCGTAGGCTCGGTATAGGTGTAGGCGATCGATCGGCAGCGGTTCCGGAGGGCGATCGCCACCAGTTGCTCCGGAGTTAGGCGTTCACCTTGGATAGCCTCTTCGTTCTTCACCATGGAGATCTCATGGTTCTGGCAGAAGCGGCAGGAAAAATTGCAGCCCATGGCCGCAATGGAAAAAGAGCGCGACCCGGCCAAAAAATGATACAGGGGCTTTTTTTCGATCGGGTCCACGTGCATGGCCACGATCCGGTCCGAGTTCAGGGAGACCAGCTCCCCGTCCAGATTCCTGCGCACCCCGCAAGTCCCGCATTTCCCCGGGGGAATGCGGCACTCGTGGGCACACAAACGGCAGGTGACCCACTTACTTTCATCGGTCTCTCCGAGCAGCGCTTGAACCATGTCCCCCCGTCTCTGGAACGAACGGCAAACCGAACTATACGCCGTTGCCCCGGGGAAATCAATCCAGGGTGGCGAGATAATCTTCGCAGCCGAGCGCGGCTTGCACGCCCATGCCCACCGCGATGGCCACTTGCCTACGGTTGCCCCGGATCAACTCGCCGGCGACGTACAGCCCCGGCTGGCCGGTGGCCAGGGAGAGATCGGCAACGACGTAGCCGTTTACGTCCAGCTCGACGATGTCCCGCAACAGAGCGGTATTGGGAATGGTGCCGATGGCCAAGAAGGCGCCTTCAAAGGGCAGGATGTCGATCCGGCCGGTTTTCTTGTTATGCACTTCCAGCGCTTCGAGCTTCCGCTCTCCCTGGAAGCCGAGAACCAGCGAATCCCAAATGGTTTCAATCTTGTCGTTCTGAAAGACCCGCTTCTGCAGGATGCGCTCGGCTCGGAACTGGTCCCGGCGATGGATCACGGAGACCCTGGAGGCGAATTTGGCAAGATGAAGGGCCTCGACCAGCGCCGTGTCGCCGCCGCCAATGACCGCCACCTTGCGCTGGGTGAAAAAAGGTGCGTCGCAGGTAGCGCATACCGAAACTCCGCGTCCGAGCAGTTCTTTCTCTCCCTTCACCTCCAGGAAGCGGTGAAGGGAGCCGGCGGCATAAATGATCGCCTTCGCCTCCAGGGTTTCCTGGTAGACATCGATCCGCCAGCCCTGACCCTCGCGGCGCAGAGCGGTGGCTTCATCGTTCTCCAGCACCACCCCGTACCGTTGGCATTGCTTTGACATCTGGTCCATCAGGTCGGCGGGAACGATCGGCTCGGCGAAACCCGGGTAATTCTCGATGATGTCGGCCAGCACGATCTGCCCGCCGAAGACCTTTTTTTCCAGCACCAGGGTCTTTCTCATCGCCCGGCCGCAGTAGATGGCCGCAGACAATCCGGCCGGTCCACCGCCGATGATGATCACGTCCCAGATTTTGTCCATCAGCCGACCTCGCTCAGCGTCTTCTCGATCTGCTGGGGATTCACGGCGCCGACGATCTGCGTGCGGACCTCCCCCTCCTTGATGAACAGCAAGGTGGGCAGGGTGCGCACATAATATCGCGAAGATGTCTTGGGGCTTTCGTTGACGTTGACTTTAAGGATCCTCACGCTCCCCTCGTGATTGGAGGCGACCTGCTCCAGCCCTGGTTCCATCAGGCGGCAGGGAGCGCAGGTCGGGGCCCAGAAATCGACGATGACCATGCGCTCGGTTTGGATGAAGCTTTCGAAATTCAGGTCGTTGGCGGACAAGATCTCAGCCATGGCACGGTTCCTCCCTTAAGGCTTTTTTGTATAAATCAATGTATTGGCGAACGGCTTTCGCCCAGGAAAAGTCCATCTCCATGCCGTTTTTTTGCAGCTGTCGCCACAAGTCGCGGTCGGCGAAGAAGCGCAGCGCCCTGCGGACTGCGGCCGCCGCCGCCGCGACATCCGCACCGCGGAACTTGAAACCCGTGCCCCGGCGTGTGGCCGGGTCGAATTCCTGCACCGAGTCCTCCAATCCCCCCGTGGCGCGCACCACCGGCACCGTCCCGTATTTCATGCTGTAGATCTGGTTCAGGCCGCAGGGTTCGTAGGCGGAGGGCATGAGCAGGATATCGGCGGCCGCTTCCAGCCAATGGGCCATTCTCTCGTCGAAGCGGTTCAGAAAGGTCATCTTTTCACGATAGCGCCCGGCCAGCACCTGCAACTGCTCGCTCCATTCCCGATCGCCGATCCCAAGAAAAACGAAGTGGATCTCCTGCTGAAACAACTCCGGCAGGAGCTTCAGCAGGAGGTCGATGCCTTTCTGCGCGGAAATCCTGGAGATCATGACCAGCAAGGGCACATGACTTTCTTTGGCCACTCCCAGCTCGCCGTAAAGAGCCGTCTTGTTCTTGGCTTTTCCCTCCAGGGAGTGGAAGGAGAAGGGGAAGGGAATGAACGGATCGACCTCGGGATTCCACAGGGAATAGTCGACCCCGTTAAGTATGCCGCTCAGCTTGCAGGCAAACCGGCCGAGCAGCCCCTCCAGCCCGAAACCCTGGTCGGCATGGACGATCTCCATGGCATAGGTGGGGCTGACGGTGACCAGGCGGTCGGAGAAAATGATCCCGGCCTTCAGGCAATTCAGCTTCCCGTAGAACTCCAGGTATTCGGGAGAAAACAGACGCTGCGGAAGCCCTGTCTCCGCGAAAACCTCGGCCGGGAATATCCCTTGATAGCCCAGATTGTGAATGGAAAAAACGGTCTTGGCGCGGCCCAAGGCGACCGACCAGGGCTCCGATTTCAGGAAAAGCGGGACCATGGCCGTCTGCCAGTCATTGCAGTGGACGATGTCGAAATGAAGCCCCTGGTCGCTGATGAATTGCAGAACCGCCAGCTGGAAAAACAAGAAGCGGATGAAATTGTCCGGGTAGTCGCCCGCAGAATCTCCGTAAAGAAACTCCCGGGCAAAGAACGCATCGTTGACGACGAAATAGATGGTAAGCGTGGCGGAAACGGATAGCTTGCGGATGACGGCCGGAAAGGCGTGGATTCCCGCACGAACGCTGAACGTGGCGACAACGGTCGGGGCCAGCTCGCGGATTTGCCGGGTCGCATAGTCCGGCATTATGAGCGATACGTTTGCGCTCTCGGCCAGGAAGCGCGGCAGGACCCCCGATACATCCGCGAGGCCGCCCGTCTTGGCAAAAGGCACGGCCTCGGACGTCAAGAAAAGAATGTTCACGGGGCTCCCCAATTATTTCGGCATCGCCAACGAGGCTTATATTACCTGAAAAACGCTAAATGTCAATACGGCTTTTCCATGAAACACAAAATATAGGGGAGGGCTTATTTCCTTTTTTTCAAGAGCGAAAACACCGATTGCTTCTTGCCGCTTTCGGATAGTTCGGAAAGCCTCTTCTTGGCCAACTCGTGATCCGGGTCGATCGCCAGGGCTTTGCGAAAAAAGTTCTCGGCGCGCTTCTCCAGCTTTTCATACTGGAACAGGAGCCCGAGCGCGGCATAGGGCTCTGGATTCCAGGGTTCCATTTCGATGACCCTTTGAAAATTTTTCTCGGCCGCCCGCCGCAAGTTCGGGATGTTGGACTGGCTCAGTCCGAGCAAAAGAAAATAGGAAGCCCGGTTGGGATCGTTGCGCACCACCTCCTCCAGGACGCTGGCGGCCTCCCGGAACCTCTGCTGGGCATAGAGGGTCTTGGCCTTGCGGTAATAGAGGTTGGCCCTCTCGACCAAGTTCTCGCCGGCCGCCTCCTTGCCTTGGAGTTCCTTGTAGCCCTTCATGTCGTATTCGCGCCTTTTCTCCTCGTCGCTGAGGACCTCAAACGCCTTGTTGATGCGGGCAAATACGAAGTTCGCCTTGTCACGCAACTCGGGATCGGGATCCTCGCCCAGGCGATCCGGATGGTATTTCTTCGCCAGCTGAAAATAGACGTCCTTGATTTCGTTGGCGGTGGCCGTGTTCTTCAAATCGAAAAG
Source organism: Candidatus Aminicenantota bacterium (assembly GCA_016934475.1). Taxonomy (GTDB): domain Bacteria; phylum Acidobacteriota; class Aminicenantia; order UBA2199; family UBA2199; genus UBA2199. The sequence continues at coordinate 29,977 of JAFGST010000177.1, read as the reverse complement.
ATCGTAATGGTCCACGTCCCCGGCTTTCAGCCGTTCGTAGAAGGCGAGCAGGTCGACCTGGTTCTTGCCCAGTTCCTTCTTGACTCCGCTGTCGCCGAACTCCACAAGATTCAGGAAAAAGAAGAGGGCCAGCTTCTGCCAGAACAGTTCATCCGCCATGCCGAACTCCCCGGCAAGCTTCTCGCTCGATCCCGTGGCGCCGGCATCCAGCTTCTTCAGCAGCTCCAGGTCCTCGCTTTTCAGGAAACTGGCGATATCGGCCGGCAGCGGACGGGTGCCTACGGTACGCTTGGCAAAGCTGTTCTTGAACAACGCCAGGCTTTTGAAGCGCGGCACTCCCTCGACGAAGATTCCGGGCAATTCGATCTTGAACCGCGAGTCATCGGGAATTTCCGGGAGGACGGTGGAAAACTCCCACTCGCCGCTGGTCAAGGCGAACGTGGAAAGGGCGATCAGCCGGACCTGATGGATCAGGCCGAAGAAAAGGTCCTTCTGGCTGATGATGCTGTTCTCGATCAGGATCCTCCCCAGCCTGTTCTTCTGCCCCGATATCAAGCGGTGGATGTCCCAGAATTGCGTCTGGTTGATCGTGCCGATCTTGAAAAGCACTTCGCCCAGGCGTTCGTGCAGCACGTTGGTCTTGGCAAAACAAAGACAACCATTGCTGAAATAGAGGCTTTTTTCGAAGTTTTCCCCACGGATCGTCAGGTCACCCGAGATCTTCTCGATGAGTATTTTGCGCAGCACGAATGGAACCGGCGACTCGATAACTCGTTTTCCCATCTCTATCCTTATGTCTTTGGCAGATGTCTCTATCTACACCATCTGCCCGTTTTTGTCAACGCGAGGCTCCCCGCACCGTTTAGGGGAAGGCGGACGCCTCAGGCATCATGACACAGTCTCCCCTGATGCGATCCCCTCTCGGCCAGCTTCGTCCGGATCGATCTCAGCACCTTGGCCTTGTTCAATGCCCATGATGGAGCGTAGAACAGCTCCCTTTCCCTGTCGGCGCTAAGGCGATGGACCACGATGGCGGGATGCAAACGCTCGAGAAGGTCAACGACAAGATCGGTGTATTCCTCCTGGCTCAGCAGGGGAAACGGCGACCGGACGTAGCGTTCGTACATCTCCGTCCCGCGCAGGACGTGCAGCAGGTGGAACTTCACCCCGGCCGGCCTCAGGGCGTTCAGGGCCTCGACCGTCTGCACCATGTGCTGTCGCGTTTCCCCGGGAATGCCGATGATCAAATGGACGATGGTCTCGATCCCCCGCCGTTTCAGCTCTTGGAAGGCTTCACAGAACTGCCCGTAGGTATGATTCCGGTTCAGCAGCAACAGGCTGTGATCATGGATCGACTGCAGCCCAAGCTCCACGCTCAGCCAAGTGCGGCGGTGGATCCGCTCCAGCAGGGAAAAAGCCGGACGAGAAATGGCATCGGGGCGAGTCCCGATGAAGATGCCGACGATGTTCTCATAGCGAAGCGCGATCGCGTATTTCTTTTCCAGTACGGCGACCGGACCGTAGGTGTTGCAGTACGACTGGAAATAGGCGATGTACTTCCTGCCGGGGTGTTTCTTCATGAAGGTCTCGACCTGCTCTTCGATCGGCCAGCCCACCGTGTCCGGGGGTCCCGAGGCGTAGCGATCGCAGTAGATGCAGCCGCGGCGGGAAAGCTTCCCGTCGCGGTTCGGGCAGGACAATCCCGAATGGATCGGAATTTTTACCACCTTGCAGCCCGGGAATCGTTCTTTCAGGAGCCCGCGGAACGAACGAAATGGCTCATTCATTGAGTATGGTGCGTACGGAGGCCAGGACCTGTTCCAGGTCCAGCGGCTTTTCAAAGAAGCCCTCGATGTAGACATCGCCCAGCTGCTCGCGGATTTCATCCTTCTTGTATATGCCCGACATGGCGATGATGGGCAGCAGGTGCTTGTCCTTGATGGCCTGCATCACGTCGACTCCATGCTCTTTGGGAAGCAGCAGGTCGGTGATGATCAGGTCGGGGTTCTTTTCTCCCGCCAAGCGCAGCGCCTGCTCCCCGTCGCCGGCCGTCAGGACCTCATAGCCGTTCTTGCCCAGGAACTCCCGCAGGAGCTCGCGGACCCCCTCTTCATCATCAACGACCAGGATCACATTCCGCTTGTCCATTTCTCTCCCTTAAATACACCATGAAATACGCACACCATGACCAAAGCAGGAATGAAAAGGTCAAGGTGATCAGGCACTGCTTGACCGCCAGCAGATCGATCTGCTCGTGCAGATCGAAGATGAACACGAAAATCAGCAGGCTCAGCAGGCCGAACGTAAACTTGCCCACGACCAGGGAAGGCTTGACGATGCGCTTCCCCTTGTACAGCAGCACGCTGGCCCATAGGATCAGGATGTCGCGCAGGATGATGAAAACGGCCAGCCACGGCGGGAAATCGAATTTCAGGGTCAAGGTGATCAGGATGGCGAGAACCAGGAATTTGTCGGCCAGGGGATCGATGATCCGGCCCAGCTCGCTTTCCTGGGAAAACCTGCGGGCAATATAGCCGTCCAGAAAATCAAGGAAGACCGCGAATATATAGATGGTTACCAGATAGGGGAAGATCTCGTCATTGACGTTGAGCATCAGGAAAACGATCAGGGGAATCAGCAGCAGGCGCAGCAGGCTGAGGACATTGGGCAGGGTGACGATTGTTGCCATCGTGATAAAGCAATATATTATCCGCTAAAAAAAATCAACTGTCACGGCACGCTTTTCAAGTGAACGCTGCCGTAGGTGTTGTTGACGAGTATCGTCGGCTTATGCCCGTCCCGGTTGGCGAAGCTCTCCGCTCCCGACTGGAATTCCTCCAGGCCCTGGAAGGCCCCGCCGTAAATCCGTCCGTGCCGGGTCTTGATGTTGACGGCCGGGTCGGCCGAGGCGTCGACCGCAAGATGCACTTGCGAGTACCGCGATTCGACGTTGACGCGATTCGTCGCTTCGCCGACCCGCAGGTCCAGGTTGCCGCTCTTGAGGAGGAGATCCAGGTTCTCCCCGAAAAAATCGGACACCTCGATGTCGCCGAAGGCGTTCTCGATTACGAAATTGCCGCCCCCGGCATGGTGGGCGATCACTTTCCCCAAGCGGCTGGACACGCGGGTGTCGCCCCGGACGTTTTCCAGAAGCGTGCTGCCGAGGCGGTTGCTCACCTTCATCCCACTGGAGATGTTCCGGGCGATGATGGTGCCCTGGTTGGCAATCAGTTCCACCTTGTCGATGTTTTCCAGCTCCACCTTCCCGTAGGAATGGTCGATGACGACGCCTTGCCTGATCCCCTTCACCGAGCACAATCCATGCCGGCCTTTGAAGAGCAGGGAAAGGGCATCCTGCAGCATCACGTTGGATCTCGAGGCGTGGATCTCGGCATGGCCGCCCACGCCCTTGATGTCGGCGTTGCAGTTTTCCAGGCGCAGCTCCAGGTCCGAAGCGATGTTCCACAGCATCAGGTGCCCGCCGGCCTGGACGACCTGGACCTTTTTCCCCGTATTTTTGATGGCTGTGTTCCCTTCGCGGTTGGAAACAAAAAGTTCGGTCTGCGGCGGCACCCGCAAGCGCATATGCACTCTGGCCCAGTGATAGGGGAAGGAGGACTGCGACTGGACGGAAACGCTCAGCTCCCTATCCCCCGGCCGGGAGCGGATCGTCAGCCGCTTGCGTATCCCATCGACATCCTTCACGTCGGTGTAATAGATGCGCAGCGATGAGGAGAGATGCACCCGCTCGTCGTCGGAACGTTCCACGACGATCTCGCCCGCCGGATTCTCGATGCGGAGTCTGGCCACGGACGGGAAGGTCTTCTCCGGCTCGGGGAATTCCACGAAGCGGACGCCCTTCAGATTTCGTTCCTGGGCGTAGAAGGAGAAATCGTCCGCCAGGCGGGCCTTGCCCTTCTCGACGGCATGGTAGACGAGCCCGAAAACGACCAGGACCGCGACCAGAAGAATCTCACCTTTTTTCATTTTTTTTTCTTGCGTAGAGGTAAATGTTCTTCAGACCGATATAGATCAAGACCAGCGGCCAGTACTTCCCGAGAAGGTGCCAGACGTTCACCTCCATCCCGAAATTCCTAAGCAAAAAAAGCGTGCCCAGGGCCAGGATGATCATCCCCCAGAACAGCGATTCTTTTTTAGTGCTTGCCATTTTGTTTTTCCTCGCGCTTGAAATAATTGAAAACGATCTTGATGCCGAAGGCAATGAGCGCCAGCGGCCACAGCCGACTGATCTGGCGATAGGTCAGCAGGTCGAAATTCGCCATCTGGAAGACGACTCCGAGGACCAGGATGACGACGGCCGAGAACAGGGAGAGGTCCTCCCTGCCCATAGCGGGGCCCTGTTCGAGCATAGCGCTCCGGTTCAGTTTTTCCGCCTCGTTGTAGGCGTCGACGATCTGGAAAACGTAAAAACCAGCGATCATCAGGCCGAAAACGACCGAGTCCGGACCCCAGGCATTGCTGGTCAGAACGATCAGGACCGCGAAAATGAGGACGTAGGTGACTCCTTTGAGCAAATTTCCGTTGTACACAGCCCCCATGCCGGGAAAAATCGCGAGAAACGCGGCCAGGGACGGATTCCTTTCCTTGCGCGCCCTGTTGGAATTCACGTGGCTATCCATTGTTTCCTCCTTTGCTGAGCCCTTTTTCGCTGGGCAGAGCGGGGGGCCCCTCGTCGTTCTTCATTTCGCTTGATTTTTTGCTGAAAAAAGCGAAGAAAAACAGTTCCTTTGATTCCTTGATCTTTTCGAACCATCCGCCGGTCTTGACGATGAACTTCTCCACCGAGCTGACGACAGAATGCATGCCGCGATTGGCGGGCGGGAAAATGTTGGTGAAATAGAAAAGGTTCAGAAACAACACGATCGTCCCGATCGCCGCGGCCAGCCATTTCGGGAAATAGAGGAGTCGGATCGGAGCTTTTTTCTCAATGGCGTCGGGGATGTTGTAGAGCCTGTTCTTGAGGAAGAACGGCACTTCCTCCTGAAGATCGGACAACCGGGAAACGATCTCCTCCATCCTCTCCTTTACCGCCAGGCACTCGGGACAATCGTTCAGGTGGCGGGCAACGAGTTCGGCTTCGGACCCGGGTAGCTCATTCTCCAAGTACGCCGAAAGCAGCAATTCGATTTCCCTGCACTTCTTGGTCATGATCCCTCCCGCAAGAACGCCTGGGCCAGTTTCAGCCGGGCGCGATTGATGCGCGACTTGACAGTCCCTTCGGGGATGGAAAGCTTCTCGGCGATCTCCTGGTAGGACAGATCCTGGATGTCCCGGAGAATCAGGATCAGCCTCAAATCCGGGTCTAGTTGCGTCAACTTCCTTCTCAGGACATCGATCTCGGACTCCTTTGCTAATTTCTCCTCGGGAGTCGGGGCTCCGGAGTTGATCCTGTCGTCGAGTTCCTGGGTGTTCAGCAGGAATTTCTTGTTTTTCCGCCAATAATCGATGCAATAGTTCTTGGACAGGGTGAAGATCCAGGAGGTCAGGTTCCTGTCTTCCCGGAACTTGTCCAGATTGCTGTAAATCTTGATGAAAATCTCCTGGGTGACGTCGGAAGCGATATCCCTCTCCGCGAAAAAATTGAGGGCGATATTGTACACTGACTTGGAATAGGCATTAATCAGCATGTTCCACGCCTCCCGTTCGCCGCTCTTGCATCGGGACAAGATATCTTCCATATCCATACACATCTATAAACGGGCACGAAACCCGATAAGTTCCAGGAATCGGAGCATGGTGCGCGCCATCCTAGACCACGATCCTGGGAATCAGGGGATTGATCCGAGACAGGATCTCGTATTGGATCGTGCCGCACCATTCGGCCAGCATGTCGGCATCGATCCGTTCCCGCCCCTCCCGGCCCAGCAGGAGCACGGGATCACCGACCTTCACGCCCCGGACATGGGTGACGTCGGCCATGATCATGTTCATGCAGACCCGGCCGCGGACCGGCGCCTTGGCGCCCCGGACCAGCACCAGCGCCGTATTGGAGAGCTTGCGATCATAGCCGTCGTAGTAGCCGACGGGAAGAACCGCGATCTTGGCCTTGCTGAAGGTCTTGTAGGTCAAGCCGTAGCCGATCGACTCGCCCTTCCCCAGTTGCTTGACCTGAGCCACCTTGGTGTACCAGCTCAAAACGGGCCGCAAGTCGAGTCCGCCCCTGTGTTTTTCCAGATACAGGGCATGGGTCTGCCTGGACGGCCAGTAGCCGTAGGCGGAGATCCCCACCCTGGCGATGTCGAAATAGGTTTCCGGGAAAAGAAGACTGGATGCCGAGCTGGAAAAATGGCGCCGGGTCGGGGGCGACGGGAAGTGCGGCAGGACCGAGCGGAACAGAAAGAGCTGCCGGCGGGCAAAGGACGGATCGGTCGTGTCCTCGATGTTGGCAAAATGAGAATACACTCCCCGGATTTCCAGCCAGTGGGCGCCGGCGCCCTTCAGCAGGGCGACCGCCTTGGCCGGCGGCAGTCCCAGGCGGTTGGTGCCGGTCTCGATCTTCACGTGGACCAGGGCCCGGCGCCCCAACTTCCGCGCGATGCGCTTGAGAAGGCGGAAATGCTCGTCCGAATGAGCCACGGTTTCAAAGCCCCTGGCCACCAGCTCTTCCAGCTCGCCAGGATCGCTCCAGCCGAGGACCAGGATCGGCTTTTCCTTCTGCAGGGAGGCGACGGCCAGCGCCTCGGCCATGGAGTCGACGGCATACTGGCCCACGGCCGGGGAGGACCGGGTAATCCCGATGACTTCGCTCAGGCCATGGCCATAGGCGTTGGCCTTGACCACGAACATGATCCGCTTGCGGGTGACGTTCCTGAAAAGTCGCAGGTTGTGCAGTAGGTTGCCGGCATGGATCTCAATATGCGTCTTCATGTCATGTTTCGCCTTGGGCCGCCGCCAAATCGGGAACGACGCCTCAATCCTATTATAACAAAAATTTAATGAGATATTATTGTTGAAAATATATCCTATTCTGTAGTATGAATTGCCCAGGGAGAAAACCATGAGCAACAAGTTTGTCCTGTTCTTTGCAGCGCTCTTGATGTCCGCCCTCGCTTTCAGCCATACCGTCCAGCGCGCCAACTACCTGCCGCTCGTGCAAAAGCGGCAGGACCGGGTCCTGATCGCCATCAAGCCCCTGCAGGCCTCGGGAACATACTTCCTCCATTACCGCACCGAGGGAATGGAGAATTTCCAGGTCAGGAAGATGCGGGCCGACGCTTCCGGCATGATTTCCTACCTGCTCGAAACCGAAAACCTATACGGCCGGCACATCGAGTACTACGTGGTCGAAGAGAGGGCCGAGGGCGAGGCCGTCGTTTCGCTGACCCACACCATCGGCGATTTCACCCATCGCGACTCCCCGGAGATCTATTTCCAGGACGGCGGCCAACCCTCCGCTTCGGCACGCAAGCGGGAGCCGTTCCTCAATGCCAGCGGCTCGCTGTCGACATCGACCAAGATCTCCGACAACAGCGAGTATCCCGGGCAGAACTATACGGCCAACGGCAACCTGCGGATATACCGGAACATCACCGACAACGAGTACCAGTTCGATTTCGACACGAATTTCAACCACGTCGACCCGCGCAACCAGGACAGCGAAAGCCGCATCAACCTCTCCAGCATGATGATCCGCTTCAAGCGCGGGAGCCTGCAGTTCGAGGTTGGCGATGTGGCGGTGAACGAGACCGAATACACGACCTCCTACCTGAACCGCCGCGGCCTGCGTTTCGAGGTAAGCGACCAAAACCTCTACGTGAACGCCTTTTACACCAACTCCCAACAGAAGACCGGCTTCGACGGCTACGGCATTCCTGACTCCAAGGCGGGCATATACGGCACCGTGCTCGGGTTCAACCTGAAGAACACCGCCAAGCTCCGCGGCATGTTCATGGCCGGCAAGGACAATCTGGACAGCAAAACGCTGTACAGCAGCGAGAATCCCAACCGCGAGGGAAACATCTTCTCCCTCTGGGGAGAGGTGAACCTGCTTCGGAACCGCCTGCAGCTTTCCGGCGAGGTATCCTCCTGCCAGTTCGGCGCGGCGCAGCTGGAAGAAGAGCTGGAAAAGGAAGGCGACACGGCCTGGAAGGCGGGGCTCAAGTACAACCAGGGGATCGTTTCCTTCACCGCCGACTACGAGGATATCGGCGACCATTTCAACTCCATCGCCAACCTCTTCCTGCAGAATGACCGCAAGGGATTCAACACGACCCTCGGACTCAACATCAAGGCCTTTTCCTGGAACGCCTCCTACCTGGACAAGAAGAACTACATCCACAGCCTTCTCCAGGATGCGCTGCACCAGCGCCGGGCCTCGACCTCGTTCAACTGGGGGATCGACCGCCATTTCCGTCTCGGGGCCGAGGTCGCGCTCGACAACCTGGACTATGACTCGTCGACCGGCCTGCAGACCTCCTCTTCCGACATGAGCACGTACACCTACAGCGGATCCCTGGGCTATATCGCCGGCTCCACCGGCGTCAATCTCCAGCTCGGCAACACCCGCTCGGTCAATTTCTCCTCCAACCTCAACGCCTCGCTGGGGCTGAACCTGCGCTTCGGAAAATTCATGACCCTCAATCCGACGTTCAGCTTCCAGGAAAACAAGAACCTGGCCGACGGCGGCAAGTCGACCGTCGCCAACATCTACCTCAATTCCGAGGTCACATTCATCCCCGAGTATTGCTCCCTGACCGTTTCCGCCTCCTACATGAACAACGAGGGCGAATACAGCACCAGCTCCAGCTGGAGCGCCGGGGCGAACCTGAATTTCTTCATGGCGAAATTGTTCAAGGAGAAGGTGCGCCCCTCTCTCTCCCTCAAGTCCCTCTTCCAGGGAGCCAACTACGGCGAAACCAAGACCGATTCGGCCATCTTCTCGCTCCAGGCCGACATCGCCTTTTAAGGAGCCCACGATGAAAAAAGCCCTCTTCTGCGTCTCGATCCTGTTCTTTGTGGCCCTGTCCCTGCCCGCCGCAATTCTCACCAATCCCTCCTCGGGCACGGCCAACGTCGGGGACAACATGGGCTTCCGGCTCACTTGCACCGATCCGGCATCGGCCCGCTGGGAGTGGGGAGACGGAAAAGTGCTTACCGGGGTGCCGGCCAACCAGGACTGGCGCTACCACGCCTACAGAAATCCCGGCACCTACCAGGTGCACATGAACCGCTATAACTTCACGGCGACTCCGAGCTGCCCCGGAATGGGCGACGAGTACCGCACGGTGACCATCCTGGAAAACCGGACCATCACCACCGCGCCGGCCCAGCCCGTCCTCAACCAGCCCATCGTGTTCACGGCGAACAACTTCCGCACCCCTTCCAGCATCACCTGGAACATGGGCGACGGGACAGTCTACGCCATTGTCGGAAACCAGGTCACGCACACCTACGCCAAGGCCGGCAACTACATCGTCAAGGCCTACGATTGGAGAGGCGACACCACGACCACGCCGGTCACGCTGACGCTGGCGTTCACCCGCGGCATCGTCTACTCTCCCGAGATGCCGCGAGTCGACCAGGCCGTGGCCCTCCAGGCCCTCGGCTTCGCCTCCTCGTCCATCGACTGGAACTTCGGCGACGGCACCCCGGAGACGACCTATTCGGCAATGGTCAGCCACCGTTACCAAAATTCGGGGACATTCACCATCACGGCCAAGGAGCACGGGCTGATGGACATCATGCCGGCCAGCAAGGCGATTACCGTCCTCCCGGAAAACCGCTCCCTGCAGGTCTCCCCCGCTGAAGCCCGGGTGGACGAGCCCGTGACGTTCGTGGCCGTCAATTTCCGCGGCCAGCAGGTGTTCTGGGACTTCGGGGACGGAAAGACCGTCTCGGGGCCCTCTACGACGACCCATGCCTTCACGCGCCCCGGGAACTACACCGTTACGGCCCGCGACGAGAACGGGGCCAGCCAAAAACCCTTCCAGGCCGCGGTGCGGATCCTGGGCATCAGCGACCAGGTGAACCTCGAGATCGCCGAGCTCTCCCTCGATAACGGCAAGTATTACAAGGTGGTCCCGAAGAACTCCAAGAACATCCGGGCGCTGCTGCGCATGAAGCTGAGGGGCACCGGGATCGTCTCCGGATACTGGATCGTGGACGGCCGGCCCTACGAGTTCTTCAACGAGACGACGTACCAAGGCCAGGTCAAGACCATCGCCACCCGCGGCGTCCCCGGCCTGCCCATGTTTGATCCCGGCATGCACACGGTCACCGTCGAGCTGACGCGCCCCGTGGACGAATCGGCCGTCTTCCCTACCCTGAGGTATTACGTGCTGCCGTTCGAGAATACGATCGATATCTCGGCCCTGCGCGAGGGCGCGGTCGTCAAGGAGGACGAGACCGCCGAGTTCTCCTGGAAAAGCGCCCCGGGGGGCTCCTATTACCAGATCGCCTTCAGCGAAGCCCTGGTCTCCCTGCTGAGCAACGATCCGGAGCTGAACTGGATCGACTGCCCCGAGCGCTTCCGCTACACTCCCGACGCCGAGACCTGGAAAGCGCTGAAGCGCAACCGCTGGACCTATTGGAAGGTGCGGGCCGTGGACAGCGGCGGGAGCGTCGTGGCCGAGAGCGATATCCGGGAATTCAAGGTCATCGTCCCCGGCGCCGAGGTCGGCATCCGCAAGATCACCGACATGGAAGGCCGTCCCATCGTCATCGGCAACTCCTTCACGGCGACGAGGGCGCAACGGGTGATGATCCACGGCGGACTCACCTATCCCGCCGAGGCCGAGTACCTGATCCTTCGCGTCTATGCCAACGACAGCATGGTTGACCAGCTGCTTTTCCGCGACGTGAAAAAGGACGAAATGAGGCCTTTCGAAACCTCGGTGCCCAACCTGGAAAAGGAGAGCCGCGTGACCTTCGAGGTCCTGAAAGCTTCGTCGCCGTCGCTAATCGTCGGCTTCAGGGAGCTGCGCCTTAAAAGAGAATAGCCGTTCAGCCGGCCTTTCGCAGTTGCGCCAGCAGAAGCAGCAGGAAGAAAGGCGCCCCGAACATGGAGGTGACGATCCCGACCGGGATGTCCAGCGGGGGAACCAGGGAGCGGGCCAGAAGGTCGGCGGAAACCAGCAGGCAACCGCCCAGCAAGAACGTGATGGCCACTGTGGCCTGGAAGCGGTTCCCCCCCCACAAGCGCGACACGTGGGGCACGACGAGGGCGATGAAACCGATGGGGCCGCAAACGGAGACGACGGCTCCGATGAAGAAGGCTAGCACCAGAAAGGAAAAGGCCCGGAAGCGCCCCACGTTTAAGCCGCGGCCGGCGGCGAATTCGTCTCCGGCCGAGAGCATCTGGAACTCCCTTGCAAAAAACAGGATGAACAGGAGAAATAGCAGCAGCAAAACGAGCAACAGGGCGGCCTCCCTATATCCGGCATTGGCGATCCCGCCCATCATCCAGCGCAGCAGCGAAAAGGTGTCGGCGTAATCGAAGACATACTGAAAGAACACGATGACCGAAGAAAAGAAGAAGTTGATGGCGATGCCGCACATCAAGAAGGTATACAGCGAGACGTTTTTAACGACCCGGACGATGAAAAAAATGAGCAGCACGGCCGAGAGCGCTCCCGCAAACGAAAAAACATGCAGGCCGCTCATCCCCAGAACAGCGAGGCGCAGCTTGAATTTCAGCGCGATCACCGTTCCGGCAGCGGCGCCCGAGGAGATTCCCAGCAGATCGGGAGTCGCCAGATCGTTCTTGAAAACGTTCTGACAGACCAATCCGGCCAGGGCCAGCGAGGCCCCGGCGATGAAGCCGACGAGGGTCCGGGGGACGCGCAGGCTCCAGAAGATGAAATGCCCGGGGGATTCGCGGAGGACGTCGGCCCACCCAACGGGAATGATCCCCAGGAAGGGAACGAGAACCAGCAGGAAAGCGGCGACGAGGCAGAGAATAAGTAGTTTTCTACTCATTCAGGTAGATGATTTCCTTATCCCCCCGTCTCAGGCGCTCGAAATTAACTTGGAAAACATCCTGCAAGAGGCTGGGGGAGAATACCTTTGTGCCGAAGTACCGATTTTTTCCGCCTTTCAAGGCCAGGATCTTGGTCGACGCGGAGAAGAAGCGCTCAATCTCGTGGGAAACCAGCAGGATCGTCCTGCCGTTTTCGTGGAGCTCCCTCAGCATCTGTAGCAATTGCACGGCGCTGCCGGGATCCAGGAAATTCACCGGCTCATCCAGGAGGATCACGGGAACATCCTGGATGAACGAGGTGGCCAGCAGCACCTTCTTTCTTTCTCCCCCGCTCAGAGTCTGCATGTTCCGCGTCAGCAGGGAGCCCAGTCGGAAGCGTTCCACGCCTTCCTCGAGCAGGTCCAGATCGTGCCGGCCGAGCTTCCCGAACAGCGAACGATACGGATAGCGGCCGGCCAGCAGGATGTCCTTGACCAGGATCGGCAGGGTGAATTCGTCAGATTGGGGCAGGTAGGAGATCCGCTTTGCCAGCTCCCTCCTTGAATAATGGGCGATGCTTTTGCCCTCGACCAGAACCTCTCCCTGGGAAACCGGGAGGATGCCGGACAGAATTCGCAGCAGGGAGGATTTGCCGGCTCCGTTCTGGCCGATGATCAGCAGGAAATCATTTTTTTCAATCGCCAGGTCAAGCCCGTCAAGGATCACCCGTCCGCCGGCTACATAGCGCAGGCCCGCGACGCGAATCAAGCTGCCGCCCATGGCTCAGCCTCCAGGCGAGCCGGCGGCGGCCAGCATCCGGGCCAGCTCCTCGGCGATGCGCCCGACCCGCGGCCCGGGCCTCAGCCAAAATGAGTCCCTTATGATCCGCACCTGCTTCTTGGCAACGGCCGGCACCATGACGTAGGGACGCCACAGGTCGAATATCCTCCGGTCGTCGAGGCCCTCGAAATGGGAGGAAAGCTCGAAAATGAACTCCGGCTGAAGGGAAATCACCGATTCCAGCGACATGCTGGGATAGTCGATGGCGCCGCCGTAGGCGTTCTTCCCGCCGCAGATCTCCAGGATTTCGCTGAGGAAATCGTTCTTCCCAACGACGAACATGTTTTTCAATTCCCCCGCGTTCCGCCCGGCGATGAAGAGGACGGGGAGCTTCCTTTTCCCTTGCGCTTGCGAGGCCAGGCGGCAGAGGGTTCTCTCGATGGAGGAGACCAGTGTTTCGGCCTCGGAGCGGCGATCCAGGACGCGGCCGATCCTCAGAATCGAGTCGAGCAGATCGCGCAGCCGGCCATGGCGGACGATTACGGTCTTGATCCGTCCCTTCAGGCGCACAATTTTTTCTTCATGCTCGGGATAGGCGATCACGATATCGGGTGCGAGGGCCACGAGCGCTTCCAGGTTGATGTCCAGAAATCCGCCGACGCGGGCCAGGCGCTTCACCTCCGGCGGGTAGTCGCAGTACGTAGTGATCCCGACCAGGGAATCACCGCGCCCCAGGGCAAAGACGATCTCCGTCACTCCCGGCGCCAGGGAAACGACCCGTTGGCAAAGACCGAGAAAAGGGGAAAGAAACAGGACCAGGGGCAGAACGGCTTTGATACCCGCTCCCCAACGACCCTGGCTCATCCTCGATCCTCCATCACCGAAGGCGAGCCTGGCCGCGGTCTCGCAGCAGCGCTCGTTGCCCGCGGATGAATTTCTCGACATTTTCCCTATCTGCCCTCCGCAGATATTTGGAATCCGGTCGATGCCTGATAGGTCTTCCGACTCCCGGAATCTCTAAAAAGCCTTCCCGCCCGGGGGCAGTGGCTGAAGCTTTCAGAGATGCTTCCTGGTTCCAGGTCCGGTCACGGCAGCGGGGGCTGTGGGGCGTACCTCTTCCCTTGAATCAGGCCTCTAGGGCAATTTTACTTCATGGACGATCCGCTGTCAATCCCGGCGCGGACGCGGGGAAAACGTGAAGGCAACCCCGCCCGCATTGAAAGGAGAACGCGATTATGCTATCCTCAAAACCGATGAAAAAAGCAGCGTTGTTCCTCTTGCTCCTTGGCTTCCTGTTGCAGACAAGTTCCGCCGTTGAAATCAAGGCCCTGCTCGGCATGAATTCGAGCAAGTATCAATTTCCCAGTGCCGGGAATGCACTGGACACCCGCGCCAGGCAGGGAATGAGCGCCGGCATCGGCTGCGCCACCGATCTGAACGCGAAAATAAAGCTGGAAATCAACGCCATGTACAAAGACCAGGGGGTCAAGACCACCCTTCAGTACTCGCCGGACAATCCGGTGGACGGGATCTACGTCATCCGCTCCATCGCCGTTCCTCTTTTCTTCAAATACCGGTTGAAGGAAAACGCCTCGCCCTATGCCGCCCTGGGCCCGGAGTGCGTATTCGTCATTTCCCATCGCCTGGAGCTGCCCGGGCAGGGAGAAAACTTCGACTTGTCCGATAATACAAAGAAATTCATGTTTGGCTACAATGCCGTTCTCGGCTACGAACTGCCGCTCGGCCGCTGGGCTTTGCTCGCCGAGTTCCGCTACAACCGTTGGCTGGGCAGCTTCCTGGCCGATACGCAGGCCGCGGTCAAAATGGAATCGCTCGGTTTCATCCTTGGGGGCGTTATCCGACTATGAGGATCATCGACGAGATCGCGCGCCGGCGCTCGGTCCGGGAGTATAGCGAAGCCCCCGTCGCCCAGGAATGCCTGGACAGTATTCTCGAGGCGGGACGCCTAGCGCCCACCGCCCGCAACCAGCAGGACTGGCGCATCATCATCGTCGCTGATCCCCGGATAAGGGACAGGCTGGCCGACGAGGCCTCTCCCCACCAGCCATTCTTGAAGCAGGCGGCGATCATCCTGGCCGCCTGCGCCCTGAATCCGGAATATGTCATGCGCTGCGGCCAGCCGGCCTACCCGATCGACCTGGCGATCGTGCTGGACCATATCGCCCTGCAGGCGGTCCGCGAGGGACTCGGCACGTGCTGGATCGGCTCCTTTGACGAGGGCAAGGCCAAGGAGGTTCTACAGGTCCCCGATCCGGTGCGGATCGTGGAGCTGATGAGCCTCGGGCATCCCCATCGCCTTCCCGGAGCGCGTCCGCGCAGACCAATCACAGAGCTGTATCGCTGGAATTCATGGTGAGGCGAAGGGGAATCTCCCCCCTGCAGGGGAACGTGTTCGTGATCCGCGACCCGATGTTTCCCCTGTACGTTATCCGCGGCGACCGCAACCTTTTGATCGACTGCAGCATCCTGGCCAGGGCCCGGGAGATCGAGGATGAACTGGAACGGTTCCTGGGAGGAGAAAAAATCGACCAGGTCCTGCTCACCCACTCCCACTACGACCACACCGGCGCCTGCTCTCACCTGCAGGAGAAGTACGGCTTCGAGATCGTCGCCTCGCAAAGGACCAAGGAGATACTGGCCAGCGATAAGGCCATCGCCTTCATCGACGGCCTGAACCAGAAATTCAAGGAAATGCTGCAAGACCGCTCGGGCTTGGTCTTCTCCAAGCCGCACAACGTGCGCGCGGTCATGGAAAATGACGTGCTGCCCCTGTCCTCGAGCCAGGAATTGGAAGTGCTGGAAACGCCGGGCCATACGCGCTGTTCCCTCTCCTTTCTGCTGAAGCCCGAAAATATCCTCTTTCCCGGGGATGCCGCCGGGGTCATGGAGCGTAACGGCAGGATCAAGCCCCTTTTCCTCTCCAGCTACATGCAATACGAGGCGTCGTTGAAGAAGCTCATGACCCTCAACGCCGCCGTGCTGGCGCTGCCGCACAACAGCGTGGTCCGTGGGGAGAGGGCGGTCCGGGAGTTCCTGGAGGCATCGCTGGCCGAAACGGGGAAATTGAAGGAAAAAATCGTCTGCGCACTGAAACGGACTGACGATCTCGCCTCGATCGCCGAGGATCTTCTGGATGAGGAATACTCCGCCCCGGCCATCATGGGACCGCGGGAAGCTCTACTGCTCAATGTGACCGCCATGGTAAAAAGCGTGTTCTACGAATTCGTCAAGGTCCCCTAGGGGGAAACGGCGGCGGTCTCAGGCCCGACCGCGCTTGGCGCAGCCGACGAAAGAGACGAACAAGGGATGCGGCTGCAGGGGGCGGGACTTGAATTCAGGGTGGAACTGGCATCCCAGAAACCAGGGATGGTCCGCCAACTCGACGATCTCGACCAGGTTCCGTTCCGGGTTTTTACCGCTGACGCGCATGCCCTTGTTCTCAAGCATGTACTCGAACTCGGGATTGAACTCGAAGCGGTGGCGGTGGCGCTCAGAGATCTTTTCCTCCTGGTATACCCTGAAGGCCAGGGAGTTCTTCTTTAAAATGCAGGAGTAGGCGCCCAGGCGCATGTTGTGTCCCAGGGTGTCGACGTTCTTCAGCTCGTGCAGCTTCAGAAAGACCCGCTGGCTGCTGTGAGGATCGAATTCGGCCGAATGGGCATCGCGAAGGCCCAGCACGTTGCGGGCAAACTCGATCGTGCAAACCTGCATGCCCAGGCAGATTCCGAAGTAGGGAATGCCATGCACGCGGGCGAACTCGGCGGCACGGATCATCCCCTCGATCCCACGGATACCGAAGCCTCCGGGAACCAAGATGGCGTGCACGCCCCGGAATTGACCGCTGAGGTCGCCGCCGGCCAGGGAATCCGAATCGATGCGCTCCAGGATCACCCGGACGCGGTTGGCCACTCCGGCATGGAACAAGGCCTCGTACAAGCTCTTGTAGGCGTCCGAGTGCCGGACGTACTTGCCGATGATGGCGATGCGCACTTCCGCGGACAGCCCCTTCGCCCGCCGGATCCAATTTCCCCAGGCCTGCGAATCGTCTTTTCGGCCCCTGAGCTTCAGCTTCTTCAGGATGATCGCTCCCAGTCCTTCCTTTTTGTAGATCAGGGGGATCTCGTAGATCATGTCGACGTCCACGGCGCTGACTACCGCTTCCTCCCTGAGGTTGGCGAACAGCGCGATCTTCTTCTTGATCTCGGCCGGCAGCGGCGTCTCGGTGCGGCACAGGAGAATGTCGGGTTGGATGCCGATCTCCTGCAGGGCCTTCACGCTGTGCTGGGTGGGTTTGGTCTTCAGCTCGCCGGCGGTCTTGACGAAAGGCACCAGGGTCAGATGGATATAAAGAACCTGCTCCTCATCCGTTTCCAGACCGATCTGGCGTATGGCCTCCAGGAAAGGCAGGCTCTCGATATCGCCGACGGTCCCGCCGATCTCGACCAGCACCGCGTCGGCGTTTTTCCCGACCTCGAAAACCGCGGCCTTGATCTCGTCGGTCACGTGGGGAATCACCTGGACGGTTTTGCCCAGATAGTCGCCCCGCCTCTCCTTCTGGATCACCTTCTCGTAGATGCGGCCGGCCGTCCAATTGCTTTTTTGCGAAGCCAGCGTGGTGGTGAATCTCTCGTAATGCCCGAGGTCCAGGTCGGTTTCCGCCCCGTCGTCGGTGACAAAGACCTCGCCGTGCTGGAACGGGCTCATGGTTCCGGGATCAACGTTCAAGTATGGGTCCAGCTTGAGGAAACGGATGTGAAAACCGTAGGATTCGAGGATGTTGCCGATGGAGGCGGCGGCGATCCCCTTGCCCAGCGAGGAGAGAACCCCGCCCGTGACGAAAATATAGCGCGTCTTAGCCATGGCTGCCTCTCAGTATCTTCTCGATCTTCTCGATGTCCTCGGGCACATCCACGCCCTGAGAAACATAATCGCTCTCGACGATATGGAACGCGGCACCCAGCGTCAGGAAACGCAGCTGCTCCAGTTTTTCAACCTGTTCCAAGTGGCAGCGCGGGGAGCGGGAAAACAGTTGCAGCATGTCCCTGGAGTATCCGTAGACGCCGATATGCTGGAAAAAGCCGGCAAAACGCCCCCGCTCACAGAAGGGGATCGGCGCCCTGGAAAAATACAGGGCCTGGCGCCGGCCGTCAAGAACGACCTTGACGACGTTGGCCGAGATGAAATCGTTGTAGGCGTCGTTCAAGCGGGCGGCACTGACCAGGGATTGGTCCTGCAGGGCGCGGCAAATGTCGCGAAGAAGCCCTTCGCCAATCAGGGGTTCATCACCCTGGATGTTGACGGCCGCGGCAAAGGCCGTTTTCTCGACTACGGCCCAGATGCGTTCTGTCCCGGATTCAATATTTTTGTCGGTCATCTCGACGTGCCCACCAAAGGCGAGCACCTCGTCGCGGATGCGGTGGTCGTCGGTAGCCACGATGATATCGGCAAAACACCCCGCCGTGATTGCCTGCTCGTGCACCCGTTGAATCATCGATTTGCCCAGGATACGTGCCAGCGGCTTGCCGGGGAAACGGGTCGATTGATAGCGGGCGGGGATGACGGCCGCTATGTTCATTTCACCGTTTTGATCTCGCTTTCCCGGTTCTTGCTTTCCAATGACTTCATCTCCATCTGGCAGGAGCCTTGAAAGAAGGCGCCGTCTTCGATGAGGAGCTTGGGGGCGGCCAGCGATCCGATGATTCGCCCCTTGGAGAAAATCTCGATCTTTTCCTTGGCCTTGAGCGATCCCTTGACCCGGCCGTTGACGGCAATACTGACGACCTCGATGTCCGCCTCGACCTCGCCGGTCTCACCGATGATCAAGCCTCCGCCGGAGATGATCTTGCCCTTGAAAATCCCGTCGATCCTGAAATTCTCCTTGAACTTGATGTCACCGATGAACTCGGTCTCCTTGTCTATGAAGCCGCTGATCTTCGTCCCCGTCTCGATCTTGTTCATGTCACTTCTCCTTGCTCAAGATGGCGTACAGCCTTTCGAATTCGGCCAGAGAACCAAAGAAGACCTCCAGCTTTCCCTTGCCGTCCCGCGTATAATGCAGCTTGACCTTTGTCGCCAGGCAATGGGTCAGCTTGTTCTCCATTTTAACGATATCGGGGTCGAGGCCGCCCGTTTCCCTCCGGCGTGTATCGTAGAACTTCCTGACCAGGTTCTCGGCTTGCCGTACCGAAAGCTCCTTGTGGATGATCCGGCTTGCGGCTGTCAGTATGTCCTGTTCGCTTCGCAGGGCCAGCAGGGCTCGGGCATGGCCTTGGTCGATTTTGCCCTGGATGACGGCCACCTTGACCTGACCCGGCAACTTCAACAGCCGCAGGAAGTTGGCGAGGGTCGAGCGATTCATACCAAGTCTGTCGGCAACCTGCTGCTGTCCTTGGCCGCTTTGGGAGATCAGGGCCTCGATGCCTTCGGCGATCTCGATGGCGTTCAGTTCCTCCCTCTGGATGTTCTCGACCAGGGCCTTGGCCATGACCTCGTTGTCGGAAAATTCCTTGACCAGCGCGGGTATTTTATCCCATTTCAGCAACTGGGCGGCGCGCCACCTCCGTTCACCGACGACCAGAAAGTAGCACTCGTCCTTCTTGTAGACCACGATCGGCTGGATGATTCCTTCCTTCTTCATGGAATCGGCCAGCTGCGTCAGGGCATTTTTCTGGAAAACCTTGCGCGGCTGGTAGGGATTGGGCCGGATGCTGTCCACATCGATGTCGATCAGCTTGTTCCTCCCGGTCGGCTCGTTGGCAATGATGGCCGCGATCCCTTTCCCCAGGACTTTCCGTTTCATTTTCGCATCATCTCCTTGGCCAAAGACATGTAGGCCCGGGCACCCGCCGACCGGATATCGTAAAGCTGGATGGGTTTGCCGAAACTGGGCGCCTCCGACAAGCGGACGTTGCGGGCGATCACGGTGTCGTACACCTTGGATTTGAAGTAATTCCGCAGTTCGTCCTCGACCTGCTTGGAAAGATTGGTCCTCTCGTCCACCATGGTCAGCAGGACCCCCTTGATGCCCAGGCCGGGATTGAAGTTCTCCTTGATGCGGTTGATGGTGTTCATCAGGTCCGACAACCCTTCCAGGGCGTAATACTCTGCCTGGATGGGGATCAGAACGTGATTGGCGGCGGTCAGGGCGTTGATCGTCAGCAAGCCCAAGGAGGGCGGCAGGTCCATCACGATGTAGGCGTACTCATCGCTCAATTCATGCAAAACGTTCTTCAGATAGAGGTGATTGTCGTCCTCGGATACCGATTCCAACTCAAAACGGGCCAGGTTGCGCATGGATGGGATCAGGCTTAAGTACTTCAGCTCCGTCCCGATGATGGCCTCGCGGATCCCAGCGCCTCCGGTCAAAACGGCATAGATGTCCTTGCGCTGGGTGTTCTTGTCGATACCCAGCCCCGTGGTGGCGTTGGCCTGCGGATCGAGATCGATCAGGAGAATCCTTTTCTCGGCGATAGCGAGCGCCGCCGACAGGTTGACGGCGGTCGTGGTCTTGCCCACGCCCCCCTTCTGGTTGGCAACGGCAATGATTTCACCCATTATCTTCGCGTTTCACGTGAAACATTCTCCAGCTCGAAGAGGACCAAATTGTCCCTGAGGGGAATATTATAGCGTTTTTGCCGGAAATTTGCTACTGCGCCGCGAATTTTATCAATTTTAGCGGCCGACGAAATCAGCAGCAGCTGTCGCACCTTATGGCACAGGACCAGTTCGGCCAGTTCCCGTGGGTCCGGAAATCCCCTGGAAACGACGGTACATTCCCGTTGACGGCGATGCCGCACGAACTCCCGCATGGAGCCCGGCCATACGGAGGCGTTGGCCAGGGCCAGCCCCGCGACTGCCTGGCCCAGAAAGACCGCCTTCTTGCCGATCGTCTCTACCAGGACGAATTCCTTGCCGGGAAGGGCCAGGGCCAGCGGAATGCCGAGCAGCCCCCCGCCGCTGCCGGCATCGATCACCAGCGGTTCGGCAATGTGTTCCTTCAACAGCAGGCTTTCGCCAACCAGGGCCGCCAGTGATTCCTTCGTCGATCTGCGGGAGACGAGGTTGACCTTTTTGTTGTAAGCCAGCAACATGTCGAGGAAAAGCCCGATCTCCTTCACCGCACCTCCCCCTGGAGCCCATCGCTCCCGTCCTGTTTCACGTGAAACATCCGTCCACAGCTTCGATGGCTAAGAACGGTTCCGGATGAATACGAAATAGACGGCGGAAAGGAGCCAGACGGTCAGCACCAGGGGGATGAACCGTTCCAGATCGATGAGCAGCAGGAAGGGAGAAAAAAAAACCACCAGGATGACGACGACCGCCAAGATTTTCTTCCCCAGTGTCTTGAAAGAGGTCAAAAGTTGAAATACAGTTCGAACTCTTTGGGATGGGGGATTCCGGAGATCTCCTCGATCTCGGCTCTCTTGATCTTCAGCCACTGCCGAACCAGCGTTTCGTCGAAGACATTCTGATACAGCAAGTACTCATGGTCCTTCTCCAGGCAGTCCAGTGCCTCGGATAGATCGGCGGGCAGCATCTTGATCTTGTTCTTGAATACCTTGGTGTCGGGGACGCCGCCGTCGAAAGGTCCGAAATTGAATTTTTCCGGCGACATGTTCTTGAAGACGCCGTCGATTCCCGACAGTAGCATGGCCGAAAGAAAAAGGTATGGATTCGCCGTTGCGTCGCCCGGCCGATACTCGAGGCGCGTCTCGTTCTCTTCGACATAGGAGGGAATGCGGATGGCCGCGTTGCGGTTCGAGGTAGCAAAGATCGCCGAAACCGGGGCCTCGAATCCCCGCACCAGCCTTTTGTATGAATTGGTCGAGGCATTGGCGAAGGCGCTCAATGATCCCGAGTGGAAGAGCAGCCCGGATAAATAGTGCAGGCCGATATCGGAAAGGTTCCCATAGTTCCCCTTCTTGAAAAAGGCGTTCCCGCCCCGGCCTACGATGAACTGGTGAACGTGCCAGCCATTGCCGGCCTTGCCGAAGAATGGCTTGGGCATGAAGGTGACGAACAAATTGTGTTTTTTGGCCAGATTGAACAGGACGTACTTGATGAGAACCGCCTGATCCGCGGTCTGCAAGAGGGGATTGAAGCGCGTCTCAATCTCGTGCTGGTTCATGGCGACTTCATGGTGGTGGTACTTGATCTCGATGCCCAGCCTTTGCATCATGGAGGCCGCCTCGTTCTTGAAATCGATGTGTTCGTCGTCGGGGGAGCCGGCATGGTACTGATTGCTTTTCGCTTCGCTGTCTTTTTTCAGGAAATAAAAGTTGCCGTCCTCGAATACGCCGTAGTCCGCCTCCTTGAAGATAAAAAACTCGAACTCGGGCCCGAAAAGCGCCCGGGACCCGATTTTAGAGCTGGAAAGCGCCGTTTCGGCCTTGAAGGCGATAAAGCGCGGATCCTCGGAGAAACGGGTGCGGGCCGGGTCGGTCAGGTGGATGTTGGCCATGAAGATTGCCGTCTTCCTTTCCCGGAATGGATCGATGGCCATGGTCTCCAGATCGGGGATCAGGACCATGTCGCTCTTTTCCGGCTTGGCGAAGCCGTAAGATGAGGCATCGAAGCCCACCCCGCAGGAGTAGAGTTTTTCATCCAGCATGCTGCTGGGCAGCATCAGCGAATGCAGCTTCCCCTTCAAGTCGAGGGTCTTGAGATCGATGAATTCTACCTGCAAGTCCATTAATTTTCTCTGCATATTGCTCAGCATGGCTTTCTCTTTCATGCCCCAGGTATAATCAATGGCATTTTTTTTGTCAAGGGTTGACAGTCATCTCTTTTTCTTCTAGTATGGAACAGTCAATTAAAAAAGAGATAGAAAAGGTTTTTTCCACATTTGTTAAAAAATTTGTGGAAAAGGATGCTATGATGGACAACCTGGAAAAATTGAAAAACTACCTAAAGAACGTCCTGGACGAGCCGACCCGAAAAAAGTGGATTGAGCCTTTGAAATACATCGGTTCGGTGGATAAAACGCTGTTTCTTGGATCCCCCGACCAGAAAAACCTGAGATGGATAAAGCAGAATCTGCTGGAAGAAATCAACAGCTACACAAGAAAACAGTTCGATTTCATCACCAAGATCGTCCCCTTGGGGGAAGATGACCTCACGACGGAGATGAGGGAACCCGCAGAGGAGAGTTTCTATCACGACACCCGCCTGCAGAAAAGGTATACTTTTGAGTCGCTTGTCCAGAGCGATTCCAACCGCATCGCCTATTCGTTCGCCCATTCCGTTTCCGAGTTCCCCGGGAAATCATACAATCCGCTCTACATATATAGCGACGTCGGCCTGGGAAAAACCCACCTGATGCAGGCGATCGGCAACCGGATCATCGAAAACAACAAGAAGACGAACGTCGTCTACTTGACCACCAGCGATTTCATGAACGAATACGTGGAGTACACCCGCTTGAACAAGCGTCAGGACTTCACCAAGAAATACACGTCGGTCGACGTTCTACTGATCGATGATATCCAGTATATCACCAAGTGGGGGGGCACCAGTGAACAATTCTATTATATTTTCAACAACCTGATTCAGCAGGAAAAGCAGATCGTCATCTGTTCGGACAAGCATCCCGACAACATGCCCGATCTGGAAAAGCGGATCAAGTCCAGGTTTGAAATGGGAGCCATCGTTGATATTTTCCCCTACGACCTCGAAGCGCGCATTGCCATCCTGCAAAAAAAGATCTCCGAAAGAAAGAACACTTTCCACAACGATTTCACCATTCCCAACGAGGTCATCGAATTCCTGGCCAATTCCATCAAGGACAACATCCGAAAACTGGAGGGAGCACTGAACCGGCTCATGGGCTACGCCGACCTGAAACACGCCGACCTCCAATCCACCACAATCACCCTGCCGTTCGCCAAGGAGGCCCTGAGACCTTATATCAATATCGAGAAAAAGACCATCACCATCGACACCATTCAGGAATTTGTCTCGGAAAAATTCGATATCCGCATCGAGGACCTGAAATCAAAAAACAACTCACCCAAGATCGCCCTTCCACGGCAGGTCGCCATGTACCTGGCCAAAAAGTTGACGCGCTCCCCCCTGGTCGAAATCGGTTTGGCGTTCAGCGGCAAGCACCATACCACCGTGCTTCATTCGGTCAACAAGATCGAAAAAATGCTGCAAATCGATAACGAATTTTCCAGAAAAGTGAATTCCTATGTTGAATTTTTCACCGATTGACGTTTTTCACAGTGAACTGCTTTTTTTCAACAACAAACAAAAAGAAGAAATGTCTTGCCCATGGCGCTGAATTGCGAATTTCCACTTTTTGCTGTTGCTTCTTTTAGTTATTTTTATTATGATTTGACTTTAGTAAAATAAGATAAAGGCAGGTCGAAGATGAAAATTTTTGTGGAAAAGGCGAAATTGGAAAATGAGCTGCGGTTGTTCCAGGGGATATTCGAGAAAAAAGCCATCATGGAGATCCTGCAGAATATAAAGATTTCGGCGCTGGATGGCGGGGTTCTGGAAATGGTGGCCACCGATCTGGAGATCGGTCTGACCGCGAGCATCCAGGTGGAGATCAAGAATCCCGGTTCGGTTACCGTCAACGGCAAGGACCTGTATGACCTCATTTCCAAGATGCCGGAAGGCATTATTGAGATATCCGAGGACAACGACCTGCAGGTCGTGATCACCAACGAAAAGAAGACGAGCAAGTACAAGATGATGGGCATGCAGTCGTCTGATTATCCCGAGCTGCCCAGCAATGACATGGCCAGTGCCTTGACCCTCTCCTTGGCCGATTTCCAGGTCTTGATCAACAACTGCTATTACGTGATCTCACCGGAATTGAAATTCAATCTGGGCGGGGCTCTGATGACCATATCGAAGGGCAAGCTGGAGATGGCCGCAACCGACGGCCATCGCCTGTCGTATTCCTTCATCCAAGCCGACGCCGCGGTGTCCGATCCGTTGGAATATATCCTCTCCCGCAAGACCCTCATGGAGATCATGAAGATCGGCAGCGCA
This sequence comes from Candidatus Aminicenantota bacterium, assembly GCA_016934475.1. Classification (GTDB taxonomy): domain Bacteria; phylum Acidobacteriota; class Aminicenantia; order UBA2199; family UBA2199; genus UBA2199. The sequence continues at coordinate 5,256 of JAFGST010000177.1, read as the reverse complement.
GGGGAGATCGGATTCGCCTTCGACAACAACAACCTTTTCTTCAAGCACAAGAACCGTATTTTGTGCTCGCGGATCGTCGACCAGAAGTTCCCCAACTACAAAAGCGTCATCCCCGAGAAAACCGAGCAGACCGCCGTCATGAAGGCCGACGAGTTGCTGCAGACCCTGCGGCGCATCCTGATATTCAAGACCCGCAACAACGGCGTCGTGTTCAAGTTTTCCAAGAACAAGCTGGTCCTGGAGAGGACGACGCCCGAGAAAGGGGAAGGCTATGACGAGATGCCCATCGAGTATGGCGGCAAGGCCGTCCAGGTCGGGTTCAACGGCAACTTTGTTCTCGATTTCCTTACCCACATCAATTCCGAGAAGATCGCCGTCGGCCTGAACGACAGCGAAAGCTCTTTTCTCTTCAAGCCACTCGATGACAACGAGAGCCACTTCATCTACATCGTCATGCCGCTGAACATCTGATCCTTGCTTGGTAGTAAAAAGTTTAGAGATTAACGGTTTTCGCAACCTCCGTCGTTTCTCCATCCGCTTTGCCGCCCAGAAAAACCTGATCCACGGCGCCAACGGCAGCGGCAAGACATCGATCATCGAGGCGCTTTTTCTTCTCGGATTCGGCAGATCCTTTCTTTCGGCCAACAGGAGGGAACTGATCAACTTCAACGCCAGTGGATTCTTTTTAAGCGCGGAAGTGCTCAATATTTCAGGAGAAAACGTCATTTCCGCCCTGCAGGAAAAGGGCTTTTGCCTGAAGCTGAACGGCGAAAAGGTGCCGCTGCCGGAGGTTGGGCGCCACCTGTTCCCGTTGTTCTTCTCTTCATTCTCCTACAATCACCACATCGACCATGTCCCCTACTTCCGAAAAATGGTCGACCGCTTCATCTATGGGCTGTTTCCCCTTTACTTGAACGACCTTTTACGCTATAATACGATCTTAAAGCAGAAGAATACCCTGCTGAAGAACTTGGGCAACAAAATCAATCATACGCAGATTTCCAGTTGGGATTCGCTCTTGGCCGAAACGGGGTGCCGAATTGTCGGGCAGCGGGCGGATTTCATCCGGCGCCTAAACGAATCGCTGGATGCTCTGTTCAATGGCGAGGCGCGGATCAACTATTTTCCGGCCCTGCTCACGCCGCTGCCAACGACCAGAGATTCCCTGCTCCGCGACCTGGAGCGGATGCGCACGGCGGAGGGCAAAAGCCGGCGCTGCTTGATCGGTCCCCAGAGGGATCGCTTCGAGGTCCTGGTCTTTGGCAGGAGGCTGCCGCTCTTCTCGACGGGGGAGAAAAAGAAATACCTGCTCCTGGTCTACATGGCCTTCATCGAGTTGTTCCGCCTGGCTCGTGACGAGTATCCCGTTTTCCTGATCGACGACTACGACGCGGCCATGGACGAGGAGAACGTGCAATACCTTCTGGACCACTTCCCGGACGTGCAGGTCATCGCCACGTCGGTGGCCCGCAACGAGCGCTTCGGGCGGCTGTTCGAGCTGAAAAAGGAGTCGTAACGGTGGACAAGACCAATGCCAGTTTTGACGACAAGTCGTACACGGCAGAAAACATAAAGGTTCTCGAGGGGCTGGAGGCCGTGCGCGTCCGGCCCGCGATGTACGTGGGCAGCACCGGCCCATCGGGCCTGCATCACCTGGTGTACGAGGTGGTGGACAACTCGATCGACGAGGCCATGGGCGGTTTCTGCGACAAGATCGAGGTGACCATCCACTTTGACAACTCGGTCACCGTGAACGACAACGGCCGCGGCATCCCGGTGGACCTGCACAAGGAGGAGGGCCGGACGGCGGCCGAGGTAGTGATGACCACGCTGCACGCCGGCGGCAAGTTCGACAAGGAGAGCTACAAGGTCTCGGGAGGCCTGCACGGCGTCGGCGTCTCAGTCGTAAACGCCTTGTCCTCGAAATTGGAGCTGGAGATCAAGAGGGGCGGCAACATCTATTCGCAGAAGTACGCCTTCGGCAAGCCGACCTCGGAACTGAAGCGCATGGGAAAATCGGCGCGCCGGGGCACCAAGATCACCTTCTGGCCCGACGAGGAGATCTTCGAGACGATCGAGTTCAACTACAGCGTCCTATCGCGGCGGCTGAAGGAACTCGCCTTCCTGAACAAGGGTTTGACGATCGTCCTCAATGATGAGCGGGTCGACAAGAAAGAGGTCTTCTTTTTCAAGGGCGGCCTCATCGAGTTCGTCAAATATCTGGTGGGATCGAAAACGCGGATCCACACCTCCCCGATCTTCCTCTCCACCAAGAAGGACGACATCGAGATCGACATCGCCTTCCAGTACGTCGAGTCGTACAACGAGACCCTGCTCTCCTTCGTCAACAACATCAATACCGTCGAAGGCGGCACCCACCTGTCGGGATTCAAATCGGGCATCACCCGCACGATCAACAATTTCGCCCAAGCCAACAGCCTGACCAAGGATTTCAAGGACGTATTCTCCGGCGACGACGTCCGCGAAGGCCTGACGGCGGTCGTCTCCATCCGCATCAAGGATCCGCAGTTCGAGGGACAGACCAAGGCCAAGCTGGGGAATTCGGACGTCAAGGGCATCGTGGAGTCCTTCGTCAACAAAAAGCTAAGCGACTTTTTCGACGAGAACCTCACCGTCGCCCGGGCGATCATCAACAAGGTCTTGCTGGCCGCCAAGGCCCGCGAGGCTTCCAAGAAGGCCAAGGACCTGGTGCGCAAGTCCAACCTGCTGGAGAACACGACCCTCCCGGGCAAGTTGGCCGATTGCCAATCGCGGAATCCCGAGGACAGCGAGCTGTACATCGTGGAGGGGGACTCTGCGGGCGGTTCGGCCAAACAGGGCCGCGACCGCCGCTTCCAGGCCGTGCTGCCGTTGAAAGGCAAGATCCTCAACGTGGAAAAGGCCTCGACGGCGAAGATGCTGGAGAACGAAGAGATCAAAAAGATCATTGCCGCCCTGGGCGTGGGCATCGGCAAAGACATGTACAACATCGAGAAGCTTCGCTACCACAAGATCGTGGTCATGACCGACGCCGATGTCGATGGCTCGCACATCCGCACCCTGATCATGACCTTTTTCTTCCGCCAGATGCAGTCGCTGGTCGAGAAGGGATTCCTGTACCTGGCCCAGCCGCCTCTGTACCTGATCAAGAAGGGGCAGGCCAAGGTCTACCTGAAGAACGAAAAGGAGCTGGAGAACCACTTGTTCGCCAAAATAGGGGACGAGGTGATTTTTTTCAAGAAGAACTTCGCCGGTGAGCTCCTGAAGGGCCATAAACTGGTCAAGTTCATCAAGCTGGTTCACAAGAAGAACCTCTTGATGGGCAACCTCGAGAAGCGCGGCATGCCCCGCCCGCTGACGAAGAAGCTGGTCGAGACCATCGACAGCGAAAACGATCTCCGCGACAAGAACAAGGTGAAAGAGATCTCCCGGCAATTGCGGACGGACCCGGTCTGCCGCAACCTGGAGATCCGTTTCGACAAGGAGTACACCACCCATATCCTGGACATCGAGTTCGAGCTGAACGGCGTGAGCGCCCACAAAGTGATCGACCACAGTTTCTTGACCGGTCCGGAGTTCGCCGACATCAACGAGGTGTACGACAAGCTGGCGGAGTTCCCCGCCTCCCCCTATTTCGTCGAGATCGGCAAGGAGAGGTTCGTCGTCGAAAACCGCAAGGAACTGGTCGGGATTTTGTTCGACCGCTTGAAGAAAGGCCTGTCGATCCAGCGCTACAAGGGCCTCGGCGAGATGAATCCCGATCAGCTTTGGGAGACCACCATGGACCCGGAAAAGCGCACCCTGCTCCAGGTCGGGGTGAACGATTTCGGCGAGTGCGAGGAGATCTTCGACACCCTGATGGGCAACGATTCGGCCAAGCGCAAGGATTTCATCATTCAGAACGCCCTGGACGTCAGGAATCTCGACATCTAGAGGAAGCAGAATGGAAAAAGGCAAGGAGAAAGAGCCGCGGCCGGCGATCGAGGAGGTCGCCATCGAGAGCGAGATGAAAACCTCGTACCTCGACTACTCCATGAGCGTCATCATCGGCCGCGCCATTCCCGATATCCGTGACGGTCTGAAGCCCGTGCACCGGCGCACGCTGTACTCCATGCACCAGACCGGGTCTCATTACAACCAGCCCTACAAGAAGTCGGCGCGTATCGTAGGCGACGTGATCGGCAAGTACCATCCTCACGGCGACGCCGCCGTCTACGACACCGTGGTGCGCATGGCCCAGGACTTCTCCCTGCGCTATCCGTTGGTCGACGGCCAGGGCAATTTCGGTTCCCTGGACGGCGACCCCCCGGCCGCCATGCGCTACACCGAGGTCCGCCTGCAGCGGATCGCCAACGAAATGCTGGCTGATCTGGACAAGGGCACGGTCGACTTCGTCCCCAACTACGACGGCTCGCTGGTCGAGCCGGCGATCTTCCCCTCCCTTCTGCCCATGCTGCTCTTGAACGGCACCTCCGGGATCGCCGTGGGCATGGCGACCTCCATCCCCCCCCACAACCTGGGGGAACTGATCGATGCCTTCACCAATTTCGCCGACAACCGCGACGCCAGCATCGACGATCTCATGAAGATCATGCCGGGGCCCGACTTCCCCACCGGCGGATTCATCTTCGGCCAGAACATGATCAAGGCCGCCTACGAAACGGGCAAGGGCAGTTTTGTCGTTCGGGCCAAGGCCGTGGTCGAGACCGACGCGCGCGGGCGACAGAGGATCGTGATCACCGAGATCCCCTATCAGACCAACAAGGCCAAGATCCTGGAGAACATCGCCGACCTGGTCAAGGGAAAGAAGATCGAGGGCATTTCCGACCTGCGCGATGAATCGGACCGCCACGGGGTGCGCATCGTCGTCGAGATCAAGAAGGACGAGATTCCCGAGGTCATTCTCAACGCCCTCTTCAAGCACACCCAGCTGCAGACCAGCTACTCGATCATCCTGCTGGCCATCGTCAACCAGCAGCCCCAGCAGTTCAGTCTCATCGATTATTTCAATTACTTTCTCGGCCATCGCAAGGAGATCATTCGCCGCCGCGCGCTCTTCGAGCTGGACAAGGCCGAGAAGCGGGCGCACATCATCGAGGGCCTCAAGATCGCCCTGGGCAAGCTGGACCTGGTCATCAAGATCATTCGCGGCTCGAAGAACCGTCCCGAGGCCAAGGCGGTCCTGATGGAAAGGATCAAGCTGACGGCGGTGCAGGCCGACGCCATTCTCGACATGCAGCTCTACCGCCTGACCGG
>JAFGST010000176.1 GCA_016934475.1 Candidatus Aminicenantota bacterium | reverse complement strand
CGGCCTGTGCCGCACCGAGCACATGTTCTTCGACACCGAGGAGCGCCGCCTGGCCATCCAGGAGATGATCGTGGCCGACACCCTGGAGGGACGCGTGGAGGCCCTGAACAATCTGCTCCCCTTCCAGAAGGAGGACTTCAAGGGCATCTTCAAGGCCATGGACGGCTTCCCGGTCACCGTGCGCCTCATCGACCCGCCGCTGCACGAGTTCGTGCCCCATACCGAGGAGAAGCAGCAGCAGCTGGCGGCCACCATCGGCGTCCCCTTCGAGAAGATCCGCCAGCGCGTCGAGCAGCTGCACGAGGCCAATCCCATGCTGGGCCACCGCGGCTGCCGCCTGGCCATCACCTACCCCGAGATCCTCGACATGCAGGTGCGGGCCATCATCGAGGCCGCCTGCGAGTGCGCGGCCGGGGGCGTCAAGGTCCGGCCCGAGATCATGATCCCCCTGACCATCGACAAGAAGGAGATGAGCATCCTGGGGGCGCGCACGCGCCGCGTCGCCGACGCCATCATCCGCGCGCGCGGCGTGAAGCTGGACTACCTGGTCGGCACCATGATCGAGGTGCCGCGGGCGGCGCTGCTCGCCGACCAGATCGCCGAGGTCTCCGAGTTCTTCTCCTTCGGCACCAACGACCTGACGCAGATGACCATGGGCATCTCGCGCGACGACGCCGGCAAGTTCCTGCCCGAATACATCGACGAGAAGAGGGCCGGCATCTTCGCCGAGGACCCGTTCCAGTCGCTCGACCAGGCCGGCGTGGGCCTGCTGGTGCGGATGGGCATCGAGAGGGGACGGCGGACCAAGCCCGGCCTCAAGGTCGGCATCTGCGGCGAGCACGGCGGCGAGGCCAAGTCGGTGGAGTTCTGCTGCCGCGTGGGGATGGACTACGTCTCCTGCTCCCCCTTCCGCGTGCCCATCGCCCGCCTGGCGGCGGCCCAGGCCGAGATCAAGAAAAAAAGGGCCGCGGCTCCCACCAAGGCCAAGAAAGCCCCCGTCAAGAAAGCCCGGCCGGCCAAAAAGACGCCCGCCCGAAAGACCCGGCCGCCGAAGAAATCCAAGCCGGCCAGGAAAACCACCCCGGCCAGGAAGAAAGTCGCACGGGGCAAAAAGGCGAAGAAGAGATAGAGTGACAGTGACAGTGTTAGTGTCAGCAAGAGAATAATCAATATCTCGATAAAATGCCTTGCTGTCACTGACACTGACACTGACACTTCCTATCTTGACATTCATCACTGCTTCTCCTAGAATCCCTTCGACACCATGAAAGCCCTCGAGATCAAAGGCCTGAGGAAAACGTTCCGCTCCAACTTCATGCTCAAGAAGTACCGCGTACTGAAGGGGATCGACCTCGAGGTGGAACGCGGGGAGATCTACGGCTTCCTGGGCCCCAACGGGGCCGGCAAGACCACCACCATCAAGTGCGTCCTCGGGCTGTTGAACGCCGACGGCGGGGAGGTACTGGTCGAGGGCCGGCCGGTGGCGGCGATCGATTCCCGGCGCTGCGTCGGCTTCCTGCCCGAGAATCCCTACTTCTACGACTACCTCACGGCGCGCGAGCTGCTCACCTTCGCGGCGTCGCTGTTCGACCTGCCGCCGCCGGCGGTGCGCGAGCGCATCGGCGCGCTGCTGCATCGCGTCGGCCTGAGCGGCCGCGAGGACCTGAAGCTGCGTAAGTATTCGAAGGGCATGATCCAGCGCCTGGGGCTGGCCCAGGCCCTGATCAACGATCCCGACCTGCTCATCCTCGACGAGCCCTTCTCCGGGCTCGATCCCATCGGCCGCAAGGACATGCGCGCCCTCATCTTCTCCCTGCGCGAGGCGGGCAAGACCGTGTTCTTCTCCTCGCACATCCTGCAGGACATGGAGATGATGGTCGATCGCGTGGGCATCATCCTGGACGGGGTCATCCGCCGCCAGGGCAAGCTGTCCGAGCTGATCGCCCGCAGCACCCAGTACTACGAGGTCGCCTGCACCGGGATCGCCGAGGGGCGGCTGGCGCAGATCCAGTCCAACTACGCCGTCCGCGACGGCCACTACGTCCTTACCTTGGCCAGCGACGCCGACGTCAACCTCGTGGTGGAATCGATCATCCACAACGACGGCCGGATCATCGCCGTCACTCCCGTCAAGATGACGCTGGAGGACATCTTCTTCAGCGAGATGAGGAACGGCCAATGAGGACGGCGGTCAAGGGCATCGCCCTGAACACCTTCCGCGAGTCGGCGCGCAATAAGGTGTTCTACCTGCTGGTATTCTTCGGCGTCCTTTTCGCCCTCAGCTCCAAGCTGGTCAGCTTCCTGACCCTGGGCGACGCCATGAAGGTGCTCAAGGACACCGGCCTGGCGGCCATTCATTTCTTCAGCGCGCTGATCGCCGTCTTCACCGGCGTCAACCTGGTATACAAGGAGATCGAGAAAAAGACGGTCCTAAACATCCTGAGCAAGCCGGTCTCGCGCGACCAGTTCATTTTCGGCAAGTTCCTGGGCCTGGCGCTGACCATGCTGGTGGCGCTGGCGGTCATGGCCGGCATCTTCTTCGTCTTTGTCGCCCTCAACGGCGGCGGCTTCGACCCGGCCATCGCCCTGTACTTCCTCATGCTGCTGCTGGAGCTGCTGATCATCGTGGCCATCTCGCTGCTGTTCTCCTCCTTCACCACGCCGATCCTCTCCTTCATCTTCACCCTGTCGCTGTACCTGATCGGCCACGTCATGTGGACCTACAACGAGTTCAAGGTAGTCCTCAAGGCCCCGCTCTGGAGAGGCTTCGCCCGTTTCCTCTACTACCTGCTGCCCAACCTGGCCAAGTTCAACATCAAGAACGAGGTGGTGCTCGGCACCCCCCCCGGCGCCTGGACCGTCCTCCTCTCCATCCTCTACGCCCTGGCCTACATCCTGGCCCTGCTGTGCCTCACCATCCTGATCTTCCGCCGGAGGGAATTCTCCTGATGCCCCGGCGCCTGCTGGCCGTCGTCGCTTTGGCCGGCCTGCTGCTGGCGGCGGGGGCGCAGAACCGCTACGACGCCGTAGTCGACTACTTCGGCGACCGCGCCGCGTTCGTTTCCCTGCCGTCGGGGCAGACGCTGAAGGTGCTCTCCTTCGGCTTCCAAAACCTGGCCGCCGACATGCTCTTCATCTGGTCCATCCAGTTCTATTCCACCTACCACATCACCAACCGCTTCGAATTCCTGGAGCGGGTGTTCGAGGTCATCACCGACATCACGCCGACGTACAAGGAGCCCTATATCGTCGGCGCGCTGATCATGGTTTACGAGGCCAAGGACATTCCCATGGCGCTGCGCCTGCTGGACAAGGGCGCGCGCCACAATCCCGGCGATTGGGTCTTCGAGCTGGACGCGGGATTCTACTGCTACAAGTACCTGAAGGACTTCGCCCGCGCCGAGGCGTACTACAACCGCGCCGCGGCCCAACCGGGAGCGCCCTCCTTCATCCGGCGCATGAAGGCCCACATGGTGTACCTGCGCGACGACCCGCAGGCCGCCACGCGCATGTGGCTCGACATCTACCGTAACGCCGAAAGCACCCTGGAGAGGGACTCGGCCTTCAACCACCTCTACCAGATCAAGGCCGAGAACGACCTGCCGCTGCTGCGGGATAAGATCGCCGTCTTCCGCGGGCGTTGGGGACGCTGGCCGGATGCCCTGCCCGACCTGGTGCGCCCGGGGCTGCTGGCCGCCCTGCCCCGCGACTTCGCCGGCAACGACTACATCTATGACCCCCAGCAGGGAACCGTGACCGCCCAGAGGATATTCCGATGGAAGAAGCGCTGACCGTCATCCTGGGGCTGATCGTTGGCAGCTTCCTGAACGTGGTCATCTGCCGGATGCCGCAGGGCAAGAGCGTGGTCCTGCCCGCCTCGCACTGCCCGCGCTGCGACGCCGCCATCCCCTTCTACGACAACGTGCCGCTGCTGAGCTATGCCCTGCTGCGGGGCCGCTGCCGCTCCTGCCGGGGGCGCATCTCGCCGCGCTACCCTCTGATCGAGGCCCTGGTCGCCCTTGGCTTCTGGCTGTCCCACCACTCTTTCGGCCTGACGCTTCACGCCGCGGCCAGCGCCGCGTTCCTCAGCCTGCTGATCGCCCTGGCCGCCATCGACCTGGAGCACATGGTCCTGCCCGACGAGCTCACCCTGGGGGGCGCCCTCCTCTTCCTGGCCTACGCCTTCGTCCATCCCGGCATCAAGTGGTGGGAAGCCGTGTCCAGCGGCCTGGGCGGGGCGCTTTTCTTCGCCCTGTTGTACGTCTTCTACCTGAAGGTGCGCAAGATCGAGGGCCTGGGATTCGGCGACGTCAAGATGGCCCTGATGATGGGCCTCTTCCTCGGCCTGCGCCGGCTCGTGGTGGCCGTCATGCTGGCGTCCTTCAGCGGCCTGCTGGTGGGCCTGTTCTTCATCGTATTCAGGAAGAAAAACCTCAAGCTGGCCCTGCCCTTCGGTCCCTTCCTGGCCCTGGGCAGCGCCGTCTCGCTCTTCTGCGGCGAGGCGATCCTGGCCTGGATCGCCACCCTCTGGATCCGGGCATGAGAAAGAGCACCCTGGCGCTGCTGATCGTGGTCCAGGTCCTGGCGCTGTTCACCCTGGAGAACATGCGCTCGCTGTTCACCACCCTGGAGCGGAACGAGACGGCGGCCCTCACGGCCCGCGCCGAGCTGCAGGCCGAGCTGTACGTCCTGCGCGCCCGGCTGGGAGAGCCGGATCCGGGGCGTGACGGCTTTTTCGACCGCGTGCTGCGGCTCTCCTCCACCGGCAGCGGCAGCACGATCGCCGGCGCCGGCAAGGAGCAGCGCCTGGAGATCCGCCGGCAGCTGCAGGCGGGATCGGGATTGCTTTTCCAGAAGGCGCTGCGCTCGCCCCAGCTCGACTCGCTGGCGGCGATGAAGAAACTCCTCTCCGGCCTGGTCCTCACCCTGGGCATCTTCATCGCCCTGTCGGGAGTGTACCTGATGGTGCTGCTGCGCCGCAGGCAGCCCGAGGGAAAGATGGGCGCCGGCTCGCCGTTCCAGGACTACCTGGTGGAGATGAAGAGCGCCCAGCAGGAGCTGCAGGAGCTGGTCGCCGCCCAGAGCCGCACCTCCTCGCAACAGGAGGAGCTGAGCCGCGGCATCATCAACACCGTCCACCTGGGGCTGGTCTTCCTGGCCGGCGGCAACAAGATCGAGATCTTCAACCCCGCCGCCCAGGAGCTGTTCGGGCGCAGCCTGGCCAGCGTCAAGAACCAGCCCTTGGAAAAGGCCCTGCCCGGCCATCCCGAGCTCACGCGCTTCATCCTGGCCGGGGGACCGCGACGCTCGGCCGAGGTCGAAAGCGGCGGCGGCCTCTATTTCGTCGACGTTGTCCCCGTCGGGGCGGGAAAGAACGGGCCGGTCGGCGACGACGGCACGCTGGTCCTGGTGCGCGACGTCAGCGCCGAGCGCCAGCGGGAGAGGATCCAGCGCCAGAACGAGAACCTGATCATGCTCGGCGAGATGACCGCGTCCCTGGCCCACGAGGTGCGCAACTCCCTGGGGGTCATCCTGGGATACAGCAAGGCCCTGAAGAGCGAGCCGGAAAAGACGCGGCGCATCGTGAGCGAGATCCAGTTCCTCAGCGACATGATGGAAGGCTTCCTGCGCTTCGCCCGCCCGGTGGAGAAGGTCGCCAGCGAGGCGGTCGACCTGCGCCGCCTGGTGGCGGATGCCGCCGCCGCCCAGGAGCTGGCCGTCGATCTTCCCTCCGCTCCCATGAAGGTGATGAGCGACCCGCTGCTGCTCAGCGTCGTCTTCGCCAACCTGGTCCTCAACGCCAGGCAGGCCGGGGCCAAGCGCCTGCGGGCCGAGTTCAGCGCGGGGGAAACGCCGGCCTTCACCCTCGCCGACGACGGCCCGGGCGTGCCCGCCGCCGCCGCCGAAAGGATCTGGCTGCCCTTCTTCACCAGCCGCGACAAGGGGACGGGCATGGGCCTGGCGACGGTGAAGAAGCTGGTGCACGCCCTGAACGCCGACATCCAGCTCGTGAATCCCGGAGAGCCCGGAGCCCAGTTCAAAATTACCTTCTATCCGTGACGCGTGACGCGTAACGCGTGACGAGCAGCGCATGTCAAAATCGTAGGGGCGCGGTCTGTGACCCGCCCGCAGCGCATGTCATTCGTAGGGGCGCGGTCTGTGACCCGCCCGCAGCGCATGTCAAAATCGTAGGGGCGGGTCATCGCGCCCATGACAATACATGTTTCAGGTTGGGCTCAATTCAACTATAATGACTTCATGACAACAACAGCCATCATCCTGGCCGGCGGCACGGGAAAAAGATTGCAGGGGCCCGAGCCCAAGCAATTCCGGAAAATAGGCGGCAAGACACTGCTGGACATGTGCCTGAAGAGATTCCAGGGGCAAAAAGGCATCAGCGGCATGGTGCTGGTCTGTCCCAAGGCACACCTGCAGCGCGCAAGGCGGATCGCCGGCAAATATCCAAAAATAACCGCCGTCCTGGCCGGGGGAAGGACCCGGCAACTCTCATCGGCCATCGGCGTGGCGGCGGCCGGAAAAACCGGGCGCATCCTGATCCACGACGCCGCCCGGGCCCTGGTCTCCGAAGCGGTCATCGACAGGGTGCTGAACGCGCTGGCCCGCCAGGCGGCGGTCATGCCGGTGGTCGTCACCGAGGACACGACGGTGCGAGTCGACGTGAAGGGGAGAGTGAACGCCGTCCTCGATCGCGACAAGCTCCGCCGCGTGCAGACCCCCCAGGGCTTCCGTGCCGACATCATCCGCATCGCCCACAAGCTGGCCCGGGATGAGGGCATCAGCGACGCCCCCGACGACTGCTCGCTGGTGCTGCGCTACGGCCTGGCGCCGGTGGCCACCGTCAATGGCGACGTCGCCAACATCAAAGTGACGGTAGCACCAGACCTTATCGTCGCGGAATCGATCCTGGCAAGGATAAAAAAACGTTGAAACGTTGAAGCTTACCTTTTTTTTATTAATCCAAATTCCATTGCTTTTCCAGCTAGCACCGACACTATCACTAACAATAGGAGCTCGTTGAGTGTCTTGCTGACACTGACACTCAGCAAGGTTAAAGGTAAAAGGAAAAAGGTAAAAGGAGAAAGAGGAAAGACTTCAACAAATGACTCGTCCGTGTTCAGGGACTTGGCTTTGCTAACACAAACACTAACACTAACACTTTATTCCTATGATTTGGCAGTCAGTTAAGGTATAATAGCCTCCGTCAAGCCTCCATGAAAAAGCACAGATTTCTCTTCACCGGCGGCGGCACCGGCGGCCACGTCTATCCCAACATCGCCGTTTACGAGGCGCTCGTAGAGAAGTACCCCGACGCCGAGTTCCTCTACGTCGGCACCCGCCGGGGCTCGGAGGCGGCCATCGTTCCCGCCCTGTCCCAGCCCATGGAATTCGCCAGCGTGCCGGCCCGCGGCCTGCCCACGCGCCTGCGCAGTCCCCGAACCCTGCTGGCGCTGGCCGCCATCCTCGCCGGAACGGTGAAGGCCTTCTTCATCCTGCTGCGCTTCCGCCCCGACCTGGTCATCGGCAGCGGCGGCTACGCGGCCGCGCCGGTGCTGCTGGCCGCCGCCCTGCTCAAGAAGCGCATCTTCATCCACGAGCAGAACGCCGTTCCCGGCCGCCTCAACCTATTCGTCGCGCGCTACGCCACGCGCATCGGCATCGCCTTCCCCTCCACCGCCTTCTTTTTCCGCCGCTCGCAGACGGTGGTGACGGGCTACCCGCTGCGCCGGGCCATTCTCCGGCCCTCCGGCGTCAACGGCCGGGAAAAATTCGCCATCCCCGCCGGCCGCCGCGTCCTGTTCATCTGCAGCGGCAGCACCGGGGCGCGCACCATCAATCGCGCCGCGGCGGCGGCGATTCCCCGCCTGCTCTCCCTGCCCAACCTGTTCGTCATCATGTCCACCGGCAAGGGCTACAGCAAAGAGTACAAGGCCTACGACGACACGGTCACCCTCCTGGAAAAGGCCGGCTTCCCGGCCCAAATCGAGGGCCGGCTGCTGGTGCACGAGTACTTCGATCCCATCGCCGAGATATACGATCTCTCCGACCTGGTGATCTCGCGGGCCGGCGCCGGCGCCGTGCAGGAGATCGCGGCCAAGGTGCTGCCGTCCATCCTCGTGCCCAAGATCGACCTGCCGGGCGACCACCAGGTCCTCAATGCCCGCGAGCTGGAAAAGACCGGGGGCGCCCGCGTCCTCTACGAGGAGGTCGGCGGCGGCCCAAGGCGGGTCGAGATCACCCTCTCTCCCGACAACCTGTACGGGGCCGTCGCGGAGCTTCTCGCCGATCCCGAGCGGCTGGCCGCCATGCGCCGCAACCTGCAGGCGCTGGAGCGTCCCGACGCCACCGCCGCCGTCATTGCCGCCGTCGAAGACATCGTCGAAAAGAAGGGCGCCCCCAGCGAACGGGAGGTCGAGGTCTTCTACCTGCACGCGCTCAAGGAGGAAAAGAACCTCGAGTTGCCGTTCCCGCGAACGCGCGTCGGCAACACCGCTCTGGACGACGTCCGGCTGGAGGGGGGCAAGGACCCCCTGCGCTTCGAGGTCCGTTTCTTGGCCGGCGAGAGGTCGGAGGCGGTCATCCGCCCGCGCCGGGGACGGCTGCGGCTCAACGACCGCGAGATCCGGGGCTGGGTCCCCTTGAAGAGCGACGATCGCCTGACCGCCGGCGAGCACTCCTACATTTTCCGCTCCACCAGGGAGAAATCCAGCGATGACGCCCGCGAGACCCCCGAGGCCGTCGCCGCCGAGCCCTCTTCCGCCTCCATAACCACGCAGGCCATCGGCTTCGGGCGCGATGTGGTCGCCGCCGCCCTGTTCGGCGCCGGGCGGGTGATGGACCTTTTCGTGGCGGCGCTGACCATCACCGGCTTCCTGCGCCGCCCCCTGGGCCGCGGCGGCATGCGCGCCGCCTTCCTGCCGCTCTTTTCGCGCCTGTTCAAGCGCGGCCCGCGCCAGAAGGCCTGGGAGGCGGCCT
>JAFGST010000175.1 GCA_016934475.1 Candidatus Aminicenantota bacterium | reverse complement strand
GGCAGGCGCGGGTCGATGACCACGATCTTGTCGTGGATGATGGCCCCGACGCCGCCGTGGGCCGTGAGCTGCTCCACGCCCAAGTCGCCGCAGAGGGTCTTTTCGTCGACGCGCGCGGCGCGGACGACGGCGACGTTGCCGTCTTCATAGGTGGCGGGCGACTCGCCCTCGTCGACGACCTTGCCGCTCGCGTCCTTCTTCTTGGGTTTGTAGTTGGGCATGGCCTGCGGGCTGGAGACGGCGCCGGCGACCAGCAGCGAGCGGTCCCTGAGGCCGATGGCGATCGCCTCGCCGATGATGCAGTCCTGGCCCCGCTGGCCGGGATAGAAGGCCAGGAAGAGTACCGCCTCCCTCGCCTGGCGGATGCGGCGGTAAGCCTCGGAGAGGTCGGGCGGCGTCGCGGATCCCTTCCGCCGCGCTTGCATGTTGGGCGAGAACCAGGCCTCAAGCCCGGCGCCGCCGGCCAGGCGGATGCGGCCGGGCGCCTCATTCGAGCTGCGGAAGGGCTTGCCCTGCTGGTTGCCCGGCATCTCCCTGCCCAGCGGCTGCGGCAGCGGCAGCGGGTCGGCCTTCAGCCGCTGCCAGTAGTCGAGGTAGACGCCGGCCAGGGCGTCGTCCTCGATCAGCAGCATGTTGTTGGTCTGGCCGGCCAGGCCGGTCGAGGTCCAGTTGGTGGAGCCGGTCAGCACCGAGCGCGGAGCGCCGCCGGGCGGCACGTGGACGACGAACTTGTTGTGGCCGATGTGGGTGGAGTTGTTGAACATGCGGTGCTCGATGTCGACGCCGGCGCCGACCAGGCGCTGGCGCGCCGCCCGGTTGCGCACGTCCCATTCTCCGCTTGACTTGCCGGTGTTGGCCAGGATGAGGTGGATGCGGTTGGCATTGGCCAGCAGCATCTCCTCGAGCTCCTTGTCATCGAGCTCGTACAGGGCGAGGTAGAACTCGCCCGGAAGCTGGAACAGCCCGCGCACGAGGGGGATGACGTCGCCGGCCAGGTACCTGCGGTGGGTGTCCTCGGGATCGCATATTTTCTTGAGCAATTCGTCCTTCTCCAGCACCCCGTCCTCGTACAGGACGTTGCGCAGCCACTGGGCGGCGAGGATGCCGTTGGTGAAGGTCGAGCGGAACGGGCCCCGGCGGGATGTCACCAGAAGATCGTTGGTCGCGAACGCCGGCGCCAGGTAGGCCAGCGGCAGCGGCTGGCCCTCGTAGGCCTTCACCCGCTGCCAGAGCGTCTTGCCGTCGGCGCCCTTCAGGGGGCTGCCGGCGGCGTCGCGCCTGGGGACGAAGCCGTAATCCTGGCCGTTGGGCGGGACCGGCTCCAGTCCGGGCCTCCTGTCGCCGACGGGGCGAATCTCGTAGCGCAGGCGCACCTGGTCGGGCCGCCGCGTCATCCCCTTGCGCCGCTTGCGCAGGGTGAGGTCGCGCCAGCTCAGCTTCTGCACCGGCCAAACGCCGGTGTCCTGCGGCAGCCAGTACGGGTTGCGCTGGCCCTTGAAGGCCACCCAGGAGGCGCACTTCACCCGGTCCTCGCTGCCATCGTCCAGGCGCGCCACCGTGCCGTCGTCGTTCAAGTAGACGCGCGTCACCTCGAAGCCCAGGCAACCGTCGATCCGGCCGTCGATGTCCCAGGCGACGTAGGCCACCTCGTTGTTGGCCCAGGCCCGGGCCGAAACGATCCCTGCCATCTTCCCCCTCCCTGGCCCCGGCCAAGCGGGGCCCGTCGCATCGATTCTCTTATAATCGCCTGGCCGGGCAAAGGCAATAGGGAAAAATGTGCGCCATCAAGCAGCCTATGGCGTAGAAAAAAAGACAGAAGGCAGAAGGAAGAAAAGGCGATTGGCGACAAAAATCGTTTAACTTTCCCACAATCCTTATGAGACATTATTTTAGAATTCGTATTCAATTTTCGAGGATTTCTTCAGGAATTTCGTGCATGAGGAGGAGACCATGAAAAGAGTGTGCCCGTGCTTCCTGCCGCTGTTTGCGGTCCTGGCGCTGCTGGCCCCGCCGGCAGCGGCCGATACCGTGCCCAAGATCCAGATCAAGAAGCCGATGGTCCTGATGGCCCCGGACCTTACGGGCGTCATCCGCTGCCCAACCACGGCCCTGGCCGGACAGGAACTGAAGTCCACCATCACCGTCTGGGCCGAGAACCGGGGCAACGGCACCAGTGGTGCGTTCTCGGTCGATCTGGTCCTTTCCAGGAACGAGGAAGTCCCGGTGGAGCCGGCCGTTTACTCAGCGAATTACCATGACGACGTCCTGCTCCAGGGAGGCCGCGAGCGCGTCTCCGGCCTACCCGCCGCCACCCTCTCCGGCCCGGCCAGGAAGAAGGTGAAGCTCAACGGCAGCAACCGCATTCCCGCCGACACTCCGCCGGGGAACTATTACCTCGCGGCCGTCATCGACTCGGGCAGGGAGATCGGCGAGAAGAAAGAGGACAACAACGTCGCCCTCTGCCGCATCCGCGTCGTGCCGGGCGATTTGCCCGACCTCAGGGTCACCGGTTTCGCTCACACCGGCTCCCCGGCCGGCTCGCCTCCCGAGTGCCGCCTGCTGGTGACCATCGTCAACTTCGGCCCGGCGCCCATCCCCCTAGGCAGCGGCGCCCGGCTGGACGTCTACGTCAACGACGTGCTGGTCGAGAGCGTGGACATCGACAGCGCCAAGGTGGAGCAGACCGCCTATCACGACGTGCACAACGCCTACGACTCCGCCAATCCCGGCAAGAGCCGCTCCGTGGTCGGCCTCGACTACATCTTCCCGTCCAGCGCCGCCTCCGTCACCTACTCTTGCCGGGCGGTGGTCGACGCCGGCAACGCCATCACCGAGCTCAACGAGACCAACAACGGCTTCAGCCGCGACGAGGTGATCCCGGCGCACTGAGGCCGGACACGATCTGGCCCCGGGGCACGCCCCGTCCGTGCCGAGACCGGGCCCCGCGGTGAAATCCACTGGGCGGAAGGGGTTGATTTCTCCTTTTACCTGCAATACCATGAGCGGGCGTTGGGAATCCACCAGGGAGGGGAATCAATGAACACGAAAAAAATCGGGCGGATCGCTGTTTTTTCGGTTCGCGTGCTGGCCGCGGCCCTGTTCATCGCCGCTTGCAGCCCGGGGCTGCCGGCCTGGAACACGGGCCAGGTGCAAACCGAATACAAGGAAGCCAAGGACTGCTGGGGCAAGATCAACGGCAAGAACGCCTACTTCGACATCAGCTACGTGTCGGCCATGGACGTCGAGTTCGGCATGCTCTACCATCGAAGCGCCCACATCTACATCCTGCAGCGCGCCATCGACATCCTCAAGAACGACGGCTATGACAACTGGTCCATCCTGCTGCAGTCCAACCTGCTGCACCTGGCCTCCGGATCAGAGCACGCCGACTCCTATAAGGACCGCATCCTCATCCGCATCACCCTCGAGGCCTTCTGGGGGCTGGTCGACATCGACTCCTGGGACATCGACCTGACCTGCGCCGCCGGCTGCGAGCATTACCACAACCCTGCCAACGGCCAGGGTCTCGACCTATCCACTTGGAGCATCGCGGCCGACGCCGCCGACTATCTGGTGCGGATGCTGACGATGCTGGTCGCCCACGAGATCACCCTGGGCCTGCTCGACGTCGACATCGACGTCATCCCCGACCTGCGCTCTCATTATCCGTCGGGGCTGGAGCTCTGCAAGAAGCATTACCTCGACGCCCTCAAGGCCTGGAACGGCGACCTGCAGTACCCGCGGCGCTCGGTGCTGGACAGCGTCTTCTACGAGCTTGGCTGGTCGACGCACCTGCTGGGCGACCTCTCCGTGGCCCAGCACGTGCACAACGAGTTCATCGGCGGCCACGCCGACTACGAGGACGCGGCCGACGGCCTGGGGGACACGGCCGGCTTTCACGCCACCAGCGCCAAGGGCGTCTACCTGTTCCACAAGGCCCAGGGCACCCAGGCCGTGGGGCAGCTGGCCGCCAAGCTGGCGAACCTCATCCATTCCGATCCCCAGCACCACCACCTCGCCGAGAAGGGGGACACCGCCCAGCGCCACCAGGCCCTGAAGAAGGCCCTGCCCCTGGCCGAGCAGTACACCGCCGCCCTGATGGCCCAGTTCCTGCACGAGGCGGGGGTGCCGCCGACCCAGCCCCCCCTGGAGGGGACCGTGCGGGCCATGAACGGGGCGAAGATTCCCCACGCCTATCTCTTTTACGCCCCGGCCGGTTATTCCGTCCAGATCGAGCAGAACCTGACCGCCGCCGAGCTGGCCAAGCTCGATCCCAAGACAAACTGGAGGGGATGGAGTTACATCCGCGCCGACGCCAACGGCCGTTACAAGCTGCCGGTCAAGAAGTACCAGAAGGTATGGCTGCGGCCCGCCATGCCGGGCTACAGCTTCACCGGCAAAACGCCCGGTATGGAGGCCTTCACGCCCAAGCAGGTCCCAATCCTCTTCGTCCCGCCCAATGTCGCCACCGGCAAGAGCACGATGGATCTCTACCTGGAGCCGCTGGCGAGCTCCAAGGTCGACACCCTAGCCGCGCAGCCCGGCGGTTTCATCCATGCCATGAAGACTCCGGCCGCTTCCGGGCCGGCGGCCCTGTGGATCCACCAACCCCGTGCCGAGGCCCCGCTCCCGATCCACGCCGGGCTGACGCTGCCCCAGGCCAAGGAGAAGCTGTCGCCCGCCCTGGCGCAGGCCGTCTACCATGGAGTCGCCAAGGTGGAATGCTCGCATTCGGCCCTGCAGACCCAGGGTGGCGTCGGCATCCTGCCCAGCGAGGCCCTGGTCACCATCCGCATCTCGAACCTGGTAAAGACCTCCACGGCCGAAATCCTGCAGTCGACGGTGCAGGTCGTCGCCGCAGTTGACGAGGCGCGCTGCCGGATGCAGCTGCTCGAGAAGCAGCTCGCCGCCGACCCCGGCCAGTTGCAGCCGCTCAACGCCCCAAACCTTCCCCTCCTCGACAAGGTCGCCTACCAGAAGCTGCAGGGCATGCTGCCCTCCACCACGATAAAAGAAAAATCGGGGCGCCAGCGGCGGCTGTACTTTCCCGCGGGGCACCTGAAGGCCGAGAAGGGGGGAACACTGCTGCTGCTGAACGGCATGGCCCTGATGCCCGCCGCCTCCGGCGTCGAGATCGAGGTGCGCGCCGATTCGGGCCCGGGCATGCTGTCCCTCGGCACGCAGCCGTTCAAGCTCGTGACCGGGCCCGACGGCACGGCATCGTTCCGGGTCAGGAGCGGCAGCCACCCCGGCCGCCTGCTCCTGCGCTTCAAGGTGACGAAGAATCCCAAGGCGCTGGACATCCGGCCCGAGGGAACCGTCGACATCCTGGTGCAGCCCGGCCTCGACCAGGCCGAGCCCCTCCTGGAGACCCCGGTCAGCCTGGGCCCGGTCATCACTCCCGTTCAGCTGGTCGTTCTCTTCCCCGCCCTGACGATCATGAAGACCGCCGCCGCCGTGTACCATGAGCGGGTGCCGCTGCGACGGCCACCCGACGCGCGCAGGGCGGAGCGCCCCGAGCGCGCCGAAGAGGAGGAGCTGCGGCGCCGGGGCGAGGAGGAGGAGCAGCGGCGGATCCGGGAGGAAGAGGAACGGCGCCTTCGTGAGCGGCCGCCCTCCCGCGAAGTGGAGGCCGCCGGGCGGCTCATCGACATCGACGGCGAGTGGCATTCCAACCGCGGCGGGGCCTATTTCATCGAGCAGAGCGGGGGATCTTTCCGCTGGGAGCGCCTCGACGTCCGCCAGGAGGGCCGCGGCCAGATCCGCGGCCGCGAGCTGGAGGCGGAGTGGACGGGCGAGCCCGAGTCGGGCGACGCCCGCGGCGCGGTCGCCGAGGCCGATCCCCAGGGCCGGGCACAGATCATCGAGTGGGACAACGGCATGGTCTTTTTCCGGTCCGCCCCGGGCGCTGAACCGCTCCCCGAGCCGCCGCGGGAGGAAGAGCGGCCGCCGGAGCCGCCCCCACCGCCGCACGAGGAGGAGCGCCCGCCCGAGCCGACTCCCCCGCCCCACGAGCCGGAGCGTCCGCCCGAGCCGACTCCACCGCCGCCCCACGAGCCGGAGCGGCCGCCCGAGCCGACTCCTCCACCGCCGCCACGCGAGCCGGTGCGTCCGCCCGAGCCGACCCCTCCACCGCCGCCGCGGATCGAGCGCTACGACATTTCGGGAACCTGGCGCAGCAACCGCGGCCTGGTCTACTCAATCCGCCAGCAGGGGAACGACTTCGCCTGGCAGGTCGAGGGGCAACGGCAGATCGGCCAGGGAAAAATCAACGGCCGCAGCCTTCAGGCCTCCTGGGGCGGCACCTCCCCGGGCCAGGCGCAGGGCCAGGTCGGCGAGGCGACCCCCCAGGGCCGGGCATTGGTCATCCGCTGGAGCAACGGCATGGTGTTCACCCGGTAAAGAAGTAGACAGAAGTCAGAAGACAGAAAACAGAAGGAAGAAAAGGCGATTGGCGAAAAGTGGAGGGAAGGGCGAAAGAATTTTTCGTACTTGGTTGACGGTAGACGGCAACAGCAAAACAATGATTGTTTTCGATCTCTTGGCTTTTCCCTAATCCGTACACCGCTGACCGTACACCGTATACCGAGACCTGAAATGTCCGTCCGCTTGCCGCTTCGAATCACGACAGCTCGCCTATGTCCATGACCCTGGCTTTGCTAACACTAACACTAACACTAAGATCTCGTTTCAGCACTTCTTGCTGACACTGACACTCAGCAAGGTAAAAGGTAAAAGGAAAAAGGTAAAAGTGAAAAGCCTTCCCCGAGCAGCTCGCCGCTGTTCATGACCCTGGCTTTACTAACACTAACACTAACACTAAGATCTCGTTTCAGCACTTCTTGCTGACACTGACACTGTCACTGACACTGAAAGCTCGCCACGATCCTGACCTAATACGGCAGCGCCAGGTACATGACATCCACCATCAGGCCGCCGCGCTCGTCGAGCGGGCCGTCGGCGTTGCGGAAGTTGATCGCCAAGTCGTCGCCGCTGTGGGCCGGCCAGCTGCGGTAGACGCCGAAGTGCAGATCCGGGAGGGGCGTGCCGCAGTGGCCGCTGTCGGCGATGCGCTGCCCCTGGGCGACCTCCTCCCCCACCTTCACGCGCTGGGTGCCGAGGCGCAGGTGGGCATAGAAGGCCGCGCTGCCGTCGGCATGGCCGATCATCAGGAAATTGACGTGGCGGCCGTCCCGGTCGCTGTCCTCGTAGAGGTCCACCGACTGCAGCACCGTGCCGGCGCGGGCGGCGGTGATCGGCGTGCCCACGATCATGTAGAAGTCGTAGGCCAGCTGGTTGAGGTGGCTGCCGCCGCTGCAATAGCTTTGCAGCAGCCGGTAGGAGCTGCCCACCGGGTACGGCAGCACGTACGCGGAGAAGGCGGGATCGCCGAAGACGGCGCGGCGCAGGCACTTCTGGTGCGTCGACTCCTCGGGCTCGCCCGGATCGAACTGGTGGCAGGCGCACGCCAACAGCGCCAGGGCCGCGCAGGCGATCCGCATGCTTCTACGAAGGTCCACGAGGCAATTATATAGCTGAATGGGAAAAAATTGTAGGCAGCAGCGAGTAGTCAGTAGGCGGTGAGGAGAAAAAGCGGCCTCCAACTGGATCTTCCGCCGTTTGACCGCACGGCCGGATTGACAGAAAGCTCGATTCAATGGTATATTGGCTTTTTCAAGGTTTCTGGGGCCATGGTTTAATGGGAGAACGCGACCTTCGCAAGGTTGAGATGGCGGTTCGATTCCGCCTGGCTCCATAGTGAACTGCCAGGGCTCGGCATACGGTTTACGGCGTACGGTTGACGGTGAAGGCCCTTGGCCGAACGAGATCGTGTCTTTTCTTCTACCTTCTGCCTTCTACCTTCTGTCGTCCGCCGCCCGCCGAGCGCATAGAACTATTGTCCCTGTAGTTTCGTACTATATTTGCTAGATCAATAGGAGGTTACTAGTGAAAAAAATCCAACGCCAAGGGCTGCCGGGAATTCTCCTGCTCGCAGCCGCGACGATCATGCTTCTGGCCG
>JAFGST010000021.1 GCA_016934475.1 Candidatus Aminicenantota bacterium | reverse complement strand
TGCCGTAGAAGGCGTTGTTGGGCTGGTGCACCAGGCCGTTGTCCACCGTGCGCTGGCCGTTGACAATGCCCACCAGGCCGCCCCAGGACGGGGTGCCGACGACCGGCCCCAGCCGGCGGGCCTGGAAGTGCTGGATGAAGGCCTCGCCGTCGGAGCCGTTGTACTCGTTGGAGACGGCGACGTAGCGCTGCGGACCGACGCTGCCGGGGTAGACGAAGGGCGCCATGCCGCGCAGCACGTTGAAGGCCACCTGGCGGCGCTCCAGCTTGTCGATCAGGAAGTACTCGGTCCAGCCGCCCGAGTTGCGGCGCACGTCGATGATGATCCCTTCCTTGTAGCGGAAGGCGCGCCAGAATTTGTCGAACTCGCCGATGTTGCGCGCGCCCATGGCGTTGATGTGCATGTAGCCCACGCGGCCCCCGCTGGCCTGCCGCACCTTTTCGATGTTCTCGCTCAGCCAGCGGTCGTAGCGCAGTTGGCGGTCGGAGAGCAGGAGCTCGATCTCGCAGGTACGGGCCCCCTGCATCGTGGGCCGCGAGTTCACCGTCAGGCTCACCTTCTGCCCCTTGGCGACCTGCAGCCGGCGGTGGTAATCCTCATTCCTGCGCAGCGTCTGGCCGCCGATGGCGATCAGGTAGTCGCCCTCCTTCAGCCGCACGTCGGGGCGCGCCAGCGGCGCCTTGAGGCCGAGGTTGTGCTGGCTGGGGCCGTAGATGCGCTCGAAGCGGAAGAAGCCGGCGTCCGCGTCGTAGGCCAGGTCGGCGCCCAGGCGCCCCGTGGCGACGGGGCTCTCGGGCGGCTGGATGGCGCCCATGTCGCCGCCGCGGATATAGGCGTGGCCGACGCACAGTTCGCCGACCATCTGCGACAGCAGCCAGTTGAGGCCGGCCCGCGAGGACAGGTGGGGAATGAAGGCGCGATAGCGCTCGCCGACCTCCTGCCAGTCCTGGCCGTGCATGCCGGCGTCGTAGAAGAAATCGCGGTACCATCGCCAGGCGTCGCTGAAGATCTGGTTCCATTCGGCCAGCGTGTCGACCCAGCAGGTCATCCCGTCCATGGAGAGCTTGACGGCCGCCTTCTCGTCGGCGCGCAGCTTCTCCAGGCTGGAAACGAAATAGTCCTTGCCCCGGGCGAAAAGCACGTGCCCGCCGTTGACCGAGAGGGCGTAGCCGCCGATCTTGCCGTCGAGGGCCAAGGCCTTCTCCTCCCGCATGTCGAAGACGTGCAGCGTCCACTTGACCTCGCCCCGCGGCTTGAAGATCTCGTCGTACTCGTCGTCGCCGAATTCCGGTACCGAGCACCACGTGAGGCGGCCGTCGCCGGCGCGCAGGTAGAAATAGTTGCCGGAGGCGACGGGCAGCGGGAAGGTGCGCTCGGCCAGGCCCTCCACGTCGATGCGCATGGGGGCGGCGGGCGCGCCCTTGGATTCCTCCGCCTTCGGCTTCCCGGGCCCGGGGCCCTCTCCGCCGGCATCCACGAAGGGCGGCGTGCGTCCGGCCTGCAGTTGCACGGCCATCACCTGGAACGGCCGGGCGATGACGTGGTTGTCCTCGTAGAAGTCCATGCGCACGTCGAAGTTGCGGCTGGACAGGTAATAGAGGTATTCGCCGTTGAGGTCGAAGCAGGGATTCAGGTTGTTGTAGAAATCGTCGGTGAGCGCGATCTTCCTTTTCCGCTCCAGGTCGTAGAGGAACACCTGGCTGTTGCGGTTGGCCGCCACCATAGTGTAGCAGACCCAGCGGCTGTCGGGCGACCAGGAGTAGTCGTCGATCTCCCAGTGGAACTCGTCGTTCTTGAGCTGGCGCACCTGGTCGATCTTGGTCAAGAGCCTTTTTTCGACGTCGTAGTAGAACACGGCCAGGTCCTTGTCGCCGAAAAGGATCTTCCTGCCGTCGGGGGACCAGGCCAGACGGTAGACGGCCCGGTCCAGGTCGCGGGTGAGCTGGATCCAGTCGCCGCCCTCGATCCGGCGCATGTAGAGCTGGTACTCGCCGTCCCGGTCCGAGAAGAAGGCCAGCCAGCGGCCGTCGGGCGAGAGGCGCGGGTGGATCTCCCGCGACCCCGGCGTATGCGTCAGGTTGCGCACGGGGCCCTTCTTGACCGGCAGCAGGAAGACGTCACCGCGCGCCTCGATCAGGACGTGCCGGCCGTTGTTGCCTACGTCCATGCCGTGGATGTAATCGCGGGCGTCGACCCAGCGCTCGCGCCGGCGCCAGCGGTCGCTGGGCAGCTCGATCGCGATCTTTTTCGTCTCCTGGCTCTTGAGGTCGAGTACGTGGAGATAGCCGTCCTGGACGTAAACGATGCGCTCGCCGTCGGTCTCGGGCATCATCACGTCGTATTTTTCATGCCGCGTCAGCCGGGTGGCCGCCCGGCTGCCGATCTCCTGGCGATAGATGTTGGCGATGCCGCCTTCGCGGTCGGAGACGAAAACCAGGGAATCGCCGATCCACATCGGGTAAGCATTCTTGCCGACGTAATCGGAGACCGGGGTGAATTTCCGCGTGCCGAAGTCGTAGTGCCAGATGTCGGTGTGGCGCCCGCCCTTGTAGCGCTTCCACTGGTACTCCTCGTCTCCTTTGCGGGTGAAGAACATCTGGCCGCCGTCGGGGGAAAAGCTGCACAGGGTGCCGCGGTCGACGGGCAGGCGTTCGGGGACCGTGCCGTCCAGGCCGACCCAGTACAGGTGAGGATCGCGGTAGATGAACTGCTCGGTGTCGCCGCGGAAGACCACGCGCCGGCCGTCGGGGGTCCAGGCCACCACCCGCAGGTTGCCCGGCTGCCAGGTCAGCCGCCGCGGCTCGCCGCCGGCGGCGGGCATCAGGTAGACCGATGGCGGCCCGTCGTAGTCGGCGCTGAAGGCGATCCAGTCGCCGTCGGGGGAGAACTTGGGGGCGACGGCCGTGCCGGGAAAGGCGGTCAGGCGCCGGGCCACGCCGCCGTCGGCGGGCGCCAGCCACAGGTTGTCCTCATAGACGAAGACGACCTTGTCGCCGTGGATGTCGGGATGGGTCATGAAGCGGGCCTCGGCGGCGCCGAGCGCCATGACGGCCAGGAACAGGGCTCCCGTAACGATGAGCGGCTTTTTTCTCATGGCAGGACCTCCTCTGCTTGCAAACTCATGCCGTGGAGCCGCGTCCGGAGGCAGCGCGATGCTGGCCCCGGGGGCGGCCTTCTATTCCGTGGCCCAGAGCTTCATCAGGTGGACGATGACCTCCGAGGCCTTTCTCATGTCCTCCAGGGCGATCCACTCCTGCTTGGAATGGAAATTGAAGCCGCCGGTGAAGAGGTTGGGGGTGGGCAAGCCCATGAAGCAGAGGCGGGCGCCGTCGGTGCCGCCGCGGATGCTGGCGCGGCGGGGCGTCAGCCCGGCCATGGCCACCGCCTTCTCGGCCTTGGCCAGCACCTCGGGGTGCTTGTCCAGGACCACCTTCATGTTGCGGTAGGACTCGGTTACCTTGATCTCGCTGCGGGCGCCGGGGAACTGGGCGGTCACGCGCTTGACGATGCCGGCGATCTTCTTCTCCGAACGCTTCAGCCCCTGGGCGGTGAAGTCGCGGATGAGGAACTTGATCGCGGCCGTCTCCACGTTGCCCGAGAACTGGTGGGGATGGACATAGCCCTCGCGCTTCTCGGTGGTCTCGGGAGAAAGGGCGTCCTTGGGGAGCTTCTCGATGATGCGCGCGGCCACCTTGACGGCATTGACCAGCTTGTTCTTGGCCATGCCCGGATGGACGTTGATGCCCGTGACCGTGACCTCCAGCGAATCGGCGCAGAAGGTCTCGTCCTCGATCTCCCCCGGCTTCTCGCCGTCGACCGTGTAGCCGCAGTCGGCGCCGATCTCGGCGACGGTGATGTGCTCCACGCCGCGCCCCGTCTCCTCGTCGGGAGTGAAGACGACGCGGATGTTCGGCCGCGGCGCCTCCGGGTGCTCCACCAGGTACGTCAGGGCGTCCATGATCTCGGCGATCCCGGCCTTGTTGTCGGCGCCCAGCAGGGTCTTGCCCGAGGCGGTGATGATCGTCTTGCCGACCTGCTCCTTCAGGTAGGGATTCTCGCTCACCTTCAGGACGACGCCGTCGCTTTCCGAGATCACCAGGTCCTGCCCCTGGTAGTTTCCGTGCAGCCGGGGCTCGACGTTCGCCCCGGAAACGTCGGGCGAGGTGTCCAGGTGGGCGATCAGGGCGATGGTCGGCACGGGGCCCTTCTGGTTGCTGGGCAGCGTAGCCAGGACATAGCCCCAGGAAGTGACCTGAACGTCCTGCAGGCCGAGCGCCTCGAGCTCGGGCTTCAGCTTGACGGCCAGGTCCTTCTGCTTGGCCGTCGAGGGGAAGGATTCCGAGGCGTCGCTGGACTGGGTGTCGATGCGCACGTAGCTCAGGAAGCGTTCCAGGATGTCGGGATGTTTCATGGGGACCTCCGCGCCTCATTATACCCAATGGGGGGAAAAAATGAAACGCCGGCTCCGCCGCTCCGGCGCGATCCTTGACAAGAAGCGGTTTTTTCGCTATAGTACCTTCTTGACTCCAATACCGAAAGAGGTGGTTTGGTGAAACGAACGTATCAACCCAACAACCTGAAGCGAAAGAAGACCCACGGCTTCCGCGCGCGCATGGAAAGCAAGGGCGGCCGGGACGTCATCAACAGCAGAAGAAGAAAGGGAAGGAAGAGACTGACCGTTTGATCCATGTCCCTTGCATTCACTGATTACCAGCGCATCCGCAAGGAAAGCGATTTCGTCCGCCTGTTGAAGAACGCTCCCCGCATGCGGAATGAATTTTTTTTTTATACCACATGAGAAGCGGTCGACCGCACAGCCGCTTCGCCGTTTCGGTTAATCGCAAGATCGGCGGGGCGGTCCAGCGCAATTACATCAAGAGGAAAATGAAAGAGTGGTTCCGCTTGAACAAGTCCTTGATCGAGCAGCCCCACGACCTGTGGATCTCCGTCAAGAAGCCCTTCGGGCGCGAGCATGCCGCCCGGGTCGAAAGGCTGTTCCTCGACGCCCTGGTCAGGATCCGTTACCGCTGAGATGAAGAGGGTCCTGCTGTTGCTGATCCGGGGTTACCAGCTGACGCTGTCCCCCTTGCTCGGGCGCCATTGCCGCTTCCTGCCCACCTGCTCCCAGTACGCCCTGGAGGCGGTAACGCGTTTCGGCGCCCTGCGGGGAGCCTGGCTGGCGCTGCGGCGCATCCTGCGCTGCCACCCGTTCCACGCCGGGGGCCACGATCCCGTTCCCGAACCATTCGAGGTGAAGTCAAAATGGATACCAAAAAGCTGATCCTGGCCATCGTTCTTTCGGTGGCCGTTCTCCTGGTCTACCAGTACGTGTTCATGCCCAAGCCCGCACCGCGCAGCGGACCGCCGCCGGCCGGCCGGGCCGAGGCCCCGCCCCCCGCCGCCGCCGCAGTGGAGGAGGCGCCGCCGCCGGGAGAGCCCGACGCGACCGAGGCCGACATCGCCTCCATCCTGGGCCAAGGCGAGCCCGTCGCCGCCGCAGTGGAGGAGGCCCCGCTTGCCGCCGTGGAGCAGGACGTGGCGGCCCCCGACGAGCGGGCGGTCCGCGTGGACAGCCCGCTGTTCACGGCGGTCTTCACCAACCGCGGCGCCGGGCTGACCTCCTTTTTGCTGAAAAAGTACAAGGACGACGCCGGCAAGCCGATGGACCTGGTCGCGCGCAGCGCCAGGGACTTCGCCGGCTTCTTCCCGTTCTACTTCCTGGGCGGCGAGGAGCACTTCGCCGTCCTGAACAAGGCCCTGTTCTCCTACCGCGGGGAGAGGATCGTCCCCGTCTCCGGCAGGACGGAGGTCGTCTTCGAGTACGCCGACGCCTCCCGCAACCTGAAGGCCGTCAAGAAATTCGTCTTCAACCATCGCGACTACGTCGTCGGCCTGGAATTCACGGTCGTCAAGGACGGGCGTCCCCTGGTCGACCTGCCGGTCGTCTTCGGCCCCGACCTGGGCAACAACGACAGCCGCGACCGGGCCATGATGATGAACCTGAAGATCGCCGCTTTCGCCAACGAGAAGCTGGAATCGATCGAATTCGCCAAGATGAAGACCCAGCCCCAGGCCGGGCAGCCGTTCGAGAAAACGGCCGGGGAGAAGGGCAGCGGCTTCTTCTGGTCGGCCTACGAGACGACCTATTTCGCCGTCGTATTCCGTTCGGCGCCCCAGAACCGCTCGAAGCTCGCCTACCAGATGATCCGCCGGCCCCCGCAGGGCAAGGAGCCGGCCAAGCTCTATTCCTACATGATCGTCACCGACCCGGCGGCCGCCTTCATGGGGCCCAAGGACGAGCGGGCCCTGGCGGCGGTGGAGGGCGTCTTCCCCGAGCTGAACAAGATCATCGAGTACGGCTGGTTCGGCTCCATCGCCAAGATCATGCTCAAGGGCATCAACGCCATACACGGCTTCATCCCCAACTACGGCTGGGCCCTGATCGTCTTCACGCTGTTCTTGAAGCTGATCCTTTTCCCTCTCACCTATTCCTCCAGCGTTTCGATGGCCAAGATGCAGAGCCTGCAGCCCAAGCTGAAGGCCATCAAGAAAAAATACAAGAACACCAAGGACATGGAGCAGCGCAAGCTGATGAACATGGAGATGATGGCCCTATACAAGCAGGAGAAGGTCAATCCCGCCGGCGGCTGCCTGCCCCTGCTGCTGCAGCTGCCGCTGCTGTGGGGCTTTTTCCGCCTGCTCTCGGTGTCGATCAACGTCCGCCACGAGCCGTGGATCCTCTGGATCACCGACCTGTCCAAGAAGGATCCCTTCTACGTCCTGCCCATCCTGATGGGCGTGACCCAGCTGATCCAGCAGCGCATGACCCCGTCGGGAGGCGATGACACCCAGAGGAAGCTGATGTACATCCTGCCCTTCGTCATGGTGATCATGTTCGCCTCCTTCCCCAGCGGCCTCAACCTGTACTGGTGCTTCTCCAACGTGCTGCAGATCGGGCAGCAGTATCTCATCAACGAGAAGATCCACAAGCAGAAGAAGCAGGAAGAGCGGGATCTCCGTTCGCTGAAGAGGAAGAAAGGAGCCAGAGAGAAATGACGGACAAGAAGGAGTACGTGGCCCATTCCCTGAAGGAAGCCATCCAGAGGGCCGCCGAGGACCTCGGCGTCCAGGAAGACAAGCTGAAATACCGCATCATCACGGAGAAGACCAAGTACTTCGGTCACAAGCAGCGCGAGATCTTCATTGAGGCCTGGCGCTGCGACGGCAGCGAGCAGAAGGGGCTCGAGGGTTTCCTGCGCCTGCTGCTGGACGAGATGAAGGTCAACCTGCGCTTCGGTCTGGAAAGCCGCAGCGAGTTCCTGCGGGTCAATTTTTCCGGCGAGGACTACAAGCTGATGCTCTACCAGAACGGCAGCCTGCTCAACGCCGTCCAGTATCTCCTCAATCGCCTCTTTGCCGACGGCGTCGGCAAGAAGATCTATTGCGAGTGCGAGAACTACCGCAAGAAGAAGGAGGCCGAGCTGAGCAGCCAGGCCCACCGCTACGCCCGCCAGGTGCGGCGCAGCGGCAGGTCCGTCGAGCTTCCGGAGATGAACCCCTTCGAGCGGCGCATCATCCACATGACCATCAACAAGTATTCCGACCTGGAATCCAAGAGCGACGGCGAAAATTTCCTGAAGGTAATCACCATCCGCAAAAAGACGAATGGATGAGGAGACGATCGTCGCCCTGGCCACGCCGCCGGGGCGGGGCGGCATCGCCGTCGTCCGTCTCTCCGGCAGCCAGAGCGAGGCCGTCCTCGGGCAAATCTTCCAGGGCCTGCCGCGGGCTCCCCGGCCCCGGCACAGCTACCACGGCCACCTCCACGACGCGGGCCGGCGCATCGACGAGTGCCTGGCGGTTCTCTTCCGGGGGCCCCGCTCCTACAGCGGCGAGGACATGGCCGAGATCTCGCTGCACGCCAACCCCTTCATCGTCGAGGCGGCGGTCTCCCTGGCCTGCCGCTGCGGCGCCCGGCCGGCGCTGGCCGGGGAATTCTCCTATCGCGCCTTCCGTAACGGCAAACTGGACCTGCTGCAGGCCGAGGCGGTCAACGAGCTGATCCGCTCCAATTCCCGCGCCTTTTCCCTGATGGAGTTCGGCAACCTGGAGGGGCGGCTCTCCCGGGAGGTGGCCGGCATCCGCCGCGCGCTCCTGAAAGCGGCGGTGGACGTCGAAACCGGGATCGAGTTCTCCGAGGATCAGCACGTCGCCGCCGGCGGCGGCGTGGCCGGGCTGGCCGGCGCGGCCGCCGCCCTGGACGGCATCCTCGCCGGCAGCCGCTTCAGCGAGGCGCTGAACCGCGGCCTGCGGGTGGCGATCGCCGGGCGGGTCAACGTGGGCAAGTCTTCCCTGTTCAACGCCCTGCTGCTGAAGGAGCGCTCGATCACTTCCGCGCTCCCCGGCACCACCCGCGACTACATCGAGGAGACGCTGCGCCTGGACGGCTTCTCCTTCCGCCTCACCGACATGGCCGGCCTCCGCCCGGCGTCGGCCGACGACGTCGAGCACGAGGGCATGCGGCGCAGCCTGGAGCAGATCGCCCGCGCCGACGCCGTGCTGTTCATGGTGGACGCCTCTCGGCCCCCCGGGCGGGACGACGTGGAGATCCACCGCCTGACCGAGGGCAAGAGGCGGCTCCTGCTGGCCAACAAGAGCGACCTGGCCCGGGAGGAAGCGCTGCGGCGCATCCGCGAGCGGTTCCCGGGCGAGACGCCGCACCTGGTATCGGCCCGCAGCGGCGATAATCTCGGGGCGGTGACCGCCTTCCTCAAGGAACTGCTGCGGGACATGCCCGATCCCTCCGGCGCGGTCGCGGTCAACCTGCGGCAGAAGACGCTGCTGGAGCGGCTGCGGGAGACGCTGCGCCGCATCCTGGACCGGCAGGCCGGGACGGCGCCGGAGGCCGAGCTGCTCGCCGAGGAGATCCGCCGGGGGCTGGACCTCATCGGCGAGCTGACCGGGGCCGTCAGCGCCGAGGACGTCCTGCACGGGGTGTTCGCCTCCTTCTGCATCGGCAAATGAGAATCGTCGTCATCGGCGGCGGGCATGCCGGCATCGAGGCCGCCTGCGCCGTCGCCCGCATGGGCGCCGAGGCCGTCCTGCTGACCATGCATCTGGAGACGGTGGCCCAGATGTCCTGCAACCCCTCCATCGGCGGCATTGCCAAGGGCCACCTGGTCCGCGAGATCGACGCTTTGGGCGGGGCTATGGCCCGGGCCGCCGACGCCACCGCCATTCATTTCAAGGTGCTGAACCGCAGCAAGGGGCCGGCGGTGCGCGCCACCCGCACCCAGAACGACAAGGCCGCCTACCGAGGTTACCTGATGGATTTCCTGGAAAGCGTCCCGCGGCTTCAACTGTACCAGTCCGTGGCCGCGGGGATCGAGGTGCGCAACGGCCGGGCCGTCGGCGTGCGGCTCCTCGAGGGCGGGCTCCTTGAGGCCGACGCCGTGGTGATCTGCTCGGGGACGTTCCTGGACGGGCGCATCTTCATCGGCGCCGCGTCCTACCCCGCCGGGCGGGCCAACGAGCCCCCCTCGCTGCAGCTGGCCGAAAACATCCGCGCCCTGGGATTCGCAACCGTGCGCCTGAAGACGGGGACGCCCATGCGGCTGCACGCCGACAGCATCGACTGGGGGGCGTTCACCCCCCAGCCGGGGGACGAGCCGCCGCAGCCCTTCTCCCTGGCGCCGCCCCGGCGGCCGAGGAACCGCGTGCTGTGTCATCTGGGCCACACCGGCCCGGAGGTCGGGCACATCGTGCGCGACCATTTGCACCTGTCGGCACTCTATTCGGGGAAGATCGCGGGCATCGGCCCGCGCTACTGTCCATCGATTGAGGACAAGATCGTCAAGTTTCCCGACCGCGAGCGGCACCATTTCTACCTGGAGCCCGAGGGGCTGCGCACCAAGGAGATCTACGCCAACGGCCTCTCCTCCAGCCTGCCCGTCGAGGTGCAGCGCATGATCCTGAAGGCCATCCCCGGCCTGGAGCGGGCGGTCATCGTGCGCCCGGCCTACGCCATCGAGTACGACGCCATCCAGCCCACCCAGCTGCACCCTACCCTGGAGAGCCGGCAGGTCGGCCGGCTGTTCTTCGCCGGCCAGGTGAACGGCACCTCGGGCTACGAGGAGGCGGCCGGCCAGGGGCTGGTGGCCGGGATCAACGCCGTGCTCCGGGCGCGGGGCGAGCCGCCGTTCATTCTGGAGCGCAATGAGGCCTACATCGGCGTCATGGTGGACGACATCGTGCGCCGCGGCGTCGACGAGCCCTATCGCCTGTTCACGGCGCGGGCCGAATACCGCCTGCAGTTGAGGGAGGACAACGTTTTCGAGCGCCTGGGCGGCCACGCCCTGCGCCACGACCTGGTCAGCCGCCGCGACTATGACCGGGAAGCGCGCCGCCTGGAGCGGCGGCGGCGGCTGCTCCGCAGGCTGTCGCTGGCCAAGTCGCGCCTGGACGACAAGAGCGAAACGCTTTTCCAGATCCTGAAGCGCCCGGGGATGTCGCTGCCCGACTTGGAACGGCTGCACGGCAGCCCCCTCTTGAGGGGGATGACCCTGCTGGACGCCTCCTACGTCGAGGCCCGCGTTAAGTACGAGGGCTACATCGAGATCCAGGAGCGGGAGGTCGCCAAGATGAAAAAAATGGCCGCGACCGTGATCCCGCCCGACCTCGATTTCGCGGCGGTCGCCGGGCTTTCCACCGAGATCCGGCAGAAGTTGTCCCAAGCCCGGCCCGCCACCCTGCGCGACGCCGCGTGCCTTCCCGGGGTGACGCCGGCGGCCCTGAACGCCATCGGCATCCACCTGGCCCTGAAGCACGGCCGCTGAGGCCTCAGATCCAGGCCCTTTTCCTCTCGCGGCGCTTCTCGGATCGGTCGACGATCAGGGCGGCCGCCGAGTCGCCCATGACGTTGAGCACCGTGCGGCACATGTCGAGAATGCGCTCCACGCCGATGATCAGGCCGATGCCCTCCAGGGGAATGCCGGCCGAGCCCAAGACCATGGCCAGCGTGATGATGCCGATGCCGGGGATGCCGGCCGTGCCCACCGCGGCCAGGGTGGCGGTGAGGACGATCGTCAGCTGCTGCTGCAGCGTCAGGGCGATCCCGAAGACCTGGGCGATGAAGACGGCACTGACCCCATGGTAGATGGAGGTGCCCGACATGTTGATGGTGGCGCCCAGGGGCAGGATGAAGGAGACGACCCCGCGGCCGATCCCCAGCTTCTGCTCGCAGGAGATCATGTTCTCCGGTAGGACGGCGTTGGAGCTGGAGGTGGAAAAGGCCAGCAGGCCGACCGAGCGCAGCGACTTGAAGAACGTCAGCGGATGGAACCGCCCCAGCAGCCAGACGGCGAGACCGTAGTAGGCGAACAGGAAGAAGGCCATCACGCCCATGGTCACCAGCGAATACTCGAGCAGCGCCAGCAGGAAGTGGAAGCCGAACTGGGCCGTGACCGAGGCGATGAGGGCGAACACGGCCAGCGGCGCCAGCTTCATCACCCCCTTCACCAGGGCGATCAGGGCGTCGTTGGCTGCATCCAGCAGCGGCAGCACCTTGTCCTTCTTGCCCGGGGCGATGAGGTTGAAGGCCAGGCCCAGGAGGATGCTGAAGGTGATCAGCGCCAGCATGTCGCCCTCGGCCATGGCCCGGAAGGGATTGGCCGGGATCAGGGAGAGCAGGAAATCGGCGACGCTTTTCTGCGCCGCCTGGCCGCTGCCGGCGATCTGCTGCCGCCAGTCGCCGTCGGCCTGGATCTCGGCCATGATCGCCGCTTTGCGTTCCGGATCCAGGCTCTTGCCCGGCTGGAATAAGGTGGCGGCGGCGATGCCCAGGGCCACGGCGAAGCCCATGCTGACCAGGAAGAACGAAACTCCCTTCAGGCCGACCCGCCCCAGTTTTTTCAGGTCGACGAAGGCGGCGGTGGCGCTCATGATCGAGATCATGATCAAGGGGATGGCGATCATCTTCAGCAGCTTGATGAAGATGTCGCCGACCGGTCTGATATAGGCGGCGACGCCGCCGATCTGGAGAAGGGCGAGCAGCAGTCCGGCGGCCACGCCGGCCAGGAGCCCGAGCAGGATCTTCGTGTGCAGTTTCATGCGTCTTTTATCCTTGAATGATAGCGGATTGCGAACTCTTTTGGAAGTCGGGAGGGCGCGCGGCCGGTTGCGCTGTGATTCCGCCGGCTTTTCTGCTACAATGGTCCCATGAGAGCCCTGCGGCAGGCCTTCCTGATCTTCGCCGTCCTCATGGCGCCGGCTATCGCCACGGCCACTGCTTCCCCCTCCTCCTACTTCGTCCTGGACAACGGGCTGCGGGTCCTGCTGCAGGAGAAGCGCGGCCTGCCGCTGACCGGGATGGCCCTGGCCATCGACCTGGGCACCAAGGACGAAACCGACGAAACCAGCGGCTACGTCCATCTGCTCGAGCACATGCTCCTCTTCGGCGCCGCGGGCGATGCCGACAGTGAGTCGCGCCAGGCCGAGTTCCGCCGCCATGGGGCGGCCTGCAACGCCCACACCGACCACGACCTGACGACCTTCGAGATCTCCTGCCCCGCCGACGAAAGCGCCTGGGCCCTGGAGCAGATGCGGCGTACCGTCTTCGACGCCCACATGGACCCGCGGCAGCTGGAGAGCGAGAAGTGCATCATTCTCCAGGAAATCCTGCAGCTGCGCGACGACCCCGACACCCTGGGGCAGCTGATGGTCATGGAGAGCCTTTTCGCCGGCCACCCCTACGGCCGTCCCGTCTACGGGGACGGGGCAAACCTCAAGGCGGCTTCGGTCGATTCGCTTCAGGCGTTCTACCGGCCGCGGCTCCTTCCCGGCCGCTGCGCCCTGGCGGTCGTCGGCGATTTCACCCTGGCCGATATGGAGGGGGAGGTGCGGCGCCGCTGGGGAGCAATGCCCGAGGGCGGAACGCCCCCGGCCGATATGCCCGATCCCGGACGCCTGGAAAAGAGCCGCGAGCAGCAGCTGGAGCTCGACGTCCAGGAA
Source organism: Candidatus Aminicenantota bacterium (assembly GCA_016934475.1). Classification (GTDB taxonomy): domain Bacteria; phylum Acidobacteriota; class Aminicenantia; order UBA2199; family UBA2199; genus UBA2199. Next base: position 8,880 of record JAFGST010000021.1, on the reverse strand, counting down.
AGCCACCTGTTCATCGGTTGGCGGGCGCCGGCGTTCAACGACGCCATGAGGCTGCCGTTCCGCCTGCTGACCCACATCCTGGGCCGCGGCTGGAATCCCCTCTTCCTTCAGGTTCTGCGCGGCCGCCGGCGGCTGGTCGAGCGGGTCTCCATGGGGTACTATCCCCTGCGCGGCGACGGCATGGCCATGCTGCACCTGATCCTGGACCAGCGGGAGATCCGCGCCGCCAAGAGCGAGGTGGCCGCCTTCCTGAGCCGGATCACCTCCTTTCATTTCAGCAAGCGCGACGTCCTGCCCCAGCAGCGGACGGGAGTGCTGGACTACCTGGAAAGCGCCCAGAACCAGGTGGAGTATGAGAACGGGAGCTTCCACGAGTCGGCGCTCAACCTGAGCGTGGCCGCGGCCCGCTTCCTGCTGCTGCAGCGCGGCGCCATCGCCGGCTCCTACCTGGAGAACGTGCGCCGGGTCACCTCGGCCGATCTGCGCCGGGCCGCCGGGCGCTTCCTCAGCGGCAAGAAATGGGTGGTGGTCGCCATCACGCCCCTGGCGGGGAGGGGGAAATGAAGCGCTGGGCCGGGCTGGTGCTCCTGATCGCCCTTCAGGCCGCCGCCGCCGAGGCGGCCGATCCCGGTCCCTGGCGGCTGGGGAACGAACCCCTGGCCTTCACCCTGGACAACGGCTTGCCGGTGGTGCTGCAGCGGGATGACGCCGCCCCGATCACGGTCGTCCAGCTGCTGGTCCGCGGCGGCGACCGTGACGACCCCCCCGGGCTCAGCGGACTGGCCTATCTGACCTCGCGCCTGAGCCTGGAGATCCCCGACCAGGCCAAGCTGCGGCAACTGATGGACTTCGGCTCCTCGTTTCACCTTTCGCTCGGGGGCGACACCACGCTGATCACCGTCCGCTCGCTGAGCCGCCACCTGGGACCCACCTTGGGCATCCTGTCGGCCATCCTGCGGGAACCGCTCTTTTCCGACCTGCGCATCGACGCGGTCAAGGAGATGATGCGCCACTTGCAAAAGGCGGAGGAAGACGATCCGGGGATGCTCATGCGCAAGGCCGCCGCTTCGGCGTTCTACGACCGTCCCGCCTACGGAGCGGCGCGCTTCGGGGACAATCAATCGCTGGCGCGCATCGGCAAGAAGGAGATCCGGTCGTTCTTCCGCGGCCATTTCCTGGCCGGCAACATGGTCGCCGTGGTCATCAGCGACCTCCCCGCCGCGGAGCTCCGGCCGCTGCTCGGCCGCCAGTTGGGCGTGCTGGACGGAGGCAACAGGTCGCCGGCGCCGGCGCTGACCCCCTCTCGTCCGGCGGCGGCCGAGCGCTCAATCGAGCGCCGCTCGGCACAGACCCACGTCTCCGTGTCCGTCCCCCTGCCGCCGGCGACCTTCGACAACCTGCTCCTGGCTTGGCTCATGGAAAACTGGCTGGGCAGGGGGATCGGTAGCCGCCTCTGGCGCCTGCGCAGCCGTGGCGACCTGGCCTACGGCTTGAGCGCCGAGTTGCACCCCAACCGCGAGGGGATGATCTTCTGCGTCCATCTGCAGACCGGGAATCCGCGCGCCGGCGAGGCGCGGGCCGAGCTGTCCCGCCTCCTGCTGGAGATCCAGGAACACGGCATCGGCGAAGCCGAGCTGGAAGCGGCCAAGGCCTATGCCCGGGCCGATTTCTGGCGCGAGAACGAGAGCCGCGAGCGCCGCGCCGCCTTCCTGGCCTTCCTGGAAGGAACGGGGCATTCGCACCGCCTGGCCGGGGATTTCCCGCGGCGGCTGGCCGGGATCGGCCTCGATGAATTCAACGCCTTCCTGCGCGAAGCGCTGGAGCCGGAGCGCTGGATCTCGCTGCAGATCGGCCCAGGAACGAGCCAGAGTGACAAGTGACAAGTGACGAGGAGCTGCAAGAACTGGGTTTGCGGCAGACGGCGAACGGTAGACGGGAAGAATTAAAGCACCAAACTCCAAGCACCAAATTCCAAATCAATCCCAAGTTCCAAATTCCAATGTTCAAAACCAAAAATCTGACAGTTCATTTCTTTGTTTGGGTCATTGGCTCATTCGAAATTGGGATTTGTTTGTGATTTGGAGCTTGGTGCTTGGGATTTTGCCTTGCTGTATGCCGTTCGCCATACGCCCAGCTCATTATTCTTCAGGCGTCAGCCCTTGAAATTCGCCTGACAGTGAGGTATAAAAAGGAATGGCCATAAAATTCTATTCTCACGGCGCCTGCGGGGAAGTCACCGGCTCCAAGCATTTCCTGGACATCGACGGCCGCCGGCTGCAGATCGATTGCGGCATGTTCCAGGGGCGGCGCGACGAAACCTATAAGAAAAACAGCCGCCTTCCGTTCGATGCCAAGGCCATCGACTCCCTCATCCTCACCCACGCCCATTTCGACCATTCGGGGGCCCTGCCGGTCATGTTCAAGGAGGGATTCAACGGCAACGTCCACTGCACATCCGCCACCCGGGATATCAGCCAGATCATCCTGCTGGACAGCGCCTACATCCAGCAGAAGGATTTCGAGATCATCCAAGAGAAATCGGCCAAGCACCCCGACTGGAACCTGACCGCCTACCCGCCGCTGTACAACGCCGAGGAGGCCGTCCAGACCCTGAAGCTCTTCGTCACCAACGACTACCACCGCCGCTTCCGGCCGCTGGACGGCGTGGAGGCCGAGTTCCGCGACGCCGGCCACATCCTGGGGGCGGCCACCGTGCACCTGGCCATGCGCGGCGGCCCCAGCGTGGGCTTCAGCGGCGACCTGGGGCGCGCCGGCCTGCCGATCATCCGCGATCCCGAGGTCATGCCCCCCATGGACTACCTGGTCCTGGAAGCGACCTACGGCAACCGCCTGCACAAGTCGATCGGCCTGGCCGCCGAGGAGCTGGCCGCCCTCATCCACAAGGCGTTTTCCCGGCGCAGCAAGATCATCATTCCCGCCTTCACCATCGAGCGCACCCAGGAGCTGATCTACCTGATCCACACGCTGCAGCAGGAAGACAAGGTCCCCATCCTGCCCATCTTCATCGACTCGCCCATGGCGGTCAACGCCACCGCCATCTTCAAGGTCCACCCCGAGTGCTTCGATGAGGAGACCATCCGCCGCTTCACGGGCAACCACATCGATCCCTTCGGCTTCGACAACATCAACTACGTGTCCTCCACCGCCGACTCCATCGAGATCAACAGCTTCCAGGGCCCGGCCATCATCATCTCGGCCAGCGGCATGGCCGAGTCCGGGCGCATCCTGCACCACCTGAGCCGCAACGTGGGCAACCCCGACAATATCGTGGCCATCGTCGGCTTCATGGCCGAGCATACCCTGGGCCGCCGGCTGGCGGAGCGGGCCAAGGAGGTCAGGATCTTTGGCCGCACCTATGCGGTCCAGGCCGAGATCGCCACCTTGAACGCCTTTTCCGGCCATGCCGACTACGGCGAGACCGTGGAGTGGCTCCAGCGCCACGACATGAAGCGCCTGAAAAAGGTTTTCCTGGTCCACGGCGAAGAGGAGGCCCTGGCCCACTTGCAGGAAGAGCTGCTGCGCTCCGGCGTTCCCGAAGTGGAGATCGTCCGCTACGGGAGCGTCTACGATCTGGGGTAGGGGCGGACGCCGCGCATGGAGACCATCGACCTGGAGGGGATATGCTGCCAGGTGGTGCGCCGCCACGGCCGCCGGGTGCGCCTCGTCTTCCACGACGGCTCCCTGCGCGTGGTGCTGCCCCGCAACATCGATCCGCAGCCCATCATCGACCGGCACAGGAAATGGATCCTGGAAAAGTACGCCTGGTTCCGGCGCCAGAGGGTCCTGGCCGAGCAGCTGGAGGTCGTGCGCCGCACCAACGAGGAGTTCGTGGGCCTGGTGCGCGAGCAGTGCAGGAGGAGCGGCGAGATTCTCGGCGTGCGGCCCTTGGGGATCGGCTTCCGCAGGATGAAGAGCAAGTGGGGAAGCTGCAGCGCCGGGGGCAAGATCTCCCTGAACACCTGTCTGCAGGCGTTGCCCGACGAGCTGGTGGCTTATGTCGTCTTCCACGAGCTGGCGCACCTGAGGGAGCGCAACCATGGCCCCGGTTTCAAGTCCCTGATCCGCTCCGCATTCCCGCATTTCCGCGACCTGGACCGGCAATTGAAGCTCTACAGCCTTAAAATCCTGTAGAATCGCCTCAACTTGACATATTCCGGCCGGGCGGCTATACTTTTTGCCGATGTCCAAGGAAAAACGAGGGAATGCCGGGGAGAAGGAACTGTCGCTTGCCAATGAGATTTTCGGCATTTTTTCCCTGTTTTTCTCTTTTTTCCTGATCTTCAGCCTGGTCAGCTATACCCCTCTCGATCCCTCCTTCTTCCACTCGGCGCCGACGCGCGTGGTCGTCAACTACGGCGGGCGGGTGGGCTCGGAGCTGTCGGCCCTGCTCTTCAACATCTTCGGCTTCGCCGCGCTGCTCTTTATACCCATCTTCCTGTTCCTGACCGCCTACTTCCTCTTCAACCGCCGCATCCAGCGGGCGGTCAGCAAGGGGATCGGCTTCTTCATCCTGCTGTTTTCGCTGGCGGCGCTGATCGCCAACGTGCGGCCGCAGAGCACGCTGTCGGGGCAGGAGGTCCACTCGGGGGGCATGGCCGGCCTGCTGCTGAACAACCTGGTCAGCTCCCAGATCAAGGGCGGGTTCGCCGCGGCGCTCTTCCTGTCCCTGCTGGGGGTCTCGCTGGTGCTCATCGCCAAGATATCGATCAAGAACAGCATCGTGATGCTCGGGCGGCTGCTGGCCCGGGGTGCCGGGCTGCTGGCCGCCTTTTTCCGCCGGCGCCTGGAGACCATGCGCCGCAACCGCAGCCGCAGGAAGGTCCAGGAAAAGTACGAAACCGCAGGCAACGGCTTCGTTTTCCGAGGCCGGCCGCCGCTCAAGGAGAGGGAGAAGGAGGCGCTGCCGCGTCCGGAAAGAAAGGCGCCGGTACGGAAGCCCAGCCGCCTGCCCGAGGAAAGCGGCATCTTCCCCGAGCTGGAGCCGGAGCTCCAACCCGACCGGCGCTACCAGGCGCCGCCGCTGACCTATCTGGACGCCCCAACGCAGAAGAGCCAGATCGACATCGACGAGCTGGAGGAGAAGAAGCTGGAATTGTCGCAGCGGCTGCAGGAATTCCGCATCCACGGCGAGATCTCCGAGTACACGCCCGGTCCGGTGATCACCACCTTCGAGTTCGTCCCCGACGTCGGCGTCAAGGTGAAGGACGTGGCCAGCCTGACCGAGGACCTGGCCCTGGTGGTCAAGGCGCAATACGTGCGCATCGAGCGCATCCTGGGCAAGAAGGCCATCGGCATCGAGATTCCCAACAAGAAGCGCGAGACCATCCACCTGCGCGAGCTGCTGGAAACGCCCCAGTACAAGCATTCCAGCTCGCCCCTTACCCTGGCCCTGGGCAAGACGACCAGCGGCGACATCTTCATCTCCGACCTCAAGGAGATGCCCCACCTGCTCATCGCCGGCGCCACCGGCAGCGGCAAGAGCGTCACCATCCACTCGATCATCCTGAGCATCCTCTACAAGTCGTCGCCGCGCAACGTGAAGTTCATCATGATCGATCCCAAGCGCATCGAGCTGGCCATATACAACACCCTGCCGCACTTGCTCACGCCGGTGGTGGTCAATCCCAAGTTGGCCAAGAACGCTCTGGACTGGGCCGTCTTCGAGATGGAGAACCGCTACCGCAAGCTGGCCACCCTGCAGGTGCGCAATATCGAGCAGTACAACAAAAAGCTTGAGATGCTCGTCCAGTCGGAGGACGAGGACCTGGAGCAGCTCGAGGACAAGGAGCCGATCCCCTACATCGTGATCATCATCGATGAGCTGGCGGACCTGATGCTGGTTTCGGCCCGCGAGATCGAGGACGACATCATGCGCCTGGCCCAGAAGGCCCGGGCCATCGGCATCCACCTGATCCTGGCCACCCAGCGCCCTTCCATCGACGTCATCACCGGCACCATCAAGAACAACTTTCCCTCGCGCATCGCCCTGGCCGTGCCCTCCAAGCACGACTCGCGGACCATCATCGACCAGGTGGGTGCCGAGAAGCTCCTGGGCAACGGCGACATGCTCTTCCTGCCTCCCAAGACCGCCACGCTGATCCGCCTGCACTCGGCCTTCGTGTCGGAGCCGGAGACGGTGCGAGTGGTCAACACCCTGTCCAAGCAGGGCAAGCCCGAGTTCAACACCCAGATCGTCCGTCACAGCGCCCAGAGGGAGGAGCAGAACGAGGAGCAGGCCCTGGACGAGCTGTTCTTCGAGGCCGCCGAGACGATCATCTCCACCGGCCAGGCCTCGGCCTCCTATCTGCAGCGCAAGCTGAGCGTGGGCTTCGCCCGCGCCGGCCGCCTCATCGACCAGCTGCAGGAGCAGGGGGTCATCTCGCCGGCCAACAGCCGCAACCAGCGCGAGATCCTCATGACCCTCGACGAGCTGCGGAACCTCAGGAAGGAGTAAGCAGCCGCTTTTCCGGGGAATGCGCCGCAGGTTTCGCCCCCTGCCCGGGGAGCATGCCGTACGGCGGCTAGGCGAGGGCTTTGACCTGGAAGATGAAGTTCTGCAGCGAGATGCGCGCCGAGTCCTCGCCGCTGGTCTTGGACTCGTAGTCCAGGCGGTAGATGAGCCGCAGCACCTCGCGGATCTTCGGGTCGGGGAAGTTCTTGACCAGGGCGATGAACTTGTTCAGGATGAACGGCGGCTGCTGCAGCACCTTGCCGATGTCGGCGACCGGGAAGCGGCGCTTCAACAGGAACTTGGCCGTGTAGATCTTGTGGTAGTACGAGATCAGGGTGCCGATGATGAAGCTCGGCTTGACGCCGTTGATGAACAGGTACTTGAGGATGTCCAGGTAGGCGGCGGCGTCCTCGCGCTCGATGGCCTCGGTCAGGTCCCAGATGGAGTGGGAGTTGACGCCGGTGATCAGCTCGTCCACGTCGTCGCTGCCGATGGTCTGGGTGCCGGCGGCTGCGGCCTCCAGCTTGGGCAGCTGCTGCAGGATGGCCGGGAAGTCGTCGGCCATGATCTCCTGGATGCGCTCGATGGCCCCGGCGCTGATGGCGATCTTCCTCTCCTTCAGGTGCTGCTTGATGAAGGCGCGGATCTCCGCCTCGCTGGTGCGGTCCAGGTCGATGCTGACCGTGTGCGACGATTCCAGGTTCTCCTTCAGGCGGAGCAGCTTCTCCTTCTTCAGCTGCTTGTAGTCGTCGCGGCTGAGGTCCAGGGAGACGAAGACGATCAGCGTGGTGTGCGGGTTGGGCTTGCGCAGATAGGCGGCCAGGACCTTCTTGGCCACCGAGCCCAGGGCGATCTTCTTCACGTCGCGGATGGCCACGGTGATGATCTTTTGGGCGCCGATGAAGAAGCTGGAGCTGTCGGCCTCCCCCAGGACATCTTCCCAGCCGCACTCCTCATCGCCGTCGAAGTAGTAGCGCTTGAAATTGAACTCGCTGCGCGGGTGGCCGAGTGCGCGCCCGACCTCGGAGATGAGGATCTCGCCCAAGAACTCGTTGAAGCCGTAGAGCAGCAGCAGGGGCGGAAGCTTCCTTTCCGCCTGCAGGCGGCCGAGGAAGGAGAAGAAGGTGCTCTCGGGCATCAGAAGTTTTCCAGGATGGAGGAGACGATGCTGGAGGCGAACTTGGCGGCGATGGCCGCCAGGGAGCCCGTTTCCTGGGAGAAGAAGTCGGCGCTGTCGGTCTCGTACGTTTCGCGGAAGGCCAGGCCCGTCCCCTGGAAGTGCACGGCGCCCCTCTTGACGTCGATCAAGCGCACCTCGAGGACCAGGCGCACCTCGTAGAGGTTGGCCGCCCCCTCCTCGGAGTAGGAGAGCGGCGTGGTCAGGAACTGGACGATCGTCCCCTCAAGGAGGAGGTCGGCCCGCTCTTCGGCCTCGACCAGCCGCAGTCGGCTCCGGCGCACGAACTCCTCCCGGACCGCGAAAGTGACGAACTGCTCAGCCTGGGGCCGCGAGGTCCGGTTGCGGAATTCGGGTATGGCGATGGTCTCGGCCCCGGGCGGCAGGTTGCGGCCGCTTCCCGAGAGCCGGTAGCCGCAGCGCAGGCACAGCAGAGCCGCGGGGAGCAGCAGCCAGGCGGCGCGCTTCATCGGCAGACGATGCTCAGCATCTTGTTGCGGACGAAGATCGTCTTGACGATTTTCCGGCCCGCCAGGAACTTGAGCACTTTGCCGCTGCTCAGCGCCTCGGCCTTCACCGTCTCCTCGTCGCTGTCGAGCGCCACGCTGACCTTATCGCGGATCTTGCCGTTCACCTGCACCATGACGTTGACGCTTTCGCTGGCGGCCACCTCCGGATCGAAGGCGGGCCAAGGGGCGCGATAGACGGTCTCGGAGAAGCCCAGCTGCTGCCAGACCTCCTCGCCCAGGTGGGGCGCGAAAGGGGCCAGCAGCAGCACCAGGGACTCGGCCAGCTCGGAAACGACGGCCGGATCGCGGCCGGGCGCCAGGGCCTCCCGCTCCGGCGGGGCGTAGGCGTAGATCTCGTTCAGCAGCTCCATGATGGCGGCCAGGGCCGTGTTGAACTGGAACGACTCGACCTGGACGCCCACCTTCTGCACCGTCTGGTGCAGCTTGCGACGCACGCCGCGCTCGGCCGCCGGCATCTCCTTCGGCAGCGCCCCACGCCAATCGCGGCGGTAGAGGTGACGAGCGGCCTGCAGCCAGCGCCAGACGCGGCTGAGGAAGCGATACGAGCCGTGGATCCCCTCCTCGCTCCACTGGACGTTGTCCTCGAAGGGAGCCACGAACATCTCGTACACGCGCAGGGCGTCGGCGCCGTAACGGCCGGTGATGTCCTCCGGGGTGACGACGTTGCCCTTGGACTTGGACATGCGCGCCCAGCGCCAGAC
>JAFGST010000174.1 GCA_016934475.1 Candidatus Aminicenantota bacterium | reverse complement strand
GCATCGTGCCCGTGGCCGAGCTGCTGGACGGGTTGAAGCACGAGTATGAGGCGGCGTTCGTGCAGAGCCTGGTCACATTGAAGGACGAATACCTGAAGTCGATCGAAGGGAGGTTCGCCGCCCTGCGGCGCGACTATGAGCAGGCTCGGCGCCGTTTTGCCCGGCTGCGCGCCGAGATCGGCAAGGCCTGGGAGATGCGCCGGGATTCACTGCGTGAGGACTACGAAAGGGCCCTGTTGCTGGTGGAAGGATTGAAAAACGAGCACGAAGCGGCCTTGAGGAAATTGAGCGTCCTCAGCGAGCGCTTCCCGGAAAAGCTGGCCGAGCTGCAGGAGATCGCCCGCCGCTTCAAGTCCGATCCGGTCCCGAGCGCCGGCTGAGGCCTGGACGGCACCATCCGGTTCCGTTATCTGCGCTTAGGAGAACCTTGAGCCCTCGACCTGCCAGCAGCGGTGGCGCACCAGCTGGGCCAGCAGGTACATGAAGATGTCGCTGCGCCGGGTGCGGCGCAGGTCGTGGCGCCGGAGGTCGAACCAGAACAGGCACAACTGCTCCAGGGCCCGACACTGGATGGAAATGCTGCTGGCCACGTTGCTCTCGACCTTGGCCAGCATGTTGCGGACCTTGCGGTGGATGACCACGATCTTTTCCTGGAAGTCCCAGGCATTCCCCCCCGGGACGGGATTCTTGTGGTTGGTCTCGTGGAACACCGCGTCGCGGACATCCTCGGCCAGCAGGAGGTCCGACTCATAGCGGATGAATTCGTGAAACTGCTCGGCCGGGTTCACCGGCTCCCGCCGGATTTCGCCGCTGGCCGGGATGTGCTCAAGAAACAGCAGCAGGTATTGCATGATCTGGCAGACCTTTTCCGATCGCTCGCGGTGCCGGAAGAAGTGCTCCAGCTCGGCCGGGGAAACCGTCCGCCCGAAGCGCTCGGCCAGCTGGAAATTCGGGTCGGCCTCCATGGCCTTCAACAGATAATTTGCCTCCTGCTTCACCCATTCGAGCTTGCAGGGATCGGAGAAATTCTCGGCGGCAAAGAGCTGGTCGATCTTGACGGGCATCGCCTCTCCATTTACGCTTCGGCGGAGGCACGCGCCTCGACGCCGGCGAACAGCTCCTCGACGATTAAGCAATCCTTCTTGAAGAGCAGCGCGCCGCACGTGGGGCACAAGCGGGGGATCTCGTGCAGCGGCTGGTAGTCGAAATCAAGCCGGTCGTCGTACACCTCCTCGAAGATCAGGACGTCCTCATCGCGCGGACAGAAGTAGAGGGTCTTGGTTTTCATGAAAATGCCTACGCAAGAAACGTGCCAAGCCGGGGAAATGGCGTGAAAGCCATTCCTGAAAAGGGATTCCCCCCCGGAGCCCGACCGCCTCGCGGCGGTTCTACTGTCCCATTTTGGGACAGCCGGCGGGCAGTAGCAATAAAATGCTTTTTTATCGGCTTTCTCGCAATAAAATCCAGTGTTCCATTTTGGGACAGGATTGCCCGCATGGAGTGAACGGGCGCCCGGGCCGGGCCTGAAGGCGCTATTGGGAGGGGCCCCGCAGCGCCGGCATTAAGAGTTGAGGCGCGGCAAGGGCAGGTCCCAGAGGTCGAACAGCTGGCGGAAACCGGGAACCAGGTGGTCCGGGGCGGCGGCGGCCAGCTCAGCTGCGGGCTCGAAGCCGGAGGTCACGGCGATGGTCACGGCTCCGATGGCCCGGCCGCAGGCGATGTCGGCGCAGGTGTCGCCGATGACGAAGACGTCCCGGGGATGAACGCCGCCGTTGCCCGCCTGCAGCCGGCGCAGCGCCTCCCGGGCCAGGTCGCTGCGCTCCTCGGAGTGGTCTCCGTACACCCCCCAGGAGAAGTGGTCCCCAAGCCGAGCCGATTCCAGCTTGAGGCGGGCGCCGGCGGGGATGTTTCCGGTGAGCAGCCCCGGCTCCATGTCGGCGCGCTCCCTGACGGCGGCCAGCAGCTCGCGGACCAGGGCGTAGGGCCGCGCCGGCCGCTCCTCCAGGTTGGCGGCCAGATGGACGAGGTAGGACTCCAGGACATCGGCCATCAGGCCGGGCAGGGCGGCGGGGTGATGACCGCTGTCGCGCAGGGCGGCCAGGACGATGCGCCGGTCGGTCTTGCCCGCCAGCGAGATCGCCTCCACCACCTCGGCGGCCACGCCCGCCTCGCACAGCGCCGCGCCCAGGGCGCGGCGGCCGGCGCCCCCCGAATGCAGCAAGGTGCCGTCGATGTCGAACAGGAGAAACTTCTTGCGCCTATCCATGACGGCCGCATTGTACGCGAGAAGCGCGAGCAAGACAACCGGCGCCGGGCACAGGCGCTTGAAAATGATCACCATATCGGGTATACTTCCAGCGGAGGATGAGCATGAGCAAAACATTCGCCCTTTTCTTCATCGTTTTTCTCATTGCGGCGGCCGCGGCGCCCGGACAGGCCGGTCCGGAGCGGCGCTGGACGGCGGAAGTGGAAGGCGGAGGAGTGTTCTCGGGCTACAACGACGTGCGTATCCCAAACGTGGGCGGCACGTTGTTCTCCCTATCCGAGGACCTCGATGTCGCGGCCAAGGCCTATTACCGGCTGCGCCTGTCCTATGCCCTGTCGCGCCGGCATGAGCTCTCCCTGCTCTTTGCACCGCTGACGCTGAAGGCGGCGGGCGTCCTGCCCGGGCCGGTCATTTTCGAGGGGGTCCTTTTTCCCCAGGGGGCCGACGTCGAGGGCGTCTACACTTTCAACTCCTACCGCCTCACCTACCGCTACCGCCTGCTGGACCGGCGGCGGCTGCGCCTGGACATCGGCTTCACCGCCAAGATCCGCGACGCCGAGATCGCCCTGGAGGCGCCGGGCCTGGCCTCGTCCAAGGTCAACGTCGGCTTCGTGCCGCTGCTGCATCTGCGCTTGTTTTGGGCATGGAGCGCCAGGATGGGCCTGCTCCTGGAAGCGGACGGCTCGGCCGCCAAGCAGGGCCGTGCCGAGGACGTGCTGCTGGCCCTGGACTGGACGCTGTCGCCGCGTCTGCGCCTGCGCCTCGGCTACCGCTTCGTCGAGGGCGGCGCCGACGTCGACGAGGTCTACAACTTCGCCTGGATCCACTACCTG
>JAFGST010000020.1 GCA_016934475.1 Candidatus Aminicenantota bacterium | reverse complement strand
TCCTGGTCGAGACCGCCCGCCGCTCCTTCCTGCGCACCCTGCCCTAGGGCCCCGCGTCGGTTGCCGTCCTTGACAGGCGGGCCACGGTTGACAAAAAGGCCGCCGCGTCCGAAAATGGGTGCGCCCCTTGCGGATCCTGGAGGAATTCCAGGATGAAAGGAGCGGGCGCGCTTCACTGGCCGGCGGCGTCGGCCATGAGGCTGATCGAGGCTGCCCTGAGGAAGCGGGAGGCGGGCAAGTGACCGAGAGGATCTACCACAGCGACGCCTATTGCCGGGAGATCACGGCGAGGATCACCGCCAAGGAGAGCCGCGAGGGCCTCTTCCGCCTCCGTCTCGAGCGCACGATATTCCGTCCCGAGGGGGGCGGGCAGCCCGCCGATCATGGCACGATCAACGGCCTGCCGCTCCTGGGACTGGAGAACGACCGAGACGACGTCGTCCACGTTCTCGGCCTGGACCCCGGGGAAGGCGACCTGCGGCTGGTTCTCGACTTCGTGGGCCGCTACGATCACATGCAGCAGCACACCGCCCAGCACCTTCTCTCCCAGGTGCTGGTGCGCGACTTCGCCGCCGCCACCCTCTCCTTCGCCATCGGTCCCGAGCACTCCTCGATCGAGACCGGCCGCCCGGACTTCAGCGAGGAGGAGATCCGGGCGTTGGAAGCCGAATGCGCGCGCCGGGTCTTCGCCGCCTTGCCGGTGCGCGTCTTCGCCAGCGACGACCCGTCCACGCTGCACCTGCGCAAGCCCCCCAAGGTACCGGGGCGCATCCGCGTGGTGGAGATCGAGGGCTTCGATCAGTCGGCCTGCGGCGGCACCCACGTGCGGAACAGCGCCGAGATCGGCCCGCTGAAGATCCTGCGCAGCGAGCGCGTGCGCTCGAACGCGCGCCTGTATTACGCGGCCGGCGGCCGCGCCCTGCGCGACCACCAGCAGAAGCACGAGGTCGTCCAACGCCTGCAGCGCCTGATCACCCAGCCTCTGGCCGACATCCCCGCCCAGGTGCAGGCCCTGCTCAAGGAGCGGGACGACCTGCGGCGGGAACTGCAGCAGGCGCGCCGCCGCCAGATGGAGCAAGAGGCAAGGGACGCCATCGCCGACTCCGGGGCCGTCGTGGTACGAGAATTCAGCGGCTGCGCGGCCGCCGACCTGCGCCGCTTCGCCCTGGCCGTCATGCAGGGCGGGCGGCACGTCCTGGCGTTCCAGAAGGAGGGGCCGCCCTGCATCCTGATCGGGCGCGGTCCGGGGGACTTCGACCTGCGCCGGCTCAGCGGTCGCATCTTCACGCTGCTGGATGGACGGGGCGGAGGCGGCGCCAACCTGCTTGAGGGCCGCGGCAACGACCTGTCCCACCTGGACGAGGTCGTCGAACTGCTCCGCGACCACCTGGAGCGACGGGGCCCCGGAGCTTGAAAAACTCCGCGATTCGGCTATAATTGGCTTTGCCCCCAAGGAGAAACTTATGGAAGAAAAGACCAAGGCCAGGATCATGGACGACAAAAAGATGAAGCGCACGCTGCAGCGCCTGTCCATGGAGATCCTGGAGCGCAACCGCGACGCGCGCAACCTGGTGCTGATCGGCATCCAGACCCGCGGCGTCCACGTTGCCCGGCGCATCCAGAAGCTGCTCAAGGAGATGGAGGGCGTCGACATCCCCCTGGGCATCCTCGACATCACCATGTTCCGCGACGACCTGCACAAGCACGAGAAGCAGCCGGCCGTCAAGAAGACCCAGATCGACTTCTCCATCGAGGACCGCGACATCGTCCTGATCGACGACGTGGTCTTCACCGGCCGGACCATCCGCGCCGCCATGGACTCGATCTTCGAACTGGGCCGGCCGGCCTCGCTGCAGCTGGCGGCCTTCATCGACCGCGGCCACCGCGAGCTGCCCATATGCCCCGATTTCAAGGGCAAGTACCTTCCCACCTCGCGCCGCGAGCGGGTGAAGGTCATGCTGCAGGAGATCGACGGCAAGGACCAGGTGCTGATCATGGAGCCCAAGGGGTTCTAGATGAAGGAAAGGACGTTCCGCCAGGACCACCTGCTGGGCATCGAGCATCTCGGCGTCGGAGACATCGAGACCATTCTGGAGACGGCCGAGGCCTTCATCGAGGTTTCCAGCCGCGACGTCAAGAAGGTGCCGGCCCTCAAGGGCAAGACCGTGGTCAACCTCTTTTTCGAGAACTCGACGCGCACGCGCAGCTCCTTCGAGATCGCGGCCAAGCGCCTGAGCGCCGACCTGATCAACTTCAACTCCTCGGTGTCGAGCCTGAAGAAGGGCGAGACGCTGAAGGACACCGTCCTGACCCTGGAGGCCATGAATCCGCACATCATCGTCATCCGCCACTCCGCTTCCGGCGCGCCCCACTACCTGACCACCTTCGCCCGCTCCTCCATCGTCAATGCCGGCGACGGCTTCCACGAACATCCCACCCAGGCCCTGCTCGACGCCCTGACCATCCAGCAGCGCCTCGGGACCCTGCGCGGGCTGAAGGTGGCCATCGTCGGCGACATCCTGCATTCGCGCGTGGCCCGCTCCAACATCATCCTGCACCAAAAGCTGGGCAACGAGGTAGCCCTGGTCGGCCCGCCGTCGCTGGTGCCCCAGGAGTTCGAGAAGATGGGCGCCCGGGTATACTACGACATCCGACTCGGCGTCCGGGGCGCCGACGTGGTCATGATGCTGCGCGTCCAGGAGGAGCGCGGGGCCAGGAACTATTTCCCCTCCATCCGCGAGTACCGCAACCGCTTCGCCATCCGCCGCGAGATCTTCGCCCTGGCCGCCAAGCGGGCCATCCTGATGCACCCCGGGCCGATCAACCGCGACGTGGAGATCGAGACCTCCATGGCCGACTCGGAGAAGTCGGTGATCCTGCAGCAGGTGACCAACGGCATCGCCGTGCGCATGGCCGTTCTGTACCTCCTGAAAGGGGAGATCCATGAAACTCTTAATTAAGAACGGCCGCCTCGTCGACCCGGCGGCCCGCATCGACCGGCTCATGGACGTCCGGGTGGAGAACGGCAAGGTCAAGGAGGTCGCCGCATCGATCAAGAAGGCGTCGGGCGTGCCCGTGATCGACGCCAAGGATATGGTCGTGGCCCCGGGCTTCATCGACATGCATGTCCACCTGCGCGAGCCGGGGCAGGAGAACAAGGAGTCGATCGAGAGCGGCGCCCAAGCGGCGGCGCGCGGCGGCTTCACCTCGATCGCCTGCATGGCCAACACCGAGCCGGTCAACGACAACCGCTCGGTGACCGAGTACATCATCGCCCGCTCCCGCCAGGTCGGGCTGGTCAACATCTTCCCCGTGGCCGCCGTCTCCCGGGGGCTGCAGGGGGAGAACCTGGTGGAGATGGCCGACCTGGTCGAGGGCGGCGCCGTGGCCTTCTCCGACGACGGCCAGTGCGTGATGAAGGCCGACCTGATCCGCAAGGCGCTGGAATACGCCCGGATGCTCGGCGTGCCCATCATCGAGCATCCCGAGGACCACACCATCTCGGCCGAAGGCCAGGTCAACGAGGGATTCATCTCCTACCGTTACGGGCTGCGCGGCATCCTCAAGGCCGCCGAGGAGGTGATCGTCGCCCGCGACCTGATCCTGCAGGAGCGCATCCGCTCGCGACTGCACCTGACGCACATATCCACGGCCGGCTCGGTGGCGCTGATCCGCAACGCCCGCCGGGCCGGGACGCCGGTCAGTTCCGACGCCACGCCGCACCACCTGCTGCTCAACGAGGAATTGATCCGGACCTACGACACCGTCTACAAGGTCAAACCGCCGCTGCGCACCGAGGCCGACCGCCAGGAGCTGATCCGCGGCCTGCAGGACGGCACCATCGACTGCATCGCCTCGGACCACGCCCCGCACACCCGCGACGACAAGGACAAGGAGTTCGAGTACGCCCCCTTCGGCGTCATCGGCATGGAGACGTCGTTCGCGGTCATCCACGACCGCCTGGTGCGGAAGAAGATGATCTCCCTCAAGCGCCTGATCGAGCTCTTTTCCAGCAACCCGGCCCGCGTCCTGGGGCTGAAGGAGCGCGGCCGCGTCGCGCCGGGCCTGCCGGCCGACCTGACCATCCTGAACCCGAAGCGGCGCTTCAAGATCGAGGAAAAGGACTTCCGCTCCAAGGCCAACAACTGCCCCTTCCTGGGCTGGCAGGGCCAGGGCGCCGTGGCCTATACCATCGTCGGCGGAAATATAGTCTACAGTTGCAAAGAGAAGATGTAAGCGCTCGGCTAACGGCGGACGGCCGACGGCGGACGGAAGCCGCAATCACCCGAATGATTTTTTAGCATTGCCTTTCCGTAAACCGTATGCCGTCTGCCGTAAACCAAGCTCGTTTCAGCTCTAATGGCACGTGCTGCAGGTGTCGCCCGAGCAGCTGCCGCACGACGAAGATGAATCGGAACCTCCGCCCTTTCCCCTTGATGAAACGCTACAGCAGGTGATCAGCTTGGTCACTTGGGAGCTGCCGCATTTCTCGCATTTCACATTTTTGGCGGCCGCGAGCGAACGAAAAAACTTCTCGAACTCGGCGCCGCATTTGCGGCATTTATATTCGTAAACAGGCATCGCTTCACCTCGATATAGTATTGTAACGCGATATCGGGACATTGTAAAGGCCGCGAGTCTTCATAATTCGTGATTCGTAACTCGTGATTCGCAACTCGGAAGAGAAGCAACAACCGCTCGATTGCTTGCGGTTTCGAATCACTACTGTCCTAGTAAAGTTTCGATGATATAGAGGCCGGCCTCTCTTTTGGGTAAAATTGATTTGACTAAGATCGACTTTA
>JAFGST010000173.1 GCA_016934475.1 Candidatus Aminicenantota bacterium | reverse complement strand
TCCTCTTCCGCGAGCTCATCCTGGTGGTGGCCGGCATCGTCGTCACGAGCCTCGCGTGCTCGCTCACCCTCGTCCCGATGCTCGCCTCGCTCGTCCTGCGGCGCCGCGCTCGGCAGGGACGGGCGCGCTGGCTCACATGGCTGCAGGACGGCTACGGACGCCTCGTCGCGCGGAGCGTCCGCTGGCGTTGGCTGGTGCTGGCGCTCTTCGTCGGAATCGCGGCCTCCATGGCGCTCGTCGTGCCCTCGCTGGGCAGCGAGTTTCTACCCAACCTCGACGACGGGCGCGTCATGATCAAGGTCAAGCTGCCAACCGGGACCTCGGTGGAGGCGACGGACGGGCTGCTCGGCCGGATCGAGCAGCACGTCGTGGACGATCCCCTGGTCGAGAGCGCCTTCACCCTGGCCGGCGGCAAGGTGTGGGGCCTGTACACCTTCGAGGTGGCCAACGAGGGGCAGATCGACCTCCAGCTCGTGCCGCGAAAGGCCCGCGCGATCTCCACCGAGGCGTACATCCGCCGCCTGCGCCGCCGCCTCGCGCGGCTCGCGCCGCCCGGCGGCAAGGTGATGGTGCGGCAGATGCGCATCAAGGGCATCCGCAAGATGGGAGAGTCCGACCTCGAAATCCAGGTGCGCGGCCCCGATCTGAAGAGGCTGTTCGAGCTGGCCGGGGAGGTTGCGCGGGTGTCCCGGGAGAGCCCGCGCCTGACCAACGTGCACCTCGGGATGGACCTGACCAAGCCCGAGCTGATCGTCAAGATCGATCGCGCTCGTGCGCACGAGCTGGGCGTCTCGGTGGCCGACGTGGCCAAAACCCTGCGCGCCATGCTCCAAGGGGTCGTCGCCACGCGCTACCAGGAGGGCAAGGAGCACTACAACATCCGGCTCCGAATCCCGGAGTCCCGGATTCGATCCAAGCGCGATGTCGAGGAGCTCGTCATCTCGGGAGGAGAGGAGAAGCAGCACCGGCTGCGGGACCTGGCCACGGTGACCCGCGGCACCGGGCCCGTGGAGATCGTGCGCGAGGATCAGGTCAAGCAGGTCGTGATCCGCGCCGACGTCAGGAGGGGGAGCGCGGGAGCGGCCTTGAGCGAGCTGAAGCAGCGGCTCGCGAAGCTGGATCTGCCCCGAGGATACGAGCTCGGCTACGCGGGCAAGGCGAGGCTCATGCAGGATCTCTCTCGCTCGGTCCTGGGCATCCTGGGGCTGGCGATCTTCCTGGCGCTCGTGGTGCTGTCCGTGCAGTTCAACAACGTCCGCTATCCCGCGCTGATCCTCGCCTCCATCCCGGTGTGCATCGCCGGCGTGGCCTGTGCGCTCTGGATCAGCGGGCTCGCCATGGGCGCCACCGTCCTGGTCGGCCTGCTGGTGGTGGTGGCGGCGACCGTCAACGACGGGGTCCTGCTCTTCACGCTGGCGGACGAGCTGCGGAGCGACCCCGCGACCGAAGCGGCCACAGACGCCGTGCGCGAGGCGGCGCGCCTTCGCCTGAGGCCGCGGGTGATGACCACGGCGACCACCATCGCCGGCCTCGCGCCCCTCGCCCTCAACATCGGCGCGGGGGGGGACATGCTGCAGCCCATGGCCGTGGCCGCCATTGGCGGTCTCATCTTCGAGATCCCGGTGGCCCTCTTCCTGATGCCGTGCCTGTACGTGATGGTGAGCCGCAGAAGGAGAACGAGCGGAGACGCCGCCAGAGAAACGGAAGCCGCAGCGTGAGCGCTCACCGCCCGGGAGACGATTCTGCAGCGGTCGATGTAACCCTGCGCTCCATTCGTGGTGACTTTCAAAGCAGCATGAAGGATGGCCGCGAGAGGGGCTTGATCGGGCGTTTACGCCTGCTCGTCAGGGGCGGGGCGGGGCAGCGAGTGTCTCAGACGCTCTCCAGGACGGTGGCCATGCCCTGTCCGCCGCCGATGCAGAGCGTCGCCAGACCGAGCTGGTGACCCTTCTTCTGCATCTCCATGGCGAGGGAGTAGGTGATCCTCGCGCCGGTGCAGCCGATGGGGTGGCCGATGGAGATCCCGCTCCCGTTGGCGTTGCACTTGTCGAGGTCGATCTCGAGCTCCTTGATGCACGCCAGGGTCTGGGACGCGAAGGCCTCGTTCAGCTCCACGTAGTCGATGTCCTTCATGGTGAGGCCGAGCTGGCCAAAGACCTTTCTCGTGGCCGGGATGGGCCCCAGCCCCATGTAGGCCGGATCCACGCCGCCGAAGGCGTAGCCCTTGATCTTGGCGAGGGGCTTCAGGCCCAGCTCCTTCGCCTTGTCCGCGCTCATCACGACGACGGCCGCGGCGGCGTCGTTGATCCCCGAGGCGTTCCCGGCGGTGACGGTCCCGTCCTTCTTGAAGGCGGGCCGCAGCTTGGCCATCTTCTCCATGGTGGTGTCCATGGGGCGCTCGTCCACCTCGAAGACCGTGGGGTCACCCTTGCGCTGGGGGATGACGACGGGCACGATCTCGTCGGCAATGGCCCCGCTCGCGATGGCGGCCCGCGCCCGCTGGTGGCTCATGAGCCCGATCTCGTCCTGCTGCGCCCGCGTGAATCCGTACCGGTCGACGATGTTCTCCGCGGTCATTCCCATGTGATAGCCGTTGAAGATCTCATAGAGACCGTCATGGACCATCAGGTCGGCGATCTGACCGAAAGGCATGTCCATCCGGTATCCCCAGCGGGCATCGGGCAGGGCATAGGGAACATTGCTCATGTTCTCCATGCCACCGGCCACGATGACGTCCGCGTCACCGGACTTGATGACCTGCGCGGCCATGGTGATGGCCTTCATCCCCGAGGCACAGACCTTGTTCACGGTGATCCCGCCGGTCTCCTCGGGAAGCCCGGCGTAGATCATCGACTGCCGGCCGGGGTTCTGCCCCTGGCCGGCCTGGATGACGTTTCCCATGATGCATTCGTCGAAATAGACGGGCGTCAACGAATCATCGTAGTCATAGTATTTCTTGTTGATTTCCGTCATGTCGAAATCGCCGAAGACGGTCGCGCGGCACGATTTGACAAAATCACTGACGGTGGGCCTGAGGCCTGCCCTCTTGATCGCCTCCTTGATGACCAGGGCGCCGAGATCGACGCACGACACACCTTTCAACGAACCGCCGAAGTTCCCCACGGCGGTCCTTGCTCCACTGACAATTACGACGTCTCGCATCTATCAATCTCCTTTCGAGGAACTAGTGCCATCTTTTTGTGCTGAGTGCCTCTCCTGAGCGACGCGCTAATCCACCTTGATCAGCATGGCGTCGCCCTGGGCATGACCGGCGCAGATTCCGGCGACGCCGATGCCGCCCCCCCTGCGCCGCAATTCGTAGGCCAGCGTCATGAGGATCCTGGCCCCCGTGGCACCGATGGGATGGCCGAAGGCAATGGCGCTGCCGTTCACGTTCACCTTCTCGTACATCTGGTCTTTGGACAGTCCGAGGATGGTCCGCGCGCTGATCAGCGCGACGGCGGCAAAGGCCTCGTTGATTTCGATGAGGTCCACGTCGTCGATGGTCAGGTCGTTCTGCTGCAGGACTTTCCTGATCGAGAGCCCGGGGACCGTGGCGATGTCCTTGGTCGGCTGTGAGACCTCGGCATAGTCGAGAATGGTGCACAGGGGCTTCATCCCCAGCTCATCTGCCTTTTTCCTGCTCATCACCAGGCAGACGTCGCCGCCATCGTTGACTCCGGGAGCATTTCCGGCGGTCACGCTCCCTGGCCGACCGGTCACGGCGCTCTTGTGGCCGAAGACGGGTGGCAGCTTGGCGAGGCCTTCCATCGTGCTGTCTGGCCTGGGGAACTCGTCCTTGTCGACGATTGCGGTCTTTTTCCCCGTCCGTACCTCAACGGGAAAGACCTCGTCGTCCATTCTTCCCGCCTCGATGGCCGCGCCCGCGCTCTTCTGGGAGTGCAGCGCCCAGTCATCCAGATCTTCCCGGGTGTAACCGAACTCATCGGCAGTCTCGGAGCCATGAATGGCCATGTGACGGTCATAGAAGGCATCCCACAGGCCGTCATAGACCATGAGATCAACGGCCGGCCTGGAGGTGAGGCCCATCCTGGATCCCCATCTCATCTCGGGAAGCGAGTAGGGGCAGTTGCTCATGCTCTCCTGCCCGCCGGCGATGCAGATCTCGGCCCTGCCGAGCTGGATCATCTGCGCAGCCAGATCCACGGTCTTGATTCCCGAGGAACAGACCTTGTTGACCGTGATTGAGGGAACCGACTCGGGCAGACCGGCCAGGATGGTTGCCTGACGGCTCGGGACCTGACCGCATCCCGCCGGGACGACCTGCCCCATGAAAACGTAGTCGACGTCTTCCGGTTTCACCTTGCCGTCTGTCCGACGCAGGACCTCCTTGATCGCCAGGGCGCCGAGCTCGCACGCGTCCAGGCTCTTCAGGCCACCGCCGAACCTGCCGTAGGGGGTTCGGCACGCCTCCACGACGACGACCTCCCGGTGCCGCCTGTACTGGTTCTCCATCTTGCGTCCCATGGTCGAGAAATCGGGCTTTCGCTCCCCGAATTTCGCGACGGGCGCATCTCTGTAGATGTCCGCTCTCGATCTGTCCATGCTCTGCGGTGTCTTTGGCATAAGAGCCTCCTTGTCGAACTGTCGCGTGATGCTACCGGGCCCTGATATTTGGGCGCCTTGAGCGCTCGGCCGCACAATCGCCGCTTCAATCCACGGATTTCGCACGAGACATGTCGACGACCTTCTGGATTTCGGGGAGGAGTATCTCCGGTTGGCTTCGGTCGGGTCAAGGTCCTTTTTCAGGGCCGAAACGCCGCCTGACGGGAGTTTCGAGCCGGCGAGGCAGCCCCTCGGTCAGGGGGCGCAGCCCTTGGGCACGCCGGGATGGCCAAGGTGAACGTCCAGGAACCGCATCACCCGCCCCATGAAGGAGAGCTGGTTGTGCCGCAGGCTCAGGGAGTGGCCCTCGTCCATCGCGACCATGTACTCGACGGGATGGTTTCGCCGGCGCAGCGCCCGGACGAGCTGGTCCTGCTCGGAGCGGGGCACCCGGGGATCGTTGTGCCCCTGGTAGACGAAGAGCGGGGCCTTGAACTGGGCGACCACTTGAATGGGCGAGACCCTGTCCAGGAACGGGCCGTCCTTTTCGAGCCGCCCGAACTCGTCGCGGAACACCAGCTTGATGGCGCCGGTGGTGTTCTTCAGAAACGTCCGCAGGTTGACCACGCCCACCAGGCCCACCCCCGCCCGCCAGAGCTCGGGCTGGTGCCCGAGGGCCATGTAGGTCATGTAGCCGCCGTAGCTGCCCCCGTAGACCACGAGTTGCCTGGGATCGGCCCAGGGCCGGCCGCGCAGCCACTTGTTGACGTGCTCGAGGTCCCTGACCGCGTCCAGCCGCAGCCGGCCGTTGTCGGCCTTCTCGTACGCCTTGCCGTAGCCGGTGGAGCCCCGCACGTTGGGGAGCACCACGGCCCAGCCCCGGGAGATGAAATAGGCGGCCATCGGGTTCCAGCGGATCGTGGACGCGGAGGCCGGGCCGCCGTGCACGCTCACGAGCACGGGCAGCCGCCGGCCCCGCTTGAGGCGGCGGGGCAGGTAGGTGATGACCGGGACCTGGAGCTTGTCAAAGGTGGGGATCCGCACCTCCCGGGCCTTCACCCGGGCGAGCCTGGCCAGGCCGGGGCGGCGATCCCGGCGGAGCGGCCTGACGCGGCCCCGTCGCATGTCCACGGCAAAGGCGTCCATGGGCGCGGACGGGCTGGAGATGGTCGCAACGAGCCGTCGACCCGTGTCGCCGAACGCGCCCAGGCTCACCGCGCCCAGGGGGTGTCTCACCACCCGCTTGCGGCGCAGGGTCTTTTGGTCCAGGAGCTCGATCCGGCGGTGGCTGCCCAGGTCGATGAGCACGGCGATGAGGCGACCCTTCGGGGGCACCTTCACCTGGGCGACCTCGCCGGTCCGGGGCTGATACCGGGCCTGGACCGCGCCCTGCTCGTCCAGGCGCACCAGGCCGGCGCGGGCCACGCCCTGGTCGGTGATAATGTAGACGCCCCTGCCGTCGGCCGAGAAGACGCCGCTGTGGGCATGGGCCTTTGTCCCCTGGGCGGGCGCGAGGCGCTTCACCTGGCCCGTGGCCACCTCGACCACGAGCTGCTCCGAGTCGGACATGCTGTTCAATCGGGTCAAGAGCAGCCGCTTCCCGTCGGGGCTCACATCGGAGAGGAAGTTGAATCCCTGGGTCTTCAGGACGATCCGCGCCGCGCCCCCGGCCAGGGGCTGGGCCACGAGCTGGGTCTCCCTGGCCCGCTGCGCCCCGCGGAAGTAGTAGAGCGTCTGGCCGTCGGGTGAGATCCGGGGCAGTCGGTGATACCAGCCGGGCCTGTCGGTCAAAGGCGTTACCTGCTTCCCGTCGAGCGAGGCCCGGAAGAGCTGCCAGTTCTCGTTGGCGCCCTTGTCGCGCACGAAGACGATGGTCTTGCCGTCCGGGGTGAGCCGCGCTCCGCCGATTCGGTCCATGGCCGGCGCGATGGGGGTTGGCTTGGCCGACGGCCGGGCGACGAGCCCGACATAGAGCTGATAGCTCCCCCCGGCGCGATTGGACAGATAGAGCAGCCGGCGTCCGTCCGGGGTGAGCGCGAGGCCTGCGTTGGAGAAGGCGTCGAGATAGCTCGCGTAACCTTCGGCCAGCTTCTTGTCGTAGGGCGCGCAGGCGGAGCTCACCGCGTCCGGCTTGACGAGCGGGATCGGTCGGGCACGGGGCCGGGGCGGTGGCGGCGCCGTGCGCCGCGGGGGCGGTGGCTGCTCCGCGCGCGGGGGCGGCGGCTGCTCCGCGCGCCGGGGCGCCGGCTGGGGCGGCGGTGGCTCGCCGCAGCCGAGCAACGTGGACGCCGCAAGGGTAACGATTGTTCTTGCTGCGATTCTGGACATCGGGCACCTCCCGGGACGGCAATCAGGCCGGGCAGAGGCTCGCATCGCGCGATCGTGGTGTCAAGCGCGGCGGGCGTTGTGTAGTGTCTTAGTTTGAATTTGACCCCGCTGCCCGTTGGCACGTAGGATCCCACCGGGATGTCCTGCCGATCAAACTTTGTCCAATACGCTGTCCATCATAAACTTCGATCCTCGTAAATCCTACCTGCGTCATAAGATATATCAAGCCTTGTTTAGGCTAGAACAAAAATGTTCGGGCGGTCGTTTCCTGCTTGATCATTTGTTCAGATCTGGTATCGTGAAAATCATAAAACCGAAGGAGGCCCTCACATGGGTCACAACGTAGAAACGCCCGGAACAAAAATTTTGCTCAAAGCGATCGACGAGCTAACTGACCGGCGTTACAAAGCGCTTGCCGAAGCGAAGCAGTGTGAAGAGGAAATCACAGCTCTACAAGCCGATATAAATCGGCTCAAAGAACACTCACCCACGACAGCTATCAACGCAAGCTGGAAAGACGCGGCGTACAACCTACTAACGAAACCGATGCGTCGAAAGGAACTGAACGAACTACTTGAAAAGGAAGGAAGACCCGCTCCTTCAGCATCCTTGGGGCGTTGGCTAAGCGAAAGCGTAGATGAAGAGATGTTGGTTCGCTTAGATCGTGGGCTGTATATCAGAGCCGATCACGCTGAGGAATACGACACATGATTTAACCAAAAAGAAAGCCAGGTCAAGATGTTAAGGGCATCCTGCCTGGCTCGGTGGAGGCGGTAAACACCTCGAAGTACTGAGGAAAGTTTACCCGCTGCTGTCTCCGCTGTCAAGTAGAAAACGCCCGAGGGTGGCCGGGCATAGCATTTTGAGGTGTGCTATGAGAGGCTTTCCTCGACTGCGCATCAGAATAACTCTGTGTCGATTATTCAAGATTGCCGCAGAGTTAGAACTGGTGCCACCACTGTCCTGGTAGGGTAATTGTCCGGTAAACGACCCTACCTTGTATTGGGAGGAGGCCAGCCTGGGCATACTTAGGTCTCTCTCCCTTCTTTCGCTTCCCTCAGTACAACATCCCGCACCCACTTGGAAAGGTCCGGATATTTTGACTTTTTCCGGGCCTTCTCCAGCAGGGCACGCTCCTCCTCCGTGAGTCGGACGCGCAGCATGAAGGAACGGGGGAGCGGCTTCTTGTAACCTGTTTTAGGCATGGTGTAGTTGTAGCAACAAAGTAGAAAAAAGTCAACGAAAAAAGATTGGTAGCTTGTCGTTTCCTATTGACAAGACAGTAGTTTGTTGCTACAAATAACTATGACCAGGAACAAAAAAGCCCCGGACCGGCGGCAACCGATGCGGGGCCAACTTCAAGCGGCGAGCCGCCCGAAGCTTAGGGACCTTCATCGTGGCTCAACCGCTTGGGAAAGTCAAGCGGTACGATGTCGAACCACTTGAAATTCAGTAAGAAATTGATGGTGATCCGCCTTCTTGTGGAGGGTAACAGCATCCGATCCATCGAGCGGGCGACCGGGGTGAACCGAAACACCATCATGTCGCTGCTGGTTCGGGTCGGTGAATATTGTCAGCAGCTCCTGGACGATCTCATTCAGAATGTGGACTCCGACTCCATCCAAGTAGATGAAATCTGGACGTTTTTGGTGAAGAAACAGAGGCGGGTCACGGATGTGGATCGGGCACTGAGGCTGGACTACGGTGATCAGTACGTTTTCGTCTCTTTGGATGCCGACACCAAGCTGGCGATCAACCATCTTGTGGGAAAACGCACCAAGGAATCGGCCGTAGCCTTCATCCATGATCTGGGATCACGGCTCCAAGATGACTGCCGTGCTCACATCACTTCAGATGGCTTTGAGCCCTACGTAGACGCCGTAGAATCGGAGTTTGGGGACGACGTGGACTACGCCATGCTGATCAAAGACTACGCTTCTGAGGCGGCTGGGCGCGGCCGTTACTCCCCACCAAAGGTTTCTGGTACCACCAAGATCCCGGTGAAGGGGGAGCCCCGAGAGGGGGATATTGGAACGTCGTATGTGGAGCGGCAGAACCTTACCATGAGGATGTCGATGCGTCGGTTCACGCGGCTGACGAACGGCTTCTCAAAGAAGCACCGCAACCTGAAAGCGGCTGTGGCTCTGCACTTCGCCTACTACAACTTCGTGCGGGTCCATCAATCCCTGCAGGTGACGCCGGCGATGGCCGCGGGGATAACCGATCACATCTGGGGGATCGAAAATCTGCTCGCGGAGGAAGCCCCAATAAAAATGGCGGCGTGATCTTTTTCTCGTCAACAGTGTTGTAAAACAACCGATAACGGGAACATGGAAGCTGAAATATTCCACCAGCACGGGTATTTCGTGAGCAATATGAAGGATCTTTCAAGAAGCCCTTGGTTAATCTATAGTAGGCGGCATGGCTGCCATTTCGTGGAACGACATCCAGGCGAACGCTGTCGCCTTTGCTCACGACTGGAAGGGCGCGAGCGATGAATCCGCAGATGCTCAGTCCTTCTGGAATGACTTCTTCGAAATCTTCGGGGTGCAACGGCGCCAAGTTGGATCGTTCGAGGCCGCCGTACAAAAACTCGGTTCCAAGCACAAAGGTCGTATCGATCTCTTCTGGCCGGGGAAGCTCATCGTTGAACACAAGTCTCGCGGCAAGGATTTCTACGCTGCTTTCCTGCAAGCTGTTGACTACTTGTCGTGACGCCCAATATTTTGCCGCAAATCGGCCCGAAAAGTCAGCAAGAATCTGAGTAGGAAAG
>JAFGST010000172.1 GCA_016934475.1 Candidatus Aminicenantota bacterium | reverse complement strand
TCGAGGCCCTGCGCCGCGGCATCTCCTTCGTCAGGCAGGAGCAGGCCACCGACTACACCGCCATCCTGCTGCTGCTGGTCGATTCCTATTACAGCAGCAAGCTCATGACCGCCGCCGAGGCCGTCGCCGCCGAGTTGCTGCGCGAGCAGCCCGACAATCCCGACATCCTCTGGCGCGCCCTGCGCGTGCAGAAGGTCCTGGGAGTCGCTGGCACCCAGAGCCCGGAGTTGAAGGAGAAGCTCCAGGCCGTGGAGGAGAGCCGTTTTCTCAAGGTGGATCAGGCCGGCAAGCCCTTCAATGTATACCTTTTTAACGACCCCGCGATCGAGATCACCATGGATCCAGCCTTGCTGGCGAAACTCAAGCCCGGCCAGCTCGTGCAGGTTTTCATCGATGACCAAATCGCCTTCGAGAGCTATGTCGAGAGCCTGCCGGAGAAGATCGCGATCGGAGCGCCGTTTATTGCGATTGAGAGCAAAGTTCGAGTGCAAGTTAAAGTTTTATGATAAGTGACAGTGTGAGTGACAGTGACAGCAAGGCAATTTCCAATGTAATGTCTGTTTCTTGCTGACACTGACACTGTCACTGACACTTTGAGGTAAGAATTGAAAATCCCGAAAAAGGACCTGAAACGCAATCTGGCCAACCTGTCCCTGGTGATCCTGGGATCGACGATCATGGGCGTCGGCTACTCGCTGTTCCTGATCCCGCATCACTTCGTCCCCGGCGGCGTCTCGGGCATCGCCATGATCGTCAACTACTTCACCCGCCTGCCGCTGGGCGTCCTGATCATGGTGCTGAACATCCCGGTGTTCATTCTGGGCATCAGGATCATGGGGCGCAAGTACGGCCTGCGCTCGCTGCTGGGCATGGTCGTCTCCTCGCTGCTGATCGACTTCTTCAACCAGGTGGTCGGGGTGAAGTCAGCCACCGACAACGCCATCCTGGCCGCCATCTACGGCGGCTTCATGCTCGGGGTGGGATTGGGCCTGGTCTTCCGCGGCCGGGCCTCCACCGGCGGCTCCGACATCCTCGGCCAGATCCTCAACCGCTGAACCGGCGTCTCGGTGGGCATCGGCATCATGCTCGTCGACTTCTTCGTCATCTCGGCCTCGGGCCTGGCCTTCCGGAAGCTCGAGGCGCCGCTCTACGGCTACATCGTCCTGGTCATCTCCTCCAAGGTCATCGACATGATCCTGGAGGGCTGGAACTACACCAAGCTGGTGATCATCACCTCGAGCAAGACCGACGCGATCCAGGAGTTCATCCTCGACACCCTCGACCGCAGCGGCACGGCGCTGAGGTCGCGCTCGCTCTACCTCAGCCGCGAAGGCGAGACCATCCTGACCGTCATCCACCGCAAGCAGCTGGCCGAGCTGCGCCAGTTCGTCAAGTCCATCGACCCCGACGCGTTCGTGATCATCAACGATACGTATGCGGTGCTGGGCAAGGGGTTCAAGGCGACGCAGGTGAGTTGAAGAAGGTGGACGGCGGACGGCGTACGGCAGACGGTAAGAAATGAAGAGGCAGATGGCGGACGGTGCAGGGCGGACGGCAAGAAAAAGCACCAAAATACAAGCACCAAATTCCAAACAAACACCAAGCACCAATGACCGAATGACCAAAACGAAGAAAAGAAACTTGAAAAGGCTTTCGTTTAGGTCATTGGAATTTGGAACTTGGAATTTATTTGGGATTTGGTGCTTGATGCTTGGAATTTCAGTCCTACTAGTTCAGGTATCGCGGATTTCCAGGAATTTTGCTATTAGATCTTTTAACTTTTTCAAAGCTTTCTCCAAGGCCAGATCGTTCTGAGAACTCTGAAGCTGCTCCTGCTTCAGGAAATGATACGCCAATTGCGCGGCAGCCATAAAGTTTTTTTCCTTGAGAAAATCGAAGAGCCCTTTCTCTCCTCCCGCCTTTTCGTTGCGCAAAAGGGCGTTGAGCTGCGGCCAGCGGGTCTCCAGGCGATCGACCACGCGATAGCCGAAGCGTGCATCGGGGGCGTTCAAGTTTATCTTGATCTTCAGGCGCAGGTCGTCGGGAAGCAATTGGCCGAACAAACGACTGGACGGGTAGGGGACGATGAACGGCGCGTGGGCCAGGAGGCCGAACCGGGGGAAATCGCGAAAAAAAGAGAATAGTAGAGCCAGCTCCTCGACGAACTTCTCCCAGGTCGATTCGCCGTCACTGCTGATCCAGTAGTGGTAGTGGCGGATTCGCCGCTTCTCCAGTTCTCCCAGTAATTCCTTGAATTTTTCCGGCGGCGGCAACTTTTTCCCCAGGCGCCGGGCGCGCTCCGCAAGGAAAGCATCGGTTCCCAGCCACAGCAGGGGAGCGCCGCCCACGTACAATTCCTTGTCCGAAACCAAGTCCAGCACGACCTGGTCGGGATCCCCGTCGCCTTTGACCAAAGACGTAGTCGAGGTCTGGATGCCGAAGATGCGCAGGCCCTGCTCCTTGATCAGCCCGAATACCGCCCTTGCATACCCGGGATCCTGCAGGATGTCGTCGTCGTTGATGTTGACGGCAGAATCCATGAGCTCCGATCTATCCGGCCCCATCCCCCAACCCCCTTCCCCTGGAGGAGAAGGGGGGAAATTACCTCTCGAAGCGGCTTTCTTCAACCCCCCCTCGCCTTTAGGAGAGGGGGTAGGGGGTGAGGCATTTCCATCCGTCCAGCGACTCGAGATCCCCCTTTCATCCCTTCTTGATAATAGGGGGATTGGGTATGGATGTGATTCCTGCCATGGGGATTCTGCCCCTCCGGTCATGCCTATGACTATGTTCCTGTATTCCTCCAGCAGTTCTCTGGCTTTCTCCAGCGGCAGCTTCCTGAGCTTCTTTCCCTGGGCGTGGCAGCAGAAGACGCATCCCCGGCTACAGCCGCGGGAGAAGTTCATCTCCAGGCCGTGCTCGATATGGGCGGGTTTCAGGAAATCGAGGTCGATCGGGATGTCCCCGAGATTGTCGGGCCGATTGACCTTGTCGAAACCGGCCATGGCGATCAACCCCGGCTGCTGCCAAAAGATCCCCTTGTTTCGGAAGAAGGCCTCGGCGTCGCCCGAATTGAGGGCCTCGAGAATGCCGGGCAGAACCAGCTCGGCTTCGCCGCGGACGAAAAGGTTGGCCTGCGGCAGGTGATAGGCTGCCGCCAATGGAGCCAAAGTCGGGAATGGCCCTCCCGCCGCCAGAATTCCCCCGTAGGAACCACGAAATTCGCCTAAAATCGGCCCCAGGACGGGCAGAAGGTCCTCGAACAGGGTGAACCCCGCCAGATCGGCCGAAAGCGCCTCTGTGGGGCGATTTTCGCCAGAAAGCGTCCATAGAAGGGGCCGCGGCTCGAATCCCCTGGCCTTCAGGCTCGATGACAAAAGGATCTGCCCAGCTGGCATCCCCATGCTCCGCCATCTGGGATCGCTTTCCAGCCTGGGAAACAACAGCGAAATGGTCTTGATTGGCCTTTCTAGTGCTTTAAATTGGGCAATCTCTTCCGGTTTTTCGAAAATTTCCTCAAAATCACAGCCAATTTCGTTTAAATTCAAGTAAATGGTCCAATCTTCTTTAAAGAAATGACTTTTCTTGCCATTTTTCTTGATATTTACATTAATCGATTCAAATTCAATGCCATTTTTGTCAAAATATTCCTGGATATGTCCTAAAGAAACAAGGAAATCGGGAAATTTTTGCTCTTTCGGGTGATAATTGACAAGCCAATTGCCTTTGAACAGGGTGTTTTCACCGTCCGCCTTACGCCGTATGCCGTACGCCGAGTTATTCAATCGATTTTATAGTTCTCTCCCACCTAGTATGCGAAAAGAACCTGACTATCGTCAGCGCGATGTCCTTGATCTTGTATATCAACCCGGGGGTCAGGTACTCCTCGGTCGAGGATTCGTAGGACCAGTAGATGCGCCACGGTTTCCCCACGACGTACTCGAAGGGCACCGGCCCCCAGAAGCGGGAGTCGAAGGAGTTGTCGCGGTTGTCGCCCATGCAGAAATAGTGGCGCGGCGGCACCACGTAGTCGACGTTGCCCGCGGCGTCGGGCTGCGTGCGGCGCAGCGGGAGCGGGAACTGGAAGTACCAGTCGTAGGAATAGCGGGGCGGGAAATCGGCGCCGTTGCCCTCGTTCCTGAACACGGTGTAGGGCTCGGCCAGCGGCCGGCCGTTGATGAAGACCCGGCGGCCGCGGATGCGCAGGCGGTCGCCGGGCAGGCCGATGACGCGCTTGACGTACTCCTTCTCCATGTCGGG